>CALWUI010000001.1 GCA_944384705.1 uncultured Clostridia bacterium
AAGTCCTTTTCCTCTAGATTTCTGACCATTATTTCCGGATTTTTTCCTGTTTTATTTTCTAAATAGGAAATTAAATAATTTGACTTTTCAATCAGCCAATCAAACTGACTTAATCTTACAAATTGCGCAGAAATCTTCTCAAAATTCAATTGAATTACCTCATTAAAAATCTTGAAAAATTCTTTGTCCGTCTGAATTTCCGGTAAAACATCGGATAAAACTAAATTCAGTCTTATATTAGAAAATTCCATCTTTAAATCTTGAAGGCAATCAATACAAACCTTATCAAAATTACTTTCGGCTCCAACATAAAACTCTGCAACATTGCACTTTTTTATTAGATTTTTTATTTCTTTTTTCAATCTTGGTTTGATTTCTTCAATGTCAATTTTTTGAATATTCGATACAAAACAGCAGACTTTATTGTTCAAAATATCACCTCATTAAGGTTATAACTATAGTATCATAATTGGTTATATTTTGTAAACAATTATAATGTTAAAATTTACTTCATAGATAGTTATTAAAGAGGTGCCATTATGTTTGAAATAGATAATAAATTTAAGAATGCTAATTTACCAAGAACTATTCGTTTTACAGACGACTTGTTTGAAAAATTGAATAAAATCTCCTCTGAAAATGGAATCTCTTTTAACTTACTTGTTCTCCAATGCTGTGAGTATGCATTAAAAAATATGAAATCAGATAATAATTGAATAAGGTTACATTGAAAAATGCTACAAAGGCATCGCAGAAAAGGCATTAAATATATCACGAGACATTGAATGGCGTTAAGAAAAAATAGGGTTAAGCCTTTGAAATAAAATCAGGATCTCCGTTAGTCCAAACTGGAGATCCTTTTTCCGAAATTTTTATATGCCCTCAAAATATGTTTCTAAAGGTTCATTATATGTTATCTTTTTCTTCGTTTTAGAAAATTTAATTTTTCCTTGCACATTGTCTAAATCTGTAAAGTCCGTAGACAATACTATTATGTTATTATCTTTAAAATCGCCGTTTTGTATCTGAGCATAAAGATCTTTTAGCATTCTGCTATAAAGTTCGTGCTTTTTTATTTTCTTCAAGTCACTTTTACTAGTTACATTTCCAAAGGTTAGTCTCCTAACACCTTCTAACAAACCGTAATTTTGGTTTTCCTTCGTAGCATCTCCACACAAAATATTTAGTACATTACCAACCAAACCCTTATCTGTATTAACAGTTGGATCATTCCTAGAAAACCAGTTTTTAACCTTTATTATTTGTTTTGCCAAAAAAGACACTGCACAGGCCGTGAACCCTTTTTTGCCTGGAGCAATTATAATTCCGATAGCCTCTCCCGATGGCTCTATAATCTCTTTATGTACAGCGCAGGTAATTGAAAGACCTAACGTTGTAATCATTGTAGCCGCAATCGTTGGAAGTGGGCAAAAGTAAAGTCCTAGACCAGCACCGGCTAAACCGGTCGCTCCGATTCCAATCTTCTGAGTAACTTCTTTTGTATTTTTATAATTATTCTCTTTTATTAATTCTTTAAGACGTTCGATAATCACTGGAGCCTGCTCATATCTAATTAAATATTTTTCGCATTCGTCATCTTCATGGTCTTTGCATGTTAAATAAACCATTTTATCTTTTAGTAATTTACGTTCTTCATAGTAATCGTGCGTCATATCGAGTGCAGAACATTTTGAGACGGTAAATATAGGCATTGAGAAGATAAAGCTAAGCGAAATTAAAAGCGATATTATTCGTTTTATTTTCATTTCCCTTCGCTCCTTTTTATTGCTATTATTTTTCTAATCTGCGACCCAAGTTCTTCTCTATGTCTTGTACTAATTTTTTAAATTTCTCCGGGAAAGAAGCTCTTTCTTCTTCCGTGTAATTCAAACTTTCTAAATTTATTGGGTAAGCCTCCCATATTTGTTTTGGTGCTGTCTCTGCAAAAAAAATTGTTTTATCTTCTAACGAATAGTTAGAATTTTTAATCCAATGCAACATAAGGTTCAACGCATCTGCCTTCTTATTATTTAGTTTGTAAATTTTATATTCTTTATCAAAAATTTCATATTCTTTTTTTTCAGCAATGTCATGTTTTATTTTTAAAAGAATTGATGTTATCAGACCCACACATGCTGCACCTATAAGTCTCATTGCACCAACGCCCAACTTAGATATAATTCTAACTGGGCTTCTTAGAGACTGTATTCTATCTTTATGATGTTTTTTGCGTTCTGAGCGTGCTAAACGATATAACCCATTTCCACCTAATGCACCAATTAAGCTACCTATGCCAACTCTTAATATATTTTTCGAAGTTGAAAAATAGGAAGTTCTCTCCTTTTCGAGATTTTGCCATTCTTCACGTAGCTTATCTTCACTAGGGTCTAAACCTAGCTCATCAAGGATTTTATCAAGAGCCCTAAATGAAAAGAAATATAAATCTTCGGTTCCATATGGCCCCTGGTCTCTCATAATCACGTAATCTGTGCCGCTTAAAAGAGCTTCCTCTGCTTCTTTCCATGCACATGAGTCATATACATAACCACCCTTTGAATTCTTTTTAGGGCAATGTTTTAAAAAATACTCTTCTTTAGTTTTTTGGTCTATAGCACTTGAATTCTCTGTTAAAATCGGGTTCAAAAATAAAAGTATGCTTAAAAATACAGATAAAATTTTTTTGATTTTCATAATTATAGCTCCTCTTTATTATGATATTTTGCAGTGTTATTTATAAGTTCCGAAAGTTCTGAAAAAAGATTTTTGAATATTGCGGTTACATTTTTAGGCACTTCTGCCCCAACATTTATAAAATTGGTCATCGCGTATGGTGAGTCTTTTCCATAGTTTAATTCCGCCAGCAATAAATCATTGTCAACCCATTCGTTATTATTTATTGCCCTAAAAATATTTTCAAGAGCCCAAGAATAAACATCCCATTTTCTTTTTTGCTTAGCAGATTTTTTTAGTGCCTCGAGAGCCTTTTTGTTAAGTTTCCTTTCTTTACTAGAACGATAACCATAATATACTCCGCCAGCTCCAACTATTATGGCTCCTGTCAGTGCAGCAAAGGCTACTAACGGTACCAATGCTACTGCGCCAGCTCCTGCAACCACACCTGCTCCCGCGGCAGCTCCACCTCCGGCAAGCAAGGGAGCGGCTTCTGCAGCAACGGCTGCTGTTCCTATGCCTGCAGCAGCTCCACCTCCGGCAGCGGCACCAGCTCCAGCTATCACACCTCCCAGACCACCGATTCCAGCTCCACCAGCACCTCCCATTGCCGCACCAATACTACCGCCTAATAACATTTCTCCTACATCCGCGGAGACGTCATTTTCATATGCTTTGCATTTCTTCACCCAGTCTTTTAGATCATCCCTTATGCTGTCTATAAAAGGTTTTGAATAATTAGAGTCTTTTACCCATCTATTAATAATTTCTACAGCATCTTCTTTGGATTTTAAACTAAACAATTTATCTGTTTCTTGAATAAAATTTGCTACAAACTGACCTTTAACTGATCTTTTCTTTGCATTTCTTAGCCATTTTTCGAAACTACTTACTAGCCCAGTCAAACCATTATACTTCCACAAATAGACATCTGTTTCACATTTTTCTCCTATCCCGTTTAAAGGTAAGGTCGCCTTTGCCTTCGTTACAAAATCTGCCAAAGCATCTTCTATAACGCACTCTACGTCTTCAGGTCTTCCGCATTCATTTTTAGGTGAGCTTTCGCAGTAAAAATTATGTCTTTCTTTCTCTGTATTTCTGTCTTCTACACTTTTAAAATCTCCATCACCACCTTTAGCAAATGTGTTAACTGTGCAAATTTCAAATAACATCAAAAATGACATTCCTAAACTTATAATTTTTTTGTACATAATAAATTCTCCTAGCTTCAATTTAGTCCGCATAAAATAAGGCCAACTGCTTTTATCTTGTCATCAGTATCTTTTCGCCATCGTTAAACCGAAGAATTTACTGCACTTGTTCCACAGAGTAATGGAAACATCAAGGCCAAGTCCAACAATTTTTTAAGCATAACAATTTCTCCTTTTTTACTTTGCCAAAAATGTTAATACTCCTAAGGTAG
>CALWUI010000002.1 GCA_944384705.1 uncultured Clostridia bacterium
TTTGTTATCGAGTACTTGAGTTGAGGTTGAATTTTCCTTGGCAATATGTTATAATAAAAAGATGCCAACAGGGAATACTTGTCAAACAAGGAGGAAAAAATAATGACAGGTATTCTGCAAATAAAAAATGAAAAATACTACTGTGTATTAGATTTTAAAGATGAGTTTGGTAAAAGAAAACGTAAGTGGATAAGTACCGGTTTGCCCGCAAAGGGCAACAAGCGTAAAGCCACAGAAATTTTAAACAAAATAATGGCCGAGTACGAAGCAAAAGAAACTCAGCCAAACACCGATGACATATTGTTTACCGATTATTTGATGCAATGGCTGGAAAAAAAGAAAAATAAGGTTGAGCTTATAACCTGGGAGGGCTACAATTCGCAAGTTAGATGCCACATATACCCTTATTTTAAAGCAAAAAAATTAAAACTTTCAGAAATTAAACCCATACATATTGCTACCTTTTATGAAAACGAATTCAAATCAGGGCGTGCTGATGGAAAAGGTGGATTATCGTTAAGAAGCATAAAAATACTAAGTTTTATTATAAAACAAGTGTTGGATGAGGCAGTATTTTGCGAGCTGATTTTGAGAAATCCAGCTTTAAAAGTTCCACTTCCTAAAAAAGATGAAAAAGACAGTAAAAGCATTTTTCTCGATGTAAAAAAAGCAAACGAACTTTTGAAATTGTTTCGGAATCATCATTTACAGCCATTAATTTATACAACTTTATTTTACGGATTGCGCCGAAGTGAGGTTTTAGGTTTAAAGTGGGACGCCGTTGACTTTAAAAATAACACATTAGAAATAAAACACACCGTTGTAAAACATACAACAATTGTAGCAAAAGATAAAACAAAAACAGCAGCTGGAAAACGGAAATATGCCCTATTGCCAGAAATAAAAGAAGTTCTACTTGAACTAAAAAAAGACGCACAAAATAATAAAAAATTATTTGGAAAAGAATATAAAAATACAGGATATATATTTGTCTGGCCAGATGGGCACCCTTACAGACCTGATTATATAACTCGTGAATTTCAAAAAGTTTTAACAAAAAACAATTTTCCAAAAATGCGGTTTCATGACCTGCGGCACAGTTGTGCGAGCATATTGTACGACAAAGGCTGGGAATTAAAAGATATCCAAACCTGGCTCGGCCATGCAGATATTGAAACTACGGCAGATGTTTACACTCATATAAGCAATACAAGAAAAAATAACATGGCCAAGGATATTCAACATACTTTTGTAATGTAAAAAAACTTTTTTGAAAATTTGGTAGAAAGAATGGTAGAAAAACTTATTTTTGTAATATGGAATAAAATCACAAAAAGTTTAAGAATTAAGTAGTAATGCGGAGTTTCGACTGGTCCGAGTGACTGGAATTGAACCAGCGGCCTCTTGAACCCCATTCAAGCGCGCTACCAATCTGCGCCACACCCGGATTTACATATACAATTTTATAACATCTATTTTATTTTTACAATAAGATTAATAAATTTTATTTATTTAAAAAATTCCAAAAATTTTCACTGTTATTGTTAAAAAGCAAAAGTATAACTTGAACATAAAAGTAAATACTATATTATGCGGGCATTCCGTATTAGAAAAATAAGGGGTGAAAACTATGTTGGATAAATTAGCCTTAATTTTAGTTATTATCGGCGGACTTAACTGGGGATCTATCGGAATCTTTCAGTTTGATATAGTAGGATGGATTTTTGGCGGACAATTAAATATTGTAAGCAGAATCATTTATACACTAGTTGCACTTGCTGCTGTTTGGTGCATCTCTTTACTTTTTAGAGACACCGAAGAAGAATCGGTACATCCGGTTGCTCGATAAAGATCCCTTTTATTTTTAGCTCCTGAGATATTCTTCAGGAGCCTTTAATTTTTTATTGAACTAAATTATTAAATTTTGGCCAGTCATTTCCTTTGGCTTTTTTAAATTTAATATTTTAAGAATTGTAGGCGCAATACCTGCAAGTTTTCCGTTGGTTTTCAATTTACATTTATAGCCAATAATACAAAATGGAACAGGATTTGAAGTATGAGCAGTGAATGGTTTTCCATTTTCATCCAGCATTTTTTCTGCATTTCCATGATCTGCAGTTATAACCACGCAGCCATTAACTTTCAAAATTTCATTTACTAATTCGTTTATACAAGTATCAACAGTTTTTACTGCGGCTTTAGCAGCTTCAAAATTTCCTGTATGGCCTACCATATCACAATTTGCATAGTTAAGGATAATTAAATCATAACTTTTCATGCAAATTTTTTCTTTAACAATTTTTGTAATTTCAAGAGCACTCATTTCAGGTCGTAAATCATAAGTTTTTACTTTAGGAGATGAAACTAAAATTCTATCTTCACCAATATATCTTTTATCTATGCCGCCGTTAAAAAAATATGTAACGTGGGCATATTTTTCTGTTTCCGCTATTCTCAATTGAGTCAATTTATTTTGAGAAATAACTTCTGCCAACGTATTTTTTAATTTTTCTGCCTCAAAAGCTACATTTACTCCTAGCATATCTTTATCATATTGAGTCATACTTGTAAAATTTAAACCCTTAAAAAAAGGAAAACGCTCAAAACCATTAAAATTTTCGTCAATAAAAGCTCTAGTAAGTTGTCGAGCTCTATCTGGTCTAAAATTAAAAAACATAATGGAATCATCTTTTTTTATTTTTACATTTTGGTCACAAATTATAGGTTCAATAAACTCATCAGTAACTCCGTTTTTGTAAGAATTCTCAACCGCTTCCAGAAAATTTTTTTCAACTAAACCATATCTGTTCACAATTGCATCGTATGCTACTTTAATTCTATCCCATCTATTATCTCTGTCCATTGCATAATAGCGGCCAATAATTGTGGCAATTTTTCCGATATTTAATTTTTTCATTTCATTTTGACATTGTAGCAGAAAAACTTTTCCAGAAGTTGGAGAAGTATCTCTACCGTCCAAAAAAGCGTGAATATAAACGTTTGTCACTTTTAATTTCTTCGCCATTTTAAGAAGTGCAAAAAGATGTTCCATATGACTATGGACACCGCCATCAGATAAAAGTCCCATCAAATGCAGTGCTGAACCATTCTTTTTTGCCAATATCATTGCATTTTTTAATGCTTTATTTTTATAAAAGTCTCCTGTTTTAATGTTGTTATTAATTCTTGTTAAATCCTGATATACGATTCTTCCAGCACCAATATTAATATGCCCAACCTCGCTATTTCCCATTTGTCCATAAGGCAAACCAACGGGTTCTCCTGCGGCACTCAATGGTACAGTTGGGTATTCTTCAAAAAATTCATTTAAATGTGGTGCAGTTTCCTTATTTATTGCACTATTATTTTCTTCTTTTGGTATCCCAAAACCATCAATTATGATAATTAGCAATGGAGCTTGCATATGTAATCTCCCTAAGAAGTATTCTTTATTATTGTGGATTCATCTTAACATAAAAAATCCCCATTTGTTAATCAGTATAACATACTTTCACAACAAATGGGGTAATTTTTAATTGTAAATCAATATTTTATTTTAAATTACACATAAACAGCGGTTTTTTCATCCATGACAGTAGCTACACCAAACTGTAGGTCCGAATTTGTAATAATTACAGAACTAAATGTGTCCACATTTTGGCGCTCCATTGCCGAACTAATTGCAATATCAACGACTCTTTTTATATCCGAACCACAAAATCCTCTCATTTTGTCTATAATAGCTTTTTTATTCAAATCATCAGAAACTTTTAAATACTCCAAATAAATATTCATAATTTTTTCTTTGTCTTCGGCGTTAGGATATCCAACTTCAACACTCTGATCGAGTCTTCCAGATCTAATGATAGCTTGATCCAAAGCTTCTCGGCGATTAGTTGTGGCAAAAATTATAACATTATCGCTAGCACTCAGCTTATCGATTTCGTTCATCAACATAACAAGAACCTTGTCGCTACTACTGCTAGAACGTTTTTGTGCAACAGCATCTATTTCATCAATTAGCAATATAACTGGTTTCCCACTAATTTGAGATGCTTTTTTAGCTTGTTCAAAAATTTCTAATACTTTACGTTCTCCATTATCTCCCATAACTAGCGATGGATTAATAAAAAACAATTCTATTCCTTGCTCAGCAGAAAAAGCGTTTACAAAGCTAGTTTTACCAGTTCCTGGAGGGCCGTATAACAGAAGGCCTTTAGAAGGAACAATTTTTCCACCTTTATTATATCTTTCATAAGCTTTTACTAATGCCAATGCTTTAGCTTTAGCTTTTTGGTTGCCACCAATTACATCATCAAGAGAGATTTTTCCTTCAGAAAGCATTTCTAATTGTTTTTGCGGATCATGTAAATCTTCAATTTTAGCTTCTAATTCTTCTAAAGCTTTTTGCTCTGCTTCCTGCTGAGCTTTTACATCCAATAAATAATTAATTTCTTGTTCTATCTCTTCAAGCTTTTCCCTCAAAGAAGCTACTTCTTCTAAAGTTTGAATATTTTCTATTACATCTTCATAGTTTACAAGAACCTCAAATTTTGTATCTTCTTCCTCCAAATTATCAAATAAAGCTCTTAATTCTTCTGCTTTATCTAATAAATTTATTTTTGCTTCTTTTAAAGTTTTTTCAAAGTTCTCTTGTCTTATCTGAGCTTCTTTATTCAAGATATTTTCTATTTCAGTTTGAAGTTCATTGATTAAATTTTCAACTGCTTCAACTCGGTTTATGTTATCTATGGATAAAATTTTATTTTCTATTTCATCCGAAAGCTGATTAACATGTTCAGCGTTTTTATCCAATTCAATATCTTTACGTGCTTTTCTAGTCATAGAAAACAGCTTTTCACTCAATGAAGCCTTTGCATTATTTATTTCTTCCTGACGAGCTCGTTCCTCTTTTTCTATCTGAAGCCGTTGCTCTTCTAATTTTCTTCTATGTTCATCCTCAATACGCAAAGCCTCTTTCTCTGCCTCTTCATTTGCCTTTCTACGTTCAACTTCTTGCAGGTTAAGACATACGTCAATTTCACTTTGCAACTCTTTTACTACTTTTTGCAAATCAATTGCTTTTTCATAAGTTTTACTGCTATCAATATATCTATCTTGTAAATCTAAAACATTTTTAATAAACGATTGTGCTTTTTTTATGTCATCTAATTTTTTTGCTGAATCCATACATTTATTCAAATTATTGTTAGCATCTTCATAAATAGAATCAATTTCCTCCTGGGTATGACTTTGTTTCTGTTTCCAAAACCAGGCCGATGCAATATTCTTTGAACATATAATGTTTGCACCAGGTAATGTTGCAAAAGCTAAAGTTACAGCTAAAGCTTTTTTCATAATTTTTGAACTTTTATTTTTTTCGTTCATATTTCTCCTCCTAAAAATATTGTTTAATATAATTATACCATAAAAAACAACAAATAGATATTGACATAACACAACAACATAAACGAATATTTTATATTTTTTTGTTCAAAATTCACATAATTTATTTTTGCTAATTTCTCAAAAACACAAGTCCTAATGTATTTGGCCCACAATGTGACGATATTGTACAGCCGACATCTGTTATGTAAATATCTTTAAATATATTTAAATTTTTTATATGGTTATAAATCTGTTCTAAAAGTTCGTAAGATTGTATGCTATGCGTTATAAAAAGTCTTTCTGGATTTATTGATTCAGTATTTGTAAATTGCTCATTTATATATTGAAATGCAACCTTTTCTAAACCTCCTCTATACTTTTTACCTACAGACATTTTACCTGTAGAATTATTAACCTCAATGCAAGGCTTTAGTTTTAAAATATTTGCCCCCATAGCTGAGAGCATAGAGCATCTACCTCCAGCACATAAAAATTCTAAAGTATCAAGAATGAAATTAGTTTGAACTTTATTTCTCAATTCAATAATCTCTTTTTGAATTTGTTCAGCAGATAAACCTAGTTCTATTCTTTTAGCCGCCTCAATTACAAGTTGGCCCATCCCAGTAGAAAGATTCTTCGAGTCTATAGGATAAACTCCCTCTAATTCACTTGCAGCTATGCAACAGTTCTGATAAGCACTAGAAATTGCAGAGCTTATATTTATATGTACTACCTCAAACCCTTGAGCTGTCCACTTTTTAAAAACCTCAAAATATTCTCCAACTCCAATTGCAGCTGTTTTTGGCAAACATTTTTTCTGCCTATAAATTGAAAATATTTCGTTAGAAGATAAATCCATCCCATCAAGATAAGTCCTACCATCAAGCAAAATATGAAACCGAAAATAATTAACATTATATCTGTTTTTTAGTTCAGGTCCCAGGTCGCAAGAACTATCTGCACTTAAAATAATTTTTCTCAAACTCATAATACTAAATATCACTCCGATAAAACAAATTAATAAACATTTCTATTATATCAAGTTGTTACTAAAATCACAAATTCCTTTTTTATTGACCTCCATCACAATTTAATACTTTTTGTCATATTACAAAAACCATAGTAAATTATTCTCTAATTTTACTAAAGAAATATTTGTTTATGAAAACTCTTGACCTTTTAATTTTTTTAATATAAAATAAATAATTATCTATAATATTTAAATTTGCAAAAGCCGGTGTTTCGAAATTGGCAGACGAGGCAGACTCAAGATCCAATACAATCGATTGACAGGTAAATTTTAAATCCTTTGTTTTTTCAAGGTTTTTGATAAATTGTTCAATTTTCAATATTTCTCCCATATATCCCTTAAAAATCGGAGAGAAAATATAAGCCGCTGTGGTGGAATTGGCAGACACACCTGACTCAAAATCAGACGGAGAATATCCGTGCCGGTTCAAGTCCGGCCAGCGGCACCAGCAAATTTAGCTCTTTAGCTCCCTGCTAGAGAGCTTTTTTCTTGTCAAAAGTTATAACTTACTGCATTTTCAACTTCCGCTGCCGTCTGTGACTGCAATTCGGATAATATCTAATCGGTAGATAAAACCATGCGTATAGATACTAGATGTCGTAGAAATATCACTGTGTCTGAGCTATATCTTTACACATTTCTATCTAACGCTATTTGCATATAAAAGTCTGGCACAATTATGTCTAAAATCGTGAAGATGGATTTCCCGCAAATCATGTTTTTGCAGCAACAAGGGAAAACGTTGTGTTAGGTAAGTAGGTATTATTCTTTCTTCGATTTCATTAACATAGATAAAATCCAAATAATCGGTGTAATAACAGCCACCGCACAATTGCCATATTTTGTGGCAATAACATTGTGATTGTATAAACAAATCACTATGAATTTCTGTTCTGCAAAATTATATTAAAAATACTTTTTTATCAATTTTGTAACTTAAAACCCGATCATTTTGTATATTGCAATCTTTACAACCTTTAAATTCTCCGACTAAATCATGTCCATGATATTTTTGGGATGAAACTTTTTCTTTAAAAAAATTGAGAATATCAGTTTTGATAGCCTCATCAGCCTACGTAAAAATCCCTTTTCGGAAGCGAATCGAAGTGAACTTTTTTATATAAAAAGGAAGTCGATTAGCAAAACGGAGACAAAATTTTGAGAAAAGATAGCTACCGGATAGAATCCCATCCAAC
>CALWUI010000003.1 GCA_944384705.1 uncultured Clostridia bacterium
TGCAATGGGCTGTGGTTGGAACCTTTCCAAAACCATCTTGTGGTAGGAAAACCACACCAATCCACAGCATCCCTTACAGTGTAGCACACAGCCCTTGGAGAGGGACACTAATAACTACTACTTTATAATACAAGGTGAATAATAGATGCTTTTTAGAAAATTTATTTTAAATATTTTTAAGAGAGAAAAAATTAATTTACTATATTTAATTTCTTTGTTTATATTAAATATATGTGTAAATTCATTTATGTCTATTAAATTACTGTATCTTGATGATTTATATACGTGGGATGAATTTAGTAAAATGGGCGATATCCAAATGATTTTTAATACAGCCGCTAATAAGTTCCGTCCAGTTTATTATTTGGTTTTAAACTTATGCTATAGATTGTTTCTACCAAGAGTATATTTATTTGGAATTTTTACTTTAATGTTAAATTTTACAATTATTGTATTAATATTTTATGTGATTTTAAAAACTACAAATCAACCTTTTTTGGCTTTTTGTGGTAGTGCGATTTATACTTTTTCTAGATTGGCTTACTATAATATTTCACAAGTGCATGGAATTATGGAAGAAATGGCTTTATTAACAGCAACATTGATCTTATTTTTATTATTGAAATTTTTGTTAAAGAATAATAACAGAAGTTTTTACTTTGCTTGTATATTACTTTTTTTTATTCCGTTTATTCATGAACGATATATGGTATTATATCCTTTGTTTATAATAGCAATCTTTTTGAGCACTAAAAATATAAAATACGAAAGAATAAAATATTTTATATTTTCAACATTATCTTTTGCCATACCTTTTTTACTGCGCATTTTATTTTTAAAAAATAGAGCATTTGATGGTACCGGTGGCTCAGATATAAAAGAAACGTTTAATTTTAATGATTTTTTGAAACACTTTAAATCGGGAATGTTATATTTATTTGGAATAAATGCTGGGCCAGCATATTTGAATGGAATAGAACAAGAAAATGCTTTAAAATGGGTTAAATTTTTTAATACGATTTTTATAATAGTTATGTTAATTATTGCTATTTTGTATTTTTTCTTTATAATACAAAATTTTTTAAGAAGAAACGAAATAATGAATCAATTAAAAGTAACTATTCTAATTATCTCTTTTATATTTTTTACTCTAATATGCGCTTGTGCTACTATTAGATTAGAAATGCGTTGGATATATACACCATATGTAGGATTTATTATTTTACTTTGTAATATGTTGTCATATATTAAAAAATATATGAAAAATTATATAGTGAACGTACTTATAATAACTATTTTGATCATAACAATCCCTACAGAACTCTATTTTAGAAGCAATTATAAAAATCTTTATTATTGGAGGACATATCAGATTTACAATTCGTTTCTTGAACAGACCTTTAACAGGTATAAAAGTGAATTATGGAATAAAAAGATAATATTATTGTCTAAAGAAATAAATCTATTTGGAAAAGATGGCCAAGACTTACAAAAGTCTTTGAAAATGATTAATCCAAACAAATTAGTAGATATTGAACTTTATGATTGTAAAGATCTTTTACCTGAGACTTATTTTGATAATGATATGAACATAATTTTATGTGTAGACGACTATAATCAGAAAGTAGTCAATTTGAAAGATTTATCTATAAAAAATTAAAACAAAGAAAGCAGTTATTTATGAAAAAATTTTAAAATATGAAAGAAGGAGCATATTATGACCCGAGTTGCTTTTTTTGATACAAAATCTTACGATAAAATTTGGTTTGATAAGCTTAACATAGATTATAATATTTTATATTTTGAAAATAAGTTAAATAAACAAACAGCTTTTATGACACAAAATTGTGCTGCTGCTGTGGTTTTTGTAAATGATGAGATTAATGAGAATACTATAAATGAATTAGTAAAAAATAAAATTGGCATTTTAGCTTTAAGATGTTCGGGATATAATAATGTAGACTTAAAAGCAGCAAAGAATAAAATAAAAATAGTTAGAGTTCCAGAATATTCCCCTCATGCTGTTGCAGAACACGCAATGGCACTGCTTTTATCTTTAAACAGAAAAATTCATCGTGCATATATTAGAACTCGTGACAGAAACTTTAGTTTGGATGGTCTAATTGGTTTTGATTTGTATGGAAAAACAATTGGAGTAATTGGCACTGGAAAAATTGGTAAGGTTTTTGTAGATATTTGTAAAGGGTTTGGGATGAAGGTTATTGCTTATGATCCGGTTCCTGCTAAGGATAAAGACATTAATTATGTAACACTTGAAGAGTTGTTTAAAAACTCAGACATGATATCGTTACATTGTCCGCTTACTAGCGATACCTTTCATATTATAAATAAAAATAATCTTGCATGTATGAAAAATGGCGTCTATATTGTTAATACATCCAGAGGTGCATTAATTGAGAGCGAAGCTTTAGTAGAGGCATTAAAATCAGGCAAAGTTGGTGCGGCAGCATTGGATGTTTATGAGGAAGAATCGGATTTTTTCTTTAAAGACTTGTCAAATTCTATCATTAGTGATGATGTTTTAACTGTTCTTTCTTGTATGCCAAATGTTTTAATAACATCTCACCAGGCTTTTTTAACCAACGAGGCACTTGAGAATATCGCAAAGACGACATTAAAAAATTTAGATGAATATTTTAATAATAAAAAACTTACAAATGAAGTTAAATTTAAAGAGAAAGATTAAATCTGTATGAAAAGTTGTGGTTAATATTGTATACCAAGTTAGAAAAGGATTTTATTGTTTTTAATTTTAGTGGTATTTGTTATATTTTTATAGAGATGATGTGGCGAGGACAATCACATTATACTATGTTTTTTACTGGTGGACTTTGCTTTTTTGTTCTTTATAAAATTTATGATAGATATAAAAAATTGAAATTTTTTCAAAAATATTTAATAGGTGCTACAGTTATTACTTTTATTGAATTTTTAGCTGGTTATATAGTTAATATATTGTTTGGAATGAAGGTTTGGAATTATTCCACTTTGCCTTTTAATATACTTGGACAAATATGTTTACTATATTCTTTTTTATGGGGATTTTTAGGCGTTTTTATAGAATATATTGTTAATCATACGAATAATAAACTGCTTTCAAAGTAAATTTGTTTGCAGTTTTAATTTTTTAGCAGTTAAGTTTTTTTGTTAAATGAATAATTTTTTGTTAAGTTTTTGTTTATTTTATCTGTTGAAGAAAATATAAAAAAATGTTAAAATATAGTGGTATAATGTAATGTGGAGGAATTTTATATTGAAAAATAGTAAAAGTTCTGATAGCTTGAGTGATTTTGAAGAATATTTTGAATCAATAAAAAACTTATTACTCCAGAGATTTAACAATATACCAAAAGCTTTTGTTAGAACTTATGGATGTCAGCAAAATGTTTATGATTCGGAAAAAATAAAAGGTATTTTACATAAAATGGGTTGCAGTTTTGTGCAAACTTGTGAAGAGGCCGATATCATTGTATTTAATACTTGTGCTGTGCGCAAAAATGCGGAGGATAGAGTTTTTGGCAATGTTGGAGCATTGAAATCTTTAAAAAAAAAGAAGCCAAACCTGATTATTGCTTTATGTGGTTGCATGACTGAACAAGATCATGTTGCTAAAAAAATAAATGATACATTTCCTTTTGTAGATTTGGTGCTGGGAACTAATTCTATTCGTAATTTTCCTGAATTTATTTATGAGGTTTTGACTGACAATAAACATATATTTAAAACAAAAATAAATGATGTTTTGCTTTATGAAGGAACGCCAATAAGAAGAGAAAGTAAGTTTAGGGCTTTTTTGCCTATTATGTATGGATGCGATAATTTCTGCTCTTATTGTATAGTCCCTTATGTTAGAGGAAGAGAAAAAAGCCGAGCATCAGATGCGATTTTAAATGAATTTTCTCAACTTGTGCATGAAGGATATAAGGATATTACTCTTTTGGGGCAGAATGTTAATTCTTATGGGAAAAATTTAGATGAAAATATAAATTTTGCAAAGCTTTTAAGAAAGATAGATAGTATACCTGGTGATTATTGGATAAGATTTATGACGTCTCATCCAAAAGATGCTACTAAAGAGCTAATTGATGTTATGGCAGAAGGTAAGCATATTTGTCATCATTTACATTTACCTGTTCAATCGGGAAGCAACAGAATTTTAAATTTGATGAACCGCAGGTATACTCGAGAAAAATATCTAGAGATAGTTCATTATTTAAAAGAAAAGATTCCGGATATTTCTATAACTAGCGATATTATTGTTGGCTTTCCGGGAGAAACTTATGCTGATTTTTGCGAGACTTTAAGTCTTATAAAGGAAGTTGAATTTAGCTCTCTTTTTACTTTTATTTATTCTAAAAGAGAAGGTACACCAGCTGCAAAGTTGGAAGATCCAATACCTTATAAAGAAAAGTCTGAGTGGTTTAAAGACCTTTTGCAGGTGCAAAATGGTTTAACTGAAAAAATTTGTAATAGTTATATTGGAAAAATTGTTAAGGTATTAATAGAAGGTACCTCTGCTAATAAAGGGTATTTAACTGCAAGGACGCAAGGCAATATCATAGTCGATTTGCCTGGGAGCGAGCAGTTAATTGGTAAATTTGTAAAGGCAAAAATTACTGATGTGCAGGGATGGTTTTTAAAAGGAGAGGTAATTTGAGTGCTAAAATGAAAGGAGAAATATGCATGGATATTATTGATTTAGCACGTGAATTTGGAGAAAAAATTCAGCAGAACGAACTTTATTTAAAATTTAAAATAGCTTCACAGATTAATGATGAGGATAAAGATTTACAGAATTTAATAAAAGATTTTAATTTAAAAAGAATTAATGTAAGTAATGAATTGTCTAAGTCTGATCGTGATGAGAAAAAAATAGAATTATTAAACAAAGAACTACAAAAATGTTATAACGATATCATGAACAACGAAAATATGATTAATTATAATAAGGCGAAGGCTGAATTTGACGAGCTTATGCGGAAAATAAATTTGATTATTATGAGAAGCGCAAATGGAGATAATCCTCAGGATGTGAATGTGGATATTTATAATTCTGGATGTTCGGGAGAATGCTCCGGTTGTGCTGGATGTAATTAGAATTTTTACGGTTTTGGTTATTGATTAAAAGGGGGACGTAAAAATGGCAGAGTTATCGCCTATGATGAGGCAATATTTTGAACTTAAAGAAAAGTGTAAAGATTCTATTTTATTTTTCAGGTTGGGCGATTTTTATGAAATGTTCTTTGATGATGCTATTTTAGTTTCAAAAGAATTGGAGCTAACTTTAACAGGTCGTGATTGCGGTTTAGAAGAGAGAGCACCTATGTGTGGAGTGCCTTATCATAGTTGTGAAGGCTATATTGCTAGACTTATTGACAAGGGATATAAAATTGCAATTTGTGATCAATTAAGTGAACCATCATCTAAAGGACTTGTGAGAAGAGGAATTACTAGGGTTATTACGCCTGGTACTGTTATTGAAGGTACTATGTTAGACGAATCTAAAAATAATTATATCTGCTCTTTATATATTTCTGAAAATAATATAGGAATTTGCTTTTGTGATGTTTCTACTGGAGATTTATTAGCTACACGGCTATTTGGCTTGGATGTTAATAAAAAAATGATTAACGAACTGTCAAAATTTAATCCTAGAGAAATGATTATTAGTGGAAATATAGAGAAGTTCAAAGAGTTTGATGATTTTATAAATAACAGGTTAAAATGCAGTGTAGAAGTAAGGCCTATAGACAAGGATTTCGATTTTTATAGACAAGCCGTTTTAAAGCAATTTGAAAATAAATCTTTAAAAGAACTTAGATTATCTAATAATATCGAAACTACGATCGCTCTAGCAATTTTGTTTGAATATTTAACAGAAACTCAAAAAATTGGTCTAGAACGAATTAATACTTTAAATATTTATTCGGAAAATCAGTTTATGAGAATAGATATTTCTACTCGTAGAAATTTGGAACTGATAGAAACAATGCGAAACAAAGAAAAAAAAGGCTCACTTTTATGGGTGCTTGACAAGACTAAAACCGCTATGGGCAAACGGTTGCTTAAGACATATATAGAGCAGCCACTACTTAATGTTGATGGCATTTTAAAAAGACAGGCAGCTGTTGAAGAAATTTACTCAGATATTGTGTTTATGGATACATTAAAAGAGCAGATGAGTGGAGTTTATGATTTAGAAAGATTAATGACAAGGGTTGTTTATGGTTCTGCAAATGCCAGAGATTTGCGCTCTCTATGTTTTGCACTTTCAAAACTGCCAGCTATTAAAGATAGTTTAATTAATGTAAAGTCTGAATTCCTTATTGAGGTAAATAATAATATTGATACTTTAACAGATATTTGTGAGTTGATTAATGAATCTATTGTGGATGAACCGCCGGTATCTGTGAGGGAAGGTTCGATAATAAAACATGGGTATGATTCTGAAATAGATCTTTTAAGAGGAGATATGTCTAACGGAAAAGGCATAATGGCTGAATTAGAACTTAGAGAGAAAGAAAAAACTGGAATACCAAAGCTTAAAATTGGTTATAACCGCGTTTTTGGTTATTTTATTGAGGTTTCGAATTCTTTTAAGAATAAAGTTCCTGTTGATTATATTAGAAAACAAACGTTATCTAATTGCGAAAGATATATTACTACTGAGTTAAAGGAAATTGAAGGAAGAGTGCTGGGAGCTAAAGATAGAGTTATTCAATTAGAATATGAGCTATTTTGTAGAATTAGAAATAAAGTTGCAGAGAATTTGTTTAGAATTCAAAAAACCGCAAAAGCTATTGCTAAGTTAGATGTTGTGCTATCTTTTGCTACAACTTCTTATGAAAATGGGTACATAAAGCCGATTGTGAATAACGGAGATAAAATCATTTTAAAGAATTCTCGGCATCCTGTGGTTGAAGCTTTAATGCAGGAGTCTTTATTTGTGCCAAATGATGCAACTTTAGACAATAATGAAAATATGATAGCTGTAATAACCGGTCCTAATATGGCTGGCAAGTCTACATATATGAGGCAGGTGGCTATAATAGTTTTGATGGCTCAAATTGGGTGTTTTGTTCCTGCATCTTATGCTGAGATCGGCGTTGTAGAGAGTATTTTTACTCGAGTGGGTGCTTCGGATGATCTTGCAAGTGGACAATCTACTTTTATGATAGAGATGATGGAAGTTGCACAGATTATGGATTCTGCAACAAAGAAAAGTCTAATTATTTTAGATGAAATTGGAAGAGGAACGTCCACTTTTGATGGAATGAGCATAGCTAGAGCAGTAATTGAGTTTATTGCTGACCGCGAAAAATTGGGAGCAAAAACATTATTTGCTACACATTACCATGAATTAATTGAGTTAGAAAATCTTTTGCCTGGAGTTAAAAATTATAATATTGCAGTAAAAAAGCGTGGAGATGATATTACATTTTTGCGCAGGATTGTTCGAGGTGGAACAGACGACAGTTTTGGTATAGAGGTTGCTAAGTTAGCTGGGGTACCAGAATGGATTATTGAGCGAGCTAAAGTTATTTTGAAGGATATAGAAAATAGTAGTTTAGTTAATAATAAGAATTTTAAAATAAAAGATAATGATTCAGAAATATTAGCCAAAGAAGTTGAGCCTTCTAAAATAGAAAAAGAAGTAATCGATAAACTTTTACAAATTGATGTTAATACGCTTACACCAATTGAGGCGATGGAAACTCTATTTAAACTGGTAAATTTACTTAAAAAGTGATTTTAGAGGAAAGATTATGGGAAAAATAAACGTACTTAATAAACATATTGCAGAACTAATTGCTGCTGGAGAGGTGGTAGAAAGGCCAAGCTCTGTTATAAAAGAGCTTGTTGAGAATTCTATTGATGCGGGTGCCACAGCTATAACGATTGAAATAAAAAATGGTGGTGTCACATATATGCGCATTACTGACAATGGAAGCGGAATTGAAAAAGATGATATTAAAAATGCTTTTTTGAGAAACGCTACGAGCAAAATAAAATTTGAGGATGACCTAAATAGTATTTCTACACTGGGCTTTAGAGGAGAGGCGCTTTTTTCTGTTTGTGCCGTTTCTAAGGTTGAATTAATGACAAAGACAAATGAAGAAAATATTGGCACACATTATAAAATCGAGGGTGGAGAAGAGGTTTTATTTGAGGAGTGTGGATGTTCGGTTGGGACTACTTTAATCGTCAGGGATCTGTTTTATAATACTCCGGCGAGGATGAAATTTTTGAAAAAGGATAGCTCAGAGGGAACATCTATTGCTAAAACTCTGGATAGAATTGCGCTTTCTCATCCGGAAATTGCCTTTAAGTTTATAAGAGAAGGTAAATTGGAACTTAATACTCCAGGAAATGGACAAGTGGCATCAGCTATTTATGCTGTTTACGGAAAAGAATTTTTTTCCTCTTTAATGGCACTGGACTATAATTTGAATGGTATAAATTTAAGTGGTTTTATAAGTAAACCAACTTCACCTAGAGCATCAAGAAATATGCAGCACTTTTTTATAAATGGCCGGTATGTTAAGAGCAGAACTGCTATGGTTGCTTTGGAAGAAGCATTTAAAGGATCTATTATGGTGCAGAAATTTCCAGCTTGTGTTATGTACATAGAATTGCCGTTTGATTCTGTGGATGTAAATGTTCATCCATCTAAAGTTGAAATTAGGTTTGTGGATGAACGTCCAATTTTTGATGCGATATATCATGGAGTAAAAACGGCTTTGTTAAAAGGTGAAAAGCCTGCATTGGTAACAGAAAAAAGTATTGCAAAAAATGATCATATGGGGAATAATGCTAAGTCGTTTGAAGTTAACAGTTTAAAAAAGAAAAATGAAATATCAAAGATAGATGTACGGCTAGATAAAAATCTGACTGAAAAAATTTTTAAGAATTTAACTGAAGTTAATTCTGAAACTCCTGAAATTTATGTACCAAAAAAATCTGAAAATATATATTCTCAAAAATCAGTTTTTACAGATGAGAAAGATTATAACGTTTTAAGTTTAGAAAAGAATTTTTCAAAACCAGAAGAAAAAAATAATCTACATAAAAAATTATTCGGCACTAATTCTGTTCCATTGGGTGAAGAAGAGGCAGTTTCGCAGAGTAAGATAGAAAAAAATGTGCAACTCGAGTTAGAGAATAATAATGTCATCGATATTAAAATTAAAGGAGAAATTTTTAGTACATACATTATTGTTGAGAAAAATAATGATGAAGTCGTTTTTATAGATAAACATGCGGCACATGAACGAATGATTTATGAAGAACTTAAGGCAAGTGAAAATGCTCCGTTGCCGCAACTGTTTTTAGAACCTGTGATTGTTTCTTTGAGCAAGGATGAATATGTGGCGATTATAGACAATATTGATATGTTTGTTAAGGCTGGATTTGAAATTGATGATTTTGGAAACAGTTCAGTTATTGTAAGGGCAGCACCTTCTTATCTTGATAATGTTGGTATAACTGATATTATAACAGAAATGGCAAATTATATTTTAGATCATAAAAAAAATATACAAAGCAATTATGTGGAGTGGTTATATGAAAACATTGCATGTAGAGCAGCTATTAAGGCAGGAAAAGAAGCAAAGCTAGAGGAGATGCAAGCTCTTATTAAAAGAATAATCAAAGAAGATCCGCGGTTTTGTCCGCATGGAAGACCAATTGCAGTAACAATGAAACGGCGAGAAATTGAAAAAATGTTCGGCAGGACGTGATTAATTTTTATGGCAGATGAAATTTATAATCAAAAAATAAGGGTTATCGTAATTGTTGGTCCGACGGCTTGTGGTAAGACCAAACTTTCTATTGAACTTGCCAAGATTTTTAATGGAGAAATTATCTCTGCCGATTCTATTCAAGTTTATAAAAAGATGAATATAGGAGTCGCGAAACCAACCAAGCTTGAAATGAGCGGTGTTCCACACCATTTAATAGATTTTTTGGATGTAGAAAAAGAGTTTAATGTATCAGACTATGTAAGGCTGGCAAAAAAATGCATATCTGAAATTACAAAAAGAGGAAAGACTCCTTTTGTTGTTGGAGGAACAGGTTTGTATGTTAACTCTTTGGTTGATAATGTACATTTTCAGGTAGAAAAAAGAGCCCCTGAGTTGAGAAAATTTTTAAATGAAAAATTAAAAACAAAGGGAGTTGCAGCGTTATTAAAAGAATTAGCTACTTTTGATAGAGAGTCTGCAGAGAGAATCCACCCTAATAATTCTATAAGAGTTATTCGTGCGATAGAAATCTATAAAACAACTGGAATTACTATGACTGAGCATATTGCAAATTCTAAGAAAATAAAATCTGCCTACGACCCGATGTTTATTGGATTATCTTACAAAAATAGATCTTTTATGTATGAAAGGATAAATAAACGGGTTGATGAAATGATTGGCTCTGGTTTGATAGATGAGGCTAGAGAAATTTTATCTTTAAACTGCAGTAAAACGGCGATGAATGCAATTTGTTATAAAGAATTGATACCTTATTTTAACAATCAATGTTCTTTATCGGATGCAATTGAAAAAATAAAATTAAACACGCGAAAATATGCCAAAAGGCAGCTAACTTGGTTTAAAAGAGATCCTAGAATAAATTGGATTTTTGTTGATGAATATAGTAATTTTTATGAAATTTTAAATTGTTGTGTAAAAATTATAGAATGTTTTAAATATACGTGATAAAATGTTATGTAATGTTATTTTAGAAAATAAAATCTAAAGGATGTCTAAAGTTGATAAGGAAATCTGTAAGAAGATTTATTTATTTTATTTTGAGCGGAGTTATTATTGGTTATGCTTTATACCATTTGTGGATGGCCTTCTGGCCTAACATAAAAACAGAAACTGCCCATATGGTTAATGTTTATGATAACATTGACGCGCAAGCATATGTTGTTAGGAATGAAAATACCATTGATGATGATTTATATGGGTTTGTAAATTTTAATTTGACAGATGCTGAAAAAATAGAAAAAAATGGTGTGATTGCGCTAGTTTATCCTTCTGAAAAAGAAGCCGTAATAGACAAAAAAATTAACTTTATTAAAAGAGAATTAAATAGGTTAGAAGACTTAAAAAAATTTGGATTGGGACTATCTTTCAACCCAGCCTCAATTGATCCTAGAGCATATTTAGAAATTAATGATTTTATAAAAAATATAAATGATTTCGAATTTAATAAATTAAAAAAAAATAGAGATAATCTTCTTTGTCTTATAAATGAAAGACAAATATCTGCTGGCCAAAATTTAAATATGGATGAAAAGATTAGTCAACTTAATAATGAATTATATAAACTGAATTTGCAAAAAAACAAAAACATTAAAAAAGTTTTAGCAAAAGATTCAGGTTATTTTGTTGGCCATACAGACGGTTACGAAAATTCATTTTCTTATAATGATATACTTAACATTAAAGTAGATCAAGTTGATTCGTTAATAAAAAGTTATTCTGCTAACTGCAATAATAATTCAGCCAAATTAGTTACGGATTCGAAATGGTTTGTTGCATGTAATTTGGAAAGAAACGATGTTTTAAAATTAAATTTAGACCAGTATGTAGAATTATTTATACCTCTTGTTAGTGCAAATAAAATTAAAGCTAGAGTTGTTGCGATTAACCAGCAGGACAAAAATTCTGTTGCGGCGGTTGTATTGGAATGTGATTATATAGATGAAGAAATTTTGTGTATGCGTAGTGAGCCAATTAAAATTGGTATAGCAGAGTATAGTGGGATCTCTATAAGTAAGGATGCAATACACGAAAAATTGTTGACTCGCAACGTTATTGACAATGAGACGGGAAAAGAAAAAAATGAAGAAAAGAATGTTACTGGTGTTTATGTTCGGCATGGAAGGCAAATGGCTTTTAGAGAAATAAATATTGTTTTTTCTGATGAAGATTATGTTATTTGTAATCCGGATGAAAATAATGCTAACTTATTTTCGGGTAGAACTATAAAAGAATATGATGAGATTGTTGTTAAGGGAAGAGATCTATATGATGGCAAGTTCATTTAAATTGTGCGACTGTAAAAGTTGCTGAAAATAGAAAATATTTTTATAAATCGTAAAATTTATTTATTGACATTGATAGAAAAATTGTTCATAATATTATTATATAGTTTTTGCTTTTTATATTTTTATTTTGATTGGTAAAATTTACATTGAGAATAGTTTTGCTGTTTTTAAGTAAATTTTTATTTAAAATTTTTAGGAGGTTAAAAATATGTCAGGATTAGTGCAAAAATTTAAGGAAATATTAACTCCACCAGAGGATGAGTTTGACTATGAATATGAAAGTGATAACGAGAGTTTAAACAAAAAAAATGATTCTAAATCTTCTCAAAATCGCGCTAGTGCCCAGAATAATAAAGTTGTAAACATTCATGCAACAGCTCAGCTACAGGTGGTGCTTTTTAAACCAGAACGTTTTGGAGAGGACACTAGAGCAATTGCAGACGAGCTTATAAAAATGCATACGGTTGTTTTAAATCTTGAAAATACTAATAAGGATGTTTCTCGTCGTATCATAGATTTTTTGAGCGGTGTAGCATACGCTAATAGTGGCCAGATAAAAAAAGTGGCTACAAGCACGTTTATTATTACTCCTTATAATGTTGGCTTAACAGGTGACGATCTTTTAGACGAACTTGAAAATAATGGCGTTTATTTTTAATGTTACCTGAGAATTTGGAGGAATAATTTATGCTAACAGTTAATGATATAAAAGACGCTAAATTTAGAAAGACTAATATTGGTGGCTATAAGGCTGAAGATGTTGATAATTTTTTGGATGAAGTTCAAATTTCTTATGAAAAACTTCAGAAAGAGAATTTGAATCTTACTCAGAAGATTAAAATTTTAGCAGATAGAGTTAGTCAGTATAGAAAAGATGAAGATAGTGTAAAGATTGCACTTGTAGGGGCACAAAAATTAGCTAATTCTGCAATTGCCGATGCTAAAAAAGAGGCAAACACAATTATAGAGAATGCTAAAAAAGAAGCAGATTTTATTTTGAACAATGCTAATAGAGAAATAATGAGTCAAAAAGAAACTTTAGTTAATTTAAAAAAAGCGGTTAAGGATTTTCGTTCGAATATATTGTCTTTATATAAAGAACATTTGAAGTTGGTTAATTCTTTTAATGCAGAGGATAGACTACCAGCCGATTTTAAAGATAAAATTGAGAATTCAAGCAATAACGAGTTAAAATCGGAAAAAGTAGATATTCATTCTGACGCTGGATTTGAGCAGTATGCTTGTAAAACTGAGCCGGAGAATGAGCCAAAGGATATTTCTTCTGAAAAATTTTCTGATTTAAAATTCGGAGAAGATTATGACCTTAGTAAGGATATGAATGAAGAACCTGTGGGACTGTTAAATTGATGCAGTCCCTAAAATTTTTGATTGGAGTTGTTATAAATGCCTAAAGACTATAATGAAACATTAAATCTACCAAAAACTAAATTTTCTATGCGTGCAAATTTGCCTCAGACTGAACCGAATCTTTTGCAAAAATGGGAAGAAAATAATTTATATGATAAGTTAATGAAAAAAAATCAAGATAAACCAACTTATGTGGTACATAATGGCCCCCCATATGCAAATGGAAGTATTCATATGGGGCATGCTTTGAATCATATTTTGCAGGAGTTTGTAGTTAGATACAAGAATATGTCTGGATTTAAGGCTCCTTTTGTGCCGGGGTGGGATACTCATGGTCTACCAACTGAGCTCAAAGCGAGAAAAAAAGCTGGAGTAAATAATTCATTAGATATATCTGATATGAAACTTCGTAACTTGTGTAAAGACTTTGTTATGGAGTATATAGAAGATCAAAAGACACAATTTAAAAGACTCGGCATTTTAGCAGACTGGGGTCATCCTTATGTGACGTTACAAAAAGATTATGAGGCTAAACAAATTGAAGTTTTTGCTAAGATGGCTTGTGATGGGCATATCTATCGCGGATTAAAGCCTGTTTACTGGTGTTCGGACTGCAAAACCGCACTTGCTGAGGCTGAAATAGAATATGCTAATGATATTTGCTATTCCATATACGTTAAGTTTAAGATAAAAAATGATAATGGTAAACTTACTAGTTTGGACCTAGATTTAAATCGGATGTATTTTGTTATTTGGACTACTACAGCTTGGACTTTGCCAGGAAATGTTGCTATTTGTGTCGGTCCAGACTTTGACTATAATATTGTAGAATGTGATGGCGAATATTATATTATTGCAGATAAGCTTTGTGATTCGGCAATGAAGAAGGCCGGAAAAGAAAATTATAAAGTAGTGGCTTCGATAAAGGGTTCAGAACTTGAATTTATGACGGTAGAACATCCATTTTTGGATAGAGAATCATTAGTTATTGTAGGAGATCATGTGACGCTAGATTCAGGAACAGGTTGTGTTCATACTGCACCAGGACATGGCGTTGAAGATTTTGAAGTCTGTCAGAAATATAAAAATATTAAAGTGATGGTTCCAGTTGATGATAACGGAGTTTTAACCGAAGAGGCCGGAATGTTTGCAGGACTTAGTACGGAAAAAGCTGGCAAGCCAATTGCACAATATCTCGATGATATTGGAGCGCTGCTTGCTACAGAAAAAATAGAACATCAATATCCGCATTGTTGGAGATGCAAGAACCCTGTTATATTTAGAGCAACTGAACAATGGTTCTGCTCGATTGATGATTTTAAGGATAATGTGTTAAAAGAAATACAAAAAGTTAGATGGATCCCTACATGGGGCCAAGAGAGAATCTCTTCGATGGTTCGTGAGCGTAGAGATTGGTGTATTTCTCGACAGAGAAAATGGGGAGTTCCATTGCCAATTTTCTTCTGTGAAGAATGTGGAGAGCCATTAATAGAAAAAGATGCTATGCTAAAGGTTGCAGAAATTTTTAGAGCTGAAGGTTCGGATTCTTGGTTTATAAAACCGGTTGAAGAAATTTTGCCTGCCGGAATATCGTGTAAAAAATGTGGAAGTAAAAAGTTTAAAAAAGAAACAGATATTATGGATGTTTGGTTTGATTCAGGAGTCTCACATGCAGCTGTTTGTGCACAGAGAGACGATCTTGCTTGGCCAGCGGATTTATATTTTGAAGGTGCAGATCAATATAGAGGCTGGTTTCAGTCTTCACTTTTAACATCTGTTGCAACTACTGGAAAGGCTCCCTACAAAATGGTGATTTCTCATGGATGGGTTGTCGACGGAGAGGGAAGAAAACAATCAAAATCTTTGGGCAACGGAATGGAACCACAGAAGATAGTTAATCAGTATGGAGCGGATATTTTAAGATTGTGGGTGGCTTCTTCTGATTATCATGCGGATGTTCGGCTTTCGCAAGAAATATTAAAGCAATTATCTGAAGCCTATAGAAAAATTAGAAATACGATTCGTTATATGTTAGGAAATCTTTACGACTTTGATCCAAATAAGAATATGGTAGATTTAAGTAAGCTTTTGCCTTTAGATAAATGGGCTATTTGCAAATTAAATAAGCTTATTGAGAATGTTTTAACTTCCTATGAAGAATTTGAATTCCATAAGGTTTATCATGATGTGCATCGCTTTTGTGTTGTGGATATGTCTAATTTTTATTTTGATGTATTAAAAGACCGTCTTTATGTCGAACGTGCAGATGGAGTTTCTAGAAGATCGGCTCAAACGGTAATTTATTTAATTTTAAATGCTATAACTAGGCTTTTAGCACCGATTTTGGCATTTACAACTGAAGAAGTTTGGCAGTGTATACCTCATGTAAAAGGTGAAGAGACTGAATCTGTATTATTTAATTCTATGCCAGAAATTTTAAATATAAATGTTTCAGAAGATTTTATAAGGACTTGGGATAAAATTATTAATATAAGAATAGAAGTCCAAAAAGTTCTTGAAGAGGCTAGAAAGAATAAGATTATCGGCTCTTCTCTTGAAGCTTGTGTGACTTTAAAATGCGATGAAGATTTGTATGACTTTATTTTGCCATTGCTTGGAGATTTAAAGGACATTTTTATAGTTTCTCAAGTAAAAATAGATAAAAACATTGAAAGAGGTAATACTTCTACAGACATAAAAGGATTAGATATTACGATAAGTCGTGCAGAGGGAGAAAAATGTGAACGTTGTTGGATTTTTAGTGAAACTGTAGGCAATAATGCTACAGGTGAACAGCTCTGTAGTCGTTGTGCAGAGATATTAAATAAATAAGTTTTATGTTGTTGTATATCAGTGGTGTATCGAAAGATACACCGTTATTTTAATTTTAAAAAGTGAGGTCAAGTGAATGAGGATAACTTTTTTAGTGTTTGTTTTTGTTGCTGTCGACCAAATTTTAAAATATATTGCTGCTGCAAATTTAAAAAATGCTGGGAGTATTATTGTTATTCCGGGTTTACTCGAACTCGTTTATATTGAAAATAGAGGTGCAGCCTTTGGAATACTTCAAAATCAACGATGGTTTTTTATCATTTTTGCTGTTACTATGATTTTAGCTTTCATTTACTTAATAAATGTAAAAAAAATAAATAACAAGATTTTTCTAACTTCTGCTGTTTTAATAATTGCGGGAGGATTAGGTAATTTTATAGATAGGCTTTTTTTAGGATATGTGATTGATTATATAAAACTTTCTTTTTTTCCTCCAGTTTGTAATTTTGCAGATTATTGTATAACTTTTGGTGTAGTAATTTTAACTGTCTATATATTATTTTTTTATAATAAAAAAGATGCTTTAAAATAGGAGTCAACATTTGTGGGAGAAATTATTGAATTTTTTATCGACGAAAGTTGTTTTGGAGAACGGTTAGATAAAGTTGTTAAAATAAAAACTAAAAATGAGATTACGCGATCTTATGCTCAAAAACTTATAAAAGGTAAATGTGTACAAATTGACGGTAATTTAGTTGAAGACAAGAATTATAAAGTTCAATTAAATCAAGTAGTAAAGATTTTTGTCCCGGAGCCGGAAATTTTAAATATAAAGCCAGAAAATATACTATTAGAAATTATCTATGAGGATAGAGATCTACTAGTAGTTAATAAACCTAAAGGAATGGTAGTGCACCCGGCATATGGCAATTATTCTGGAACTTTAGTCAATGCTCTTATGCATCATTGTGGAGAAAATCTCTCAACTATAAACGGTATAATTAGGCCAGGAATTGTTCATAGAATCGACAAGGATACAAGTGGCCTTTTAATAGTTGCCAAGAATGATTTTTCTCATAAAATGTTGTCTGAACAAATAAAAAAACATTCTTTTTTGCGAGAATATGAGGCTGTAGTTTATGGCACGTTTAAAGATCTTGAAGGAACAATTAATGCTCCAATTGGAAGGCATAAATATGATCGCAAAAAAATGGCTGTAATTAAAGAAAATTCAAAAGATGCTATAACTCACTATAAGGTGTTAAAACAGTATAATAGATTTGCTCATGTCAGGCTAAAATTAGAAACAGGAAGAACTCACCAAATACGTGTACATATGGCTTATATTGGGCATCCTGTTGCAGGAGACAAAGTGTATGGCCCAGGTCCAAAGCATGTTATCAATACTTTAGCTGGACAATGTCTTCATGCTAAATATATTGGTTTTGTGCACCCAAGAACATTGAGTTACCTTGAATTTGAAACAGATTTACCACCTTATTTTAAAGATTTTTTACTTACACTTTCTTAAGATTTGCAAGGCATGTATTTAAATTATATTAGTTTATTGGTTAAGTAAGTTTGAATTTAATATTAGTATACAAAAAATTTGTGTGCTATTTTTACATATAAACTATTTTTTTTACGACAGGTTTCCTCTTTTTTTTGTATTAGGATGAATTATAATTTACAGTAGTCAGAACTTTTGCAAATAAAAAGAAGGTGGGCATCCAAAATTTTACCTAACGGTAAGATTTTGATTTCAGCCACAAAATAAAGTGGCTGAAATGCTCGACGTTGTCGAGCGATGCCCCCACTTCTGCTGTAATTTATAGAAGATTAAGAACGTAAAGAAAGTGAAGAATTCTAATGTCTCAAAAAAAGCTAAAAGAAATAGAGTATAATGTAGATTATAGAACAGAAGATAAAACATCAGTACAAAAATCAAAGGCAATAACAACATCTATTCCAAAAGAAGATTTATCAAAAAAATATTTTCATAAAGATAAAAATGTAAGAATACCAATAAGTTTTGACAAAGAAAACAAAAAAGCATCTGAATTAGATGTGGGAACCATAAAAGTTTCACGTTATACAAGTTCACGAATTAACTTTTATAAAATTCTTTTTGCAAGTATAACTATAATTTTAGCGGTGCTTGGTACTATAATTTTGTTTTCTGCGATCAATCGCTCCACATCAGTTATAATTGATTCTTCTACATATGCAAAGTATAATAATTATATTGCACCTGTTGTGATGCATGATCCGCATCCATTTAACTCTCCACAAGAAGCTGGATCAGATATGATAATATCCTCTTGCATATGGCGAAATATTTTTCAAAATGGCACTGATTACTATAAAGAAGTTGACGAACAAGGGTTAACATTGATGCAAATATCAGATGTAAAAAATGCAGCTATAGACTTATTTGGAACAGACTCGGTTGTGAAGACAACAGAGAATATATATGGAAGTTTTTACTCATATACGCAGGGAGAAGATTGCTTCCATATTGGGCCGATTAGTAATTTAGGAACATTTGTGCCGCATATTGAAGAAATAACCGAGAAAAATAATGATTTGAGCTTGTTAGTTTCGTATTTATCACGAGAAGATAAATTTTTTAGCACAGGCGAAGATAAATCTGAAACTCCTGAGCCAATTAAGCAAATGCTATATAAACTAAAGCTGAATGATATAAATAACAAATACTATATTTATGCAGTAGAGAATCCATAACTTTAAGTTATTAAATATATCAGTGCAAATATAAGACTTAAATCGCAACCTTCATCGGCTAAAAGTAAAATTAACAGCAAGATTAAACTTTTCTCTTTATCCTTTAAAAGCTCATTGAAGATGTCAAAATTATTTTGATTGTTTGATGATGTTAACGGTTGAATTTGCTTTTTATCGTACTCATCTGAACTATTTTTGATATTTTGTGGACTGGATAATTTTTCTTCTTTTTCAGCAGTGCGATTGTTAGGTTCTTTTATTTCGTTAATTTTTTCGCTTGATTCTAGAGACTGCTTGGCTAGTTTTTGCATTTCTCTAACACGTCGTACAGCTTCTTGTTGCATACGTTGCATATCTTCTAAGTTTTCGAACCCATTATTCATAATATTAACCTCAATAAAAATTGTAATAGTTAATTACTCTAAAAGATATCCTGACTTTTTAATATTGGTAAAATTTTAAACATCTGCATCATTTTTATTGACTCGTTAAGTTTTATCTGTCGTTTTGTGCTTAAAAAAGGTTTTAATGCCGAAAGTAACCGTGTGTTTTCGTCCTCTTTGTTTATAGAAGAGAGAATGGGCATAAGCTTTATTATTGTTTGCATAGCTTCTATTGAAAGAATCCCATCTTGACTTGTTTGTTCTGAGTCTTCTTTTTTTGTTGAAGAATTTTTTTCTGAACTATCAAAATTCATATTGGAATTTATAATATTACTTAAATTCTTTATGTTTGTCATATTTTCTTTATTAGAGAGCAAATCGATTAATTTTCCGGTCAAGTCATCCATTTTAATTTTCTCCCAGTAGTTTTTTTATTAGATTTTGAGCCTGTGGTGTAGATAAAATTTTATTTGACATATTTTTATCTGATAATATTTTTTTTATTTTTTGTGCATCAGATGGATTTAAATTTCCTAATAAATTTTCAATATCTCCATTTTGAGAAGCTTGTGTTAACTCTTCGGGGCTTTTTCCTAATTGATTGGAAACTGATTTTAGTAAGTTTTCAAAGTCTCTATTATTCTCATTAGACATATTATATCACCTCTTATATATGGTATGATTTAAGTAACAAAAGTATGAAATTAAGAATTTTATATTTAAACTTTAAATTTTTCATGTATATAAACTTTGTAAGAAGGAAATAATTAACTTAAGATAATAGACTTTAGTTGTTAGGGAGATATAATTATGGAAGAGACTGTAAGAGATATAATGTCAAAAAATATTGTAGCTGTTATGCCAAATGATACGGCTGAAGTTGCGGCAAAGCTTATGTCTGACTACGATATAGGGTCACTACCGGTTATTTCAGGAGGACATCTAAAAGGTCTTTTAACTGATAGAGATATTGTAACTCGTTGCATTTCAGAAGGTAAATCAGCAAATAGCACCAAAGTAGGTGATTTAATGTCGACAAACGTTGCGTTTGTTACCCCAGAACAAAGTGTGCATGACGCTATTAGTATGATGGCATCAGAACGCGTCCGACGTCTGCCAGTGGTTAAGGAAGGTTTTGTTGATGGAATGGTTAGTTTGGCGGATATTGCTAGAATTCATTCTGGCCCTGAAATTGCTTCAGCTTTAACAGAAATTAGTAAAATGGATAGCGGGCACTTACACAAATAAAGTAAAAATAACTTTTATTTGTCTGCTGTGTTGATAATTAAAGACAAAAGGAGAAATTTATGGAAGAATTACCGCTTTATAGTGCATTAAAAAAACAAGAAAAACTAAGTCGAATATCATTTCACACCCCTGGGCACAAAAACAATAGTAAATTTCAGGCAATAGATTTCTTTAAGCTAGACTACACAGAACTTCCTGGAACAGACAGTTTATATGACGCACACACGGTTATTAAAAAATCAGAAGAACTAATGTCTAAGCTTTTTGAATCAAAACAGACGATTTTTTCAGCTGGAGGGTGTACATTATGTATCCAAGCAATGCTGAAATTAGCATTGCCATATGGAGGAAAAATAATTGCATCCAGAATGATACATAAAAGCGCAGTTAACACGATGGCAATTTTAAATGCTAAAGTTAAGTGGGTAATTCCTAATATAAACCAAAGTTCTGGGCAATTTGAGCAAGTTGATACGGCTGAGATAGAGAAGGCTCTGTTTTATAATAGGGATGCTTCATGTGTTTATGTAACTAGTCCAGATTATTTTGGCAAAATTGCAGATATAAAAAGTATTGCGAAAGTTTGCAAATCATATAATGTTTCACTAATTGTCGATAATGCTCATGGTACGCATTTAAAATTTTTACCTAAAGATATTCATCCAATAACGTTAGGGGCAGATATCGTAGCGGATTCGGCACATAAAACCTTGCCGGTGTTAACGGGTGGTGCGCTTTTACATATTGCAAACAAAAAGTATATCTCAAAAGCAAAAGAATCCATGGCTATATTTGGCTCAACTAGCCCTTCTTATCCTATAATGGCATCACTAGACGTTTGTAGAGATTGGTTAAGTAAAAATGGAAGAGAGGCTTATTCAAAACTTGAAAAAAACATTTTAAAAATAAAGGATGTAGCATTAAAAAAATGTATTTTGGATGATTTTGAAAATGTTGATCCTATAAGACTTTCTTTAAATACAGCCAAAGTTGGTGTGCTGGGGATAGATGCTGCTGAATATTTTAGAAAAAATGAAGTGGAACCTGAGCTTGCCGACAGAGACCGAGTAGTATTTATTGCTACGCCGTTGAATTCTGACGATGATTTAGCAAAGTTAAAAAGTTTGATTATAAATTTTTCATCAAATAAAGCTATCAAAAATTATATTCCTATTTTTGAAGAGCCTATTGTAGCAAAAACACTACATGAAGCAATGTTTAGTCAATCGGAAAAAATTAGTTCTGCTAATTCAGTAGGAAGGATTTGTGCTAGTACAGTTTGTCCATGCCCTCCGGGAATTCCAATATTGGTACCAGGAGAAGTTATTACTGAAAATTCTGTCCAAAATTTGTTGCACTATGGAATTCTTTCAATAGATGTGATAAAATAAATTTATAAATCTTATTCCGTAGGGTGATTGCTTTGAAATTAGTCCTTTCTATTATAAATAGTGACGATGCCAGTGCGGTATCTGATGCGCTTACTGATAACGGTTTTTCTGTTACTAAACTTTCTACAACTGGTGGTTTTTTAAAAGTTGGAAATACTACTTTCATTACAGGAGTTGCGGACGATCGCGTAGATGACGTTATAAAAATTATCAAAAGTAAAAGCAACAAACGTAAACAGAGTGTTCCTAGTGCTACGCCATTTGAAGCAGAAATGTATAGTACTATCCCGTTTGAAATTACTGTGGGTGGTGCAACTGTGTTTGTGTTAAATGTGGATCGATTTGAAAAACTTTAGGTAGATTATTGTTATGAACTTTAAAAATTTTGTCGGGAATGATTCTATAAAAAAACAATTACTGCCGCTGTTTTTACAAAATAAAATTTCTCATGCTATTATATTAGTGGGAGAAAAAGGGCTGGGAAAGAAAACCTTCGCAAAGATAGTTGCTCAAAGACTTATATGCTCGAGTGTAACGGATAATAATCCTTGCGAAAATTGTCTAAATTGCAAAAAAATAGAAAATAATGTCCACCCCGATGTTATATACCCTGAAAAAAGTGGTACTTTGCAAAGCTATAGCATTGCGACAATAAGAAAAATTCGATTGGATGCATATATTGCACCAAATGAAGCGAACAAAAAAATTTATATATTTTCTAATATTGATAATATGGGGATTCCTGCACAAAATGCTTTGCTCAAAATTTTAGAAGAACCGCCTAAGAATGTATTTTTTATACTCACTTGTATTTCTTTGTCGAATATTTTGCCCACCGTTTGCTCTAGAGTACAGCAGTTTTCGTTAGATCGTGTAGATATTTTAGATTTACAAAATTATTTATTAAAGAGATATCCTGAAAAATCTGAAGAAAATTTAAAAAAAATCGCAGAAATTTCTCAAGGAAACATCGGTTTGGCCAATGATTTGCTTGCCTCTGCTGACTTTGAAGCTTTGATATATGAAACAAAAAAAATTATATTAGCTTTATGTTCGGCTAAAGAATTCGATCTGATTGAGGCTGTTGGGAAAATTTCTGAAAATAGAAAAGATTTTTTGATTGGTCTGGATTTTTTACTTAATATTTTTAGAGAGAGTATGATTTTATCGGTAAACGAAGATTTTGATGGAGATAATGTCTGTGTAAAGAGAATATCAGAGACTTTTTCAACAAAACAAATTTTAAATTTGCTTGACGTTATTTCTAAAACTAAAAATTATATAGATAAGAACGTGAATATGTCTATTTTATCAACATATTTTGCTTCTAGTGTGTTTAGTGAAGCGTATAGAAAAAATTAAAAAGCATAAGGAGGACAAATGGCTGAGATTGTAGGTATCAGATTTAAAGAAGTTGGAAAGATTTTTTATTTTTTGTCCACTAAACAAAAGTTTAATATTAATGACTTTGCTATTGTGGAATCTACAAAAGGCTTAGACTGTGGCAGAGTAGTGGTGGTTAAAGAAAAACTAAATGATATCAAATTAGAAAAAAATTTAAAAAAAGTTGTAAGAAAAGCAGAATTTAAAGATATTGAACGTTTAAAAAAATTAAAAGAAAAAGAAAATCGTGCAGCAAAAATTTTTAATGAGAAGATTCGCAAACATAGGCTTAATATGAAACTTATTCAAGTAGAGTATACGTTTGATGGAAGTAAGATCCTATTTTATTTTACTTCAAATAGCCGTATTGATTTTAGAAATTTGGTTAAAGATTTAGCTAGCATTTTTAAAACTCGTATAGAACTCAGGCAAGTTGGAGTTCGAGACGAAGCTAAATCTCTGGGTGGATTGGGAATATGTGGCAAGCCTTTTTGCTGTTCTACTTTTTTGGACGAATTTCATCAAGTTTCGATAAAAATGGCTAAAGAACAAGGATTATCCCTAAACCCTGTAAAAATTTCTGGAACCTGTGGTCGTTTGATGTGCTGCTTGAATTTTGAACAAAAAGCTTATGAGGACTTGCTAAAAAAAGCTCCTAAAATAGGTGCTATTGTTGAAACTCCAAAAGGGATCGGGACTGTTGTTGAGCAAAATCTTTTAATTGGTTCACTAAGAATTCGTTTGGATTCACTTCCGCAAGCAGTTCCAGTTACATTTAATTTGAATGACGTGAAAATTATTAAGGATGCAAAAATTTGTGTTGATGAGAAGGAAATAAACAAGTTTAAAAATTTGGAGTAATTTATTTGTTTGAAATTTTTTTATAATCATGCTAAGATTATTACATTATACTGTTTTGAGGAGAGGATGTTTTTGAAAAATAATTCTAATGAATTTTTTGGTAATAAACTTTCTAATTCTTATTTAAAAGATATTTCTGCGTGAAAAGGAGGAAATGATAAATGCCTTATAAAATTAATAATGATTGTATTTCTTGTGGTGTCTGTGCTGAGGAATGCCCTGTAGATGCTATTTCTGTTGGCGATGGTAAGTATGTAATCGACCCAAATCTTTGTATATCTTGCGGGGCATGTGCTGCAATTTGCCCCGTTGGAGCGCCTTCTCAAGAGTAGATATTTATTTTTAATGCATGAGGCGAGCTATAACTGTTGCGTTGTGATAGTTTGGCTCGCTTATCTAGTTAATTTTTATGATACCAATAAGAACATAATAAGCTGCGGCCGCACGATTTTTAATCGTGCTAGTTGTCAGAAAACGGTTTCTGGCAACTACCGCGGTTTGAATAACAAACCGCATGGCCGCAGCCTAGATTTGAGTATAGTTTCTTTAGAAGAAAAAAGGAAGGATAAAATTTGTTGTTCCCAGGAGAAAAAATAGAAAAATTATCATCTAAAGTAAAAGTGATTATTTCAAAAGAATATACATTTGGTACGGATACTTTAATTTTAGCAAATTTTTCTCTGCCGAAAAAGCATGAAATAGCTGTTGATATTGGAACGGGTTGCGGGGCGATTCCATTATATTGGTTTAGTTTGACAGAAATAAACAAGATTTTTGCAATAGATATCCAAAAAAAAGCTTGCGACCAGTTGAAAAGATCTTTAAAAATTAGCGATATAGAAGATAAAATAGAAGTTATAAATAAAAGTATTAAAAGTGATATTCCGCAAATTTTGCGACATAGTTGTGATTTAGTTGTATGCAATCCTCCTTATAAAGCTATTGGAAGTGGCATTGGTAGCAAAACTACTGAAAGGCTCCTTGCAAGACACGAACAAGAGTGTACAATTGATGATATTGTAAAAAGTGCAGAAAAATTTTTGAATTTTTGGGGCAGACTTTGTATGTGCCATAGAGTTGAGCGTTTATGCGACGTGATCGAAATTATGAGGGAACACAAGATAGAACCTAAAAAAATTCGTTTTGTTCAACAGAGAAAAAATTCTCCTTCAAAGTTATTTTTAATAGAGGGCAAAAAGGGCGCAAAGCCAGGGTTAGTTGCCCTCCCAACACTTTTGATTGAAGATGAATGCGGAAAATTATCTGCTGAAATGAATCAGATTTATAAATGCTATGGAGAAAAATTATGATCGGAAAGTTAATATTGGTAGCAACACCAATAGGCAATCTTTTAGATATTTCTGCAAGAGCTATAGAAACTTTAAAAATTGCAGATTTTATCGCTGCAGAGGATACTCGCGTAACAGTAAGACTTTTGAATTATTTTGATATAAAAAAACCTCTAATAAGCTATTTTGAACACAATAAAAATAGTAAGGGAAAGTATATTATAGATAGAATTTTAAAAGGAGAGACATGTGCGCTTGTAAGTGATGCCGGCATGCCGGCTATTTCTGATCCTGGAGAAGACCTTGTTAGGGAGTGCTACAAAAAAAATATAGAAGTTTCTATTGTTCCTGGAGCTTGTGCCTTTGTTTCTGCGCTTGTAATATCTGGGCTACCTACTGGAAGATTTACATTTGAAGGTTTTTTGAGTGTAAATAAAAAAAATAGATTTTCTCATCTTGAATCTTTAAAAAATGAACCGCGAACAATGATATTTTATGAGGCTCCGCACAAATTATTGAGAACTTTAAAGGATTTTTATAAATTTTTTGGTAATCGAAAAATTTCAATTGTACATGAAATTACAAAAATTCATGAGGGAGTCTTATTAACTACACTCAAAGAGGCGTCAAGAATTTATGGAAATAAAGTTATTAAAGGAGAATTTGTCTTAGTTCTTGAAGGCTACAAAAATGATAAATCTTTGGCTCAAGAAGTAAATTTAGAAACAGCAGTAAAAATGGCACAACCATTGTTAAAAGAAGGCTGTGCCATATCGGATGCCGCTAAACAGATTTCTAAAATTACAGGTTTTAGAAAAAGCGATATTTATAAGGGACTTCTAAAAGGGTAAATAAAAAAAGTCCTATCGCTTTATTTTAGCGGCATAGTAATATTATAAAACTTGCGCACTAATTTTGCAAGACAAAATTAGTGTTTTTAAGTGCCATTATTTTCTAGTAAAATAGTTGCATGAGGTGAGTTTTATGTTGACAATAGAAAAAGGGCATGATTCAATATCTAAAACGTTTAGATTACCTATAGACTTGGTAAATGAGATGGAAAAAATTGCAGATAATAATAAAATTTCATTGAATAACTTGGTTATTCAATGTTTGGAGTATGCTGTAGCACATATTGAGCCAAATGATAAAAAGAATATGAGCATTGATTCTTTTAAAAATAAAAAATGATAAAAATAATTAATTGATTTTGCTATTATGAAATAACTTTAATTTTTTGTATGCATATCATAGTTACTGATAAAAAGAGTTAAGCTATGTAAATATTTTTAAGAAGGTGCTTTTATGGTTGGCTTTGATATGCTTATGCGCGAGGATTTTATTGGAGACCTTCGCAACAAATATAAATTTATAGAGTATAATATTGTTGGAAAAAGTCTCTGTGGTCGAGATATAGGCTGTTTAAAAATTGGAAGTTCAAAAGAGCCAGTACTTTTTGCGGCAGCCTTTCATGGTATGGAATGGTTAACTAGCTTATTAGTGCTAACTTTTGTTAAAAATTTGTGTAAAGCTATTTATGATAATAAATTTATAAATCATTTAGATATTAAAACGGCATTGAATAAAAATGGTTTGATAGTTGTTCCTTGCGTTAATCCAGATGGAGTAGAAATCTCTATCAATGGAGCTAAGACTGCAGGAGAATACAAAGATTTAGTTACAAAGATCGCGAATTATGACAGTACAGATTCATGGCAAGCAAATGCTCGAGGAGTAGACTTAAATCACAATTTTAATGCTAACTGGGAGCAACTTCACCAGTTAGAAGAAAAAAATAGCATAGTCGGCCCTGCACCTACCAGATACGGTGGAGAGAATCCAGAAAGTGAGCCAGAGACAAAAGCATTGATCAAGCTCTGCAAAAATATAAATTTTAGACACGTTGTTGCTTTTCATAGTCAAGGGGAAGAAATTTATTGGAATTTTGGCGAAAAAACGCCAGAAAAATCTAAAAAGATAGCAGAATCGATGGCAAAACTTAGTGGATATAAAATTTCTTCACCAGAAGGGTTAGCCGTTGGAGGAGGCTTTAAAGATTGGTTTATACAAGAATTTGGCCGTCCAGGTTTTACTGTAGAAATAGGAAGAGGTAAAAATCCACTTCCACTAGGCGATATTGAAGATATTTATAAAAAAATTGAAAATATGCTACTTTACTGCTGTATTATTTAACTAATTAATTACAAATCTTTTAAATTATCTTAAACTAAAAAATACTTTTTAAATATCACCTTTTACCTTATCAAGTGCATATTTTTCTAATCTAGATACTTGCGCTTGACTTATGCCTATTTCTGACGCTACTTCCATTTGAGTTTTTCCTGCTAAAAATCTCAGATTGAGAATTTTTTTTTCTCGTTCATCAAGTTTTGCAATAGATTCTTTCAGAACAATTTCATCTAACCAATTTGTTTCTTCATTCTTATTGCCAATTTGATCCATAACATAAATAGTGTCGCTGCCATCAGAAAAAACAGGCTCATAAAGAGATACAGGCTCCACAATAGATTCTAAAGCTACTACAAGGGTTTCTCTTTTAACATCTAATCTTTTGGCAATTTCGTCAATAGTTGGTTCGTGATTTGATTTTGCCATCAGCTGTTCTTTCATCTGCATGGCTTTATATGCAACATCCCTCATTGACCGGCTCACTCGTACAGAATTATTGTCTCTTAAATAACGTCTTATTTCTCCTATTATCATCGGAACACCATAAGTTGAGAATTTCACATTAAGGTTAATATCAAAATTATCTATAGCCTTTATTAAGCCGATACAGCCTACTTGAAACAAATCGTCAAGATTTTCACCTCTATTTGTAAATCGTTGAATAACACTTAAAACGAGTCTTAAATTTCCATTTACCAAGGCTTCGCGAGCTTTTTTTCTTTCTTTTTTTGTTCCCGTTTGCATTATTTTTAAAAGTTCAAGTTTTTCCTTTTCAGATAATACTTCTAACTTGGCCGTATTGACTCCACATATTTCCACTTTATTATATTGCATCTAATAAAGAACTCCCTTCAACTTTTATTTCTCCTTTAAATATAAGTATTGTCTTTTGAAGTTCTTTTAATGCAAATTTAAAAATAAAAAATAAAGTACAAATTAAACAATCTTTTTGACTAAAAATAAATTTGTGATTTAGAATGTAAAAAATCTATCTTATAGATTTTTTATTATAATTGCTAATACTAACAGATGCCGTTTTGTTGGAGCTATAATTTTTATTTTGGGGATTGCTATTTAGACTTTTTTTATTTGATTCCTGAGAATCTTTATTTTTGCCATCAGAGCTTTTGTTTTGATAGGGCTGGCTTTTAATTGAATCTTCATATATAAATTTTGCAAGATCGTATCTTGCTTTGTTTAGATCGCTTATAACAAGTACAGATGCACCATTAATGTTTTGACCAGTAAAATTGCCTTCTTCTGGGAGTCTAAACTCTTCAAAATCATACTTAATGTATTTGAGCGCATTCTTGCTAAGTGTTATGATTTCATTCTTTTTAAAATTAGTATTTATATATGGCCCAGCTTTTTCGATTATACTAATAATCTGAGGCAAGCTGCTGGATTTAAATTTTTGTAAAACCAAAGAAATTACATGACGTTGCCTAAAAGTTCTAGCGTAGTCATCATGGAGCCCTTCTGCAGTAGGAACTTTACGGCTTCTAGCGTATTGCAAAGACTGTGCACCATTTAAATGTTGTATGCCGTCTACTTCCTTAAGAAGTGGAGATTTAAATGGTGTTAAGCCACCTTTAACTAGTGCAGCGTCTAGCTCTACAAGCAAGTTATTTATATGATGCGCTTCTTTTGCAGTAATTTCAATATCGAGGCCACCAATAATATCGATAATATCTTTAAATCCTTCAAAATCAACTGTGCAGAAGCGATCTATTTTTATACCAAAGTTGTGTTCAATTGTTTTTATTGCAAGCTCTTCTCCTCCGAGCGCAATTGCTGTATTAATTCGGTTATTTTTATACCCAGGAATATTAAGCCACATATCTCGCATTAGAGAAGTGAGCTTAATTTTTTTTCTCCTACTATCAAGTGATAAAATCAAAATAGAATCACTTCTGCTATGCACATCGGCTTCTTCATGGCGATCCACTCCGAACAAAGCTACATTTAAAACCATAGGATCCTGCGCTGACCCTGAAACATATTCTGACTCATTTCTGTCTATAGGGGTATAATTTAATGAATCTAACATTTTGTATGCATATATTAAAGATCCACCAATTAATCCTATAATAATAGAAATAATTATTCCAAAAGAAAAAACAATCTTTCTTTTTCGAATTTTTTTTAAATTAATATTTGAACGATTATTTATATGATGCTTAGAGCTACTATAGATATCTTTTTTTTCGTTCAAATTTTCAAATCCATCGTTATAATCATAATCCGAATTTTTGTCTTTGTACGACATATAATAACTCCTTAAATTTTTATTTATTTTTTATTTTTGAAGCAAAAAAAGTAAAAATAAACCATAAGATTGAGTATACAGTTACCTCAAGTGTATGTAGATAAGAAACACTTGAGCAAAAAATTAAATATAAAATTAAAAATATATTTAAAATTAACTGCAAAATTTGTAATGATGCCACTAAAACAATGTTGCTTTTTGCAATGCAACAAATACTAATAGTTTTAATAAACGAAAAGCAGGAGCCAAAAGTAGATAAAAAAGCTTCAGACTTTGGCTCTGTTTTATCGTATACTTCATTTATAATTTGCGCATCTTTATATGAAAGAATTTTTAAAAACTTTTTATCTATGCTAAAATCATGCGATATTTTATGAATAGTTATATTGCTATCGGATGTTTTTATAAAAATTTTTATGTCTTTATTTTTTATGCAAGAAACTAAAGCTGGAGCTAAACTTTTGGATGGAGCATATTCTAAAATAAACATAGCAACCAGATTCTGGCCAACGGCAAAATAAGTTAGCTCGCAGTTAGGCACTCGATATTTTTCCTCATAATCTCTACTGGGAGGTATAATTTTAAAATCTTTTAAAAGGTCACGATTGCCAACTAAAATTCTTTTTCCATTAACCCATCCAACAACGCCTTTTTCCTCATTATAAACTATGTCAGAGGCTTTCGTCAAAATTTTTCTTTTTCCAAGGATTATTTTGTCAAAGACTCGGCTAATAGGAGTATTTAACTGACAAACGACAGCTGCCGCATAGAGTATTGCCTCATCTATACGTTGCCCATCAAAGGTTTTTATTCCTCGCAAGACAACATTATTAGGTGGATAAAGATCAGAATCATTTAAAACAATGCTTTTAATATTTGACAATTTATTTATTGCATTTTCGCTAATAATCATAGCACGACTTTTTAGCGCATACCTACAAGCAGAAGAAATAACTGTGTTTATTATAAATGAAAAAACAATAGGATTAAAAATCACTAAGCAAATATTAGTAATTTCTAGAGATAATATTAAATTTTTGCCAAAAACAAAATTAACAATACCGCAAAATAAAGAAAAAATTATACTGACCGGAATAAAATTAGCAACTATAAAGTCAAGAAAAGTGACTTTAAAAGAATTATTAATAAAATTGCTAAGGTACTTTGTTTTATATTGATAAGCTGTTAAAAGGCTACTTTTAGTTTTTCTTAAATTCAAAAGTTCTTTTAAAGAATAAATATCTATATTGTATTTAGGGCGCAACGAGTTAATAAATTTAAAATTATAAAGAATTCGCTTTTTTATTGATATTGAATTTAAAACAGTGAGCATAAAAAGAAAAATAAAAAGACTTGTAAGTGCATTATAACTAAAATAACCATAAAAAAAAGAAAAAATAATCAAGACTATATTGTGAAAAAAGGTAAAAATTAATGGAAAAATAATTGCTGTGTCCAAAGTAAAAATAGCACAAGAGAAGTGTAAAAAAGCAGATTTTATAATTTTAAAACCGACTAAACAACTTAGAATTAATAGAATCATTGAGCAAATTGAATATATAGTGGAAGTATTTGAGCAAAACTCAATCAAAAATTTTGGTTTTACCCTAATTAAAGCATCAAAACAAACAGAGATAGAAAAAAGTAAAAAAAGTATTACCGCACCTGTTTTTAAAGAATTTACTTCTCTCTTCAATTTTTCTTTTATATTTTTATCATCTTCTGGATATAAGAGTTTAGTTTCTTCTGATAAAAATTCAGCCAATCTTGTTTCGTTGTAAAATTCATCATTTAAATAAGATTTAACTTGAGCTTTGTCGGAAGTAGGACTGTCAGGAACTTCTAAAGGACTTGTATTTTTAAAATTTAATTTATTTTCTGTTGTACTAAAAATCTCTTTGTATTTTACTTTCTTTTTATTTTTAAAAGAATTAATCAAACCATCAAAAAATCGATTCAAAAATAAAAACACTCCTTAATCGTTAAGCTATATGGCAGAGAACTCTAATCTTTGCCGAGCAACTTCATACATAAGAATTCCTGCGGCAACAGATGCATTAAGAGAATTTATACTTCCATAAAGAGGCAAAGAAATTAAAAAGTCACATTTTTCTTTTACAATCCGACTCAAGCCAAATCCTTCGTTACCAATAACAAGTGCCATTGCGTCTTTAAAATCTGTTTGACAATAAGTTCTTCCAGACATATCTGCGCCAAAAATCCAAAGTTTTCGTTTCTTTAATAATTCTAAAGTTAAAGCAATGTTACTAACTTTAGCTATCTTTATGTATTCAACAGCGCCAGCTGCAGCTTTTGATACAGCAAAAGTTAAGCCCGAAGCTCTTCGGTTTGGAATAATAACTCCATGAGCACCAGCACATTCAGCGGTGCGTATAATTGCGCCAAGATTATAAGGATCATTAATTCCGTCAGCAACTATTATAAAAGGAGGCTCATTCTTTTGTTGAGCAATATCAAATATTTCGTCGATGGTTGCATATTTATGTGCAGCAGCAAAAGCAATGATTCCTTGATGATTGGCGTTTTGGCACAAAGAATTTAATTTTTGAGTATCGGATATTTTTATAGGAATTTTAAGTTTTTTAGCTTTGGCAGTAATATCGTTAATAGCCCGATTATGAGCTTTGTTAGAAATTAAAATATAGTCTATAGTTCGACCAGAAATAAGGGCTTCTTTTACAGAATTTCTTCCAATAATAATTTCATTTTGAACTTTTTCAACTTTATTTTTCAAAATTATACCTCTTATACTTTACATTTATCTTAAAAACATTTTTATTATAGCATATTTTACAAAATTTTAATATACTAAGAAATCATAAAAAAAATATTTTAAAGTAACTATTGACAAAGAAATACCGAACTGTTATAATTTTATTGTTCATCTAAAAAGATGAAAAGGGCCATTAGCTCAGTTGGTTAGAGCAACCGGCTCATAACCGGTTGGTCCGGGGTTCAAGTCCCTGATGGCCCACCAGCAAGTTTATTTTTTATAAACTTTTTATTGCTCCTTTATATTTAAATTTACTTTTTTTAAAGCAATAAGCCGTCCTAATAAATTAGGTCGGTTTTTATTTTACATTTTTGTGGCAATATTATATTATAGAAACATACTATGTTTTTAAGCTTATATAATTTGATTTTTAAAGGTGACATAATATGAAACTCGCGGATTTAGTCAAAAAAATAGATTTTTCACTTGTTCAGGGCAATTTAGAGGTAGAAATAAGTGATATTTTTTATGATTCGAGAAAGTGTATAGATAATTCAGTTTTTGTTTGCCTTAAGGGTTATGAAGCTGATGGCCATAAATTTATAAATTCTGCTTTAGACAAGGGTGCTGTAGCTGTAGTCGTTTCGGATGAAGTGCAGATTAAGCAAGGCGTTACCGTTATCAGGGTGGAGAATACTAGAGAAGCTTTGGCTTTTATGTCGGCAGAATTTTTTGGCAACCCAGCTTTGCAAATAAAAACCGTAGCTATAACTGGAACAAAAGGCAAAACTACAGTTTCTTGTATGATAAGAACGGTTTTGCAAAAGGCCGGAATAAAAACAGGATTGATAGGAACTTTAGGCGTAATTATTGATGACAAGGTGACTAAAACTATTAATACTACTCCGGAATCTTATGAAATTCAGCGTTTTTTGAGAAAAATGGTTAATTCCGGATGTAAATGCGCTGTTATGGAGGCTTCTTCGCAGGGTTTAAAATGGCATCGTATGGATGGTTTTGATTTTGATTATGGCGTGTTTACAAATCTTTCTGTAGACCATATCGGTGGCAATGAACATAAAGACATGCAAGAGTATCTAAAGTGTAAAAGTCTGTTATTTAAAAAATGTAAAGTTGGTATTATTAACATAGATGATAAAAATTATAGAGAAATTTTAAAAAATCATACCTGTAGTGTAGAAACTTATGGATTTTCACGTGATGCAGATATTGTTGCGTTTAATGAAAAATTAATATCTAAGGCGGGGTATATCGGTATTCATTTTGAAACAAAGGGAAAGATAAATTTAAGTTTAGATGTAGATATCCCTGGTAAATTTAGCATATACAATGCTTTAGCTGCTGTATCTGTTTGCCGATATTTTAATATTCCTGAACTTGCTATAACAAAAGGTTTAAACGAAGTTAAAGTTAAGGGAAGAATAGAATCGGTGCCAGTACCTGGAAACTTCACGCTTTTGATTGACTATGCTCATAATGCTCTTAGTATGGAAAACATTTTGACAACGCTTAGGGAGTATAGGCCCAATCGGCTTATCACTTTGTTTGGCGCAGGCGGCAATAGACCAAAAATAAGAAGATATGAGATGGGAGAAGTTTCTGGTAGGCTTTCGGATTTATCTGTGGTTACAGCGGATAATTCTCGCAATGAGGACGTTATGGATATCATTTCGGATATTGAGGTAGGGCTGCGAAAGACTCGCGGAAAATTTATTGTTATTCCCGATAGAAAAGAAGCAATCCGATATTGTATTTCTATTGCAAAAGATAATGATATTATTGTTTTGGCCGGTAAGGGGCATGAGGATTATCAGGAGATAAACGGAAAAAGAATTCATTTTGATGAGCGGGAAGTTGTTGCAGATATTTTAAAGGAACTAAGTGAGGTTCGATAGTTATATGGAAAAATTGTCTGTGAGTGAGGTTTTAAAAGCGACAAGCGGCATTTTGCTTAATGGTTCGGCTGAGTTTTTTGTTGATTCTGTGAGCATCAACAGTAAAAAAATAAAAAAAGGAGCTCTGTTTGTTCCAATAATAGGAGAAAATGTTGATGGTCACAATTTTATAGAAGAAGCCTTTGCAGCTGGTGCAGTGGCGGCTTTAGTTTCGAAAAGCGATTTTGTAGCTAAGGATCGAGATAAGGCCTGCATAAAAGTTAAAGATACAAAGTTAGCTTTGCAACAATTAGCTGCTTATTATCGAAAAAAATTTGATATTCCGATTATAGGAGTAACAGGAAGCGTGGGGAAGACTTCTACAAAAGAGATGATTGCAAGTGTTTTATCGGAAAGATTTAATGTTCACAAAACTTATGGCAACTTAAATGGGCAATTGGGTCTACCATTGACAATATTAGAATTGGAGCATAAGCATGAAGTTGTAGTTGTAGAAATGGGAATTAGTGAACCAGACGAAATGGATAAACTTGCAAAGATAGCTATGCCTAATTGCGCCGTTATAACAAATATCGGTGTGACGCATATAGAAAACTTACATACAAGGGAAAATATTTTTAAAGAGAAATTTAAAATTACAAATTATTTTAAAAATTCGAATTGTCTGTTTATAAATGGCGATGATCCGTTACTCTGTAAAATTCAAAAGAATAACATGTTTAAAGTGGCTTCTTTTGGAATAAAAAATGACTGCAAATTTAAAGCAAAAAATATTTTTTGTCAAGATGAAAAGACAAAATTCGATGTTATTTGCGACAATGGCTGTAGAGAATTTGTAATTCCTACAATAGGAGAACATAACGTTTATAACGCTTTGGCTGCAATTGCAGTCGGTTCTTTTTTGGGGTTAAGTTTAAATGAAATTCAAAACGGATTATTAAAGTTTAAAAATATAGCAATGAGGCAGAATGTGCATCATTTAAATGGGGTAACACTAATAGATGATAGCTACAATGCGAATCCGGATTCTATGAAAAGTGCTCTAAATGTTTTAAAGCAGATATCAAAAAATAACGGCAAAAAAATAGCGGTTTTAGCAGATATGTTGGAACTAGGTGAGTTAACTCAAGAACTTCACTTTGAAGTTGGAGAATTTGCAGCACATGTCGGTGTGGATGTTTTGATAACTGTTGGGGATTTGGCAAAATTTATTGCAAAGGGTGCTTTGCAGCATAATAAAAATATAAAAGTTTATTCGCTTTGCTCGAACATAGATGCGCTTGAATGCTTAAAAAAAGTCATTACTAAAAATGATTCTATTCTTGTTAAAGGTTCCAGAGGAATGCACACAGAAGAAATTTCTAAAGAGATTATCTCTTTATACAAAAAATAATTTGTTTTTTAGTTTGTTGTGATATAAGAAAAAAGAAGTGTTAGATAAGGAGTTTTTGTAATGTGGTTTAATAATTTATTAGATACTATTGGCAACAATTTGTATGCTTATATTTTAATTCCACTATTGGTTTTTGCTGGAGTTTATTTTACTATCAGAACTAAGTTTGTGCAGTTTAGACTTTTAAAAGATGCCTGCAAATCTTTGACAGAAAAAGCAGAAAAAGGCAAAGTTTCTTCATTTAAATCGTTGATGATATCTACAGCCTCAAAGATTGGAGTGGGTCATATTGCAGGAATTTCATCTGCGATTATAATCGGAGGGCCGGGCTCAGTTTTTTGGATGTGGATAATGGCCATTTTAGGCAGTGCATCAGCTTTTATAGAGAGTACTCTTGCGCAAATATATAAAGTTAAAGACAAAAATGGCGGGTTTAGAGGTGGTCCAGCTTATTATATACAAAAAACTCTGAACAAAAAGTGGCTTGGCATTTTATTTTCTTGCCTGCTGATTGCTGGCTACGCTTATGGATTCAATGCACTACAGTCATTTCAGCTATCTTCAGCTTTAACACCGTATATTGAAAATTATAAAAATAGTGTTTATCCTGTTATTGTCGGCCTGATTTTGGTTATAATTACAGCACTTGTTATCTGGGGTGGTACGTATCGAATTGGATTTATTTCGGTGTATATTGTACCTGTTATGTCAATTATTTATATTTCTTTGAGTTTGTATATTGGCATTAAAAATTTTTATAAATTCCCGCAGATTATTTCATTAATTTTTAAAGAAGCTTTTGATTTTAAGGCAATATTCGGAGCTTTTTTTTATAAGAGCGCACTGATGATGGGAACAAAAAGAGGTTTATTTTCTAACGAAGCTGGTATGGGTAGTGCACCTAATGCAGCTGCTACTGCGGATGTTTTACATCCGGTTAACCAAGGATTAGCACAGATTTTATCTGTGTTTATCGATACATTGCTTATTTGCACGGCGACGGCTACGATTGTGCTTTTTTCTGGTGCGGATCTTAATTCTGGTCTTGAGGATATTCCATTGGTTCAAGAGGCGGTAAAGAGTCAAGTAGGCCCAGTAGGCGTACATTTAATTGCATTTTCTATTTTTGCGTTTGCGTTTACGTCTATAATAGGGAACTACTGCTATGCAGAGACTAATGTGCTTTTTATAAAAAATAATAAAACTTTACTGAATATTTTTAGAATAACTTGTCTCATAACAGTATTTTTAGGTGCTAATGCCGACTCTAGAACTGTTTGGAATATTGCCGATTTGCTTATGGGTTTGATGGCTGTTGTAAATATCATAGTAATCTTGCGCGTAGGAGGAATTGCTATTAAAGCACTAAAAGATTATGTAAAACAGAAAAAAGAAGGTAAAGTACCTGTATTTATAGCAGAGAATGCCGCAATAAAAAACACCGATGTCTGGAAATAAAAAATAGATTATAGCTTTTAAGCTATAATCTTTCCTTAATTTTTAATATAAATATTCTTCAGCCCAATTTTCTGCTTCTCTTTCTGTATTAAAGTAAGTTGTACAACGGTGTCCTGCAGCTACACATCTGTGTAAATGTGTATTTGATCGACCATCTTTTTTCATTATACCAGAGACCATCCATTGTTTTTTTCATCATCAAAATATATTTCGTACCCACCTGAGATATTATTTAATGATTTGTTGTTAACTTTTTTTAGATTTGAACTATTTTGCCCTTTATCACTCATAGTAAGTCCTCTTCTCCTTAGCTTTGATATAATTATACTAAATTTAAAATAAAAAGTCAACTATTTTGTTTATAATTTCAAAAATATTTTATTTCAGCGCACTATACTGTGCGCTGAGAGTTTAAATCTAGCATTTCGATCAAATCTTTTTAATTTTATTCCAATAAGAATTAAAAGCTTCTTCAGTTTTATTTTGGCTAGGAATATAATACTGTATATTCTTTAGCTCTTTTGGTAGATATTGCTGAGCCACCCAGTGATTTTTAAAGTCATGCGGGTAAAGATAAAATTGTCCTTTATTTTTTATATCTGAGCCATCATAATGTTTGTTTTGGAGTTGACGTGGAAAGGGAAAAACTTTTCCAGATGAGATATCACTCATAGCATTGTTTATTGCAACGTAAGCCGAATTCGATTTTGGCGATAAACAAACCATAATCACCGCATCAGCAAGTGGAATTCTAGCTTCTGGGAGTCCCACTTGCATGGCAATGTTTACACAGGAGTTTACAATTGGAATAATTTGTGGATATGCCAAACCAACATCTTCGCATGCACAAACCATTAACCGTCTGCAGGCAGAAATTAAATCTCCGCTGGATAATAGCCTTGCAAGATAATAAATAGCCGCATCTGGGTCGGAACCTCGCATAGATTTTTGAAAAGCAGATAATGTATCATAATGTTCGTCACCAGTCTTATCATAACGAATATTGCCAGAAAAATTAAGTTGTGTTGCAGTTTCTATAGAAATCTCTTTTACTTTATTTTCTATAGGCGTTGATAGGTCACACAGTTCTAAAAAATTTATAGCTCTGCGTACATCTCCGGCTGCGAGCGTAGAAATATAATTTAAAACATCGTCAGCGGCAATAATCTTGACTTTTTCTTCTTTTTCAATAATTTTAACAGCTCTAACAAGAGCTTTTTTTATTTCGTCAACAGATACAGCTTTAAATTCAAAAATAACCGATCTACTTAATATCGCATTATAAATATAAAATGCAGGATTTTCTGTTGTAGATGCAATCAATGTTATTTTACCATTTTCTATAAATTCTAAGATTGTTTGCTGTTGCTTTTTATTAAAGTACTGAATCTCATCCAGATACAATAAGATCCCATTTGGAGCAGTAAATGTATCTATTTGAGCAATAATATCTTTTATATCCGAAGTAGAAGCTGTAGTCGCATTTAATTTAAATAATTTTTTACTTGTGTTGTTGGCTAAAATTTTGGCAAGAGTTGTTTTTCCAACTCCAGCTGGTCCATAAAAAATCATGTTTGGTAGCGTGCCAGAATCAATAATATTGCGCAACAATTTTCCATTGCCCAAAAGATGTTCTTGTCCAACCATATCTTCAATAGAAGTTGGGCGTATTTTATCGGAGAGCGGAGCAGACATAATAAAGCAAAGATCCTTTCTAAATTGATTTATAACTGTAAAACATAATAGGTGGCCATTTAAATATAAAGCCACCTATTTTTCTTGATTAATTATATATAGGATATTTTTTACAAATTTCGGCCACAGAATTTTTTATGTAATCCTTTTTATTTTCAAAATCGTTAACAGCCCAGGCAATGAACTTAGCTATTTGTTTCATTTCTTCCTGGCCAAGCCCTCTAGTTGTAACTGCTGCCGTACCAATACGAATTCCGCTAGTAATAAATGGGCTGAGGGGTTCATTAGGAATCGTATTTTTATTGACAGTAATATAAACCTCGTCTAAGCGTGTTTCTAATTCTTTTCCGGTAACACCAGTACCTCGTAGATCCAACAGAGCTAAGTGGTTATCTGTTCCACCAGAAACCAAAGTTAGCCCATTATCAATCAATTCTTTAGCGAGAGTTTTACAGTTTCCTACAACTTTTTTATTATATTCCTTAAACTCAGGAGTAAGTGCCTCACCAAAACATACAGCTTTGGCCGCAATAATATGCATTAAAGGGCCGCCCTGAGTGCCAGGGAAGATCGCTTTATCAATTGATTTTGCATATTTTTCTTTGCATAGAATCAATCCTCCACGAGGGCCTCGCAAAGTTTTATGCGTAGTAGTTGTAACAAAATCGGCAAAAGGCACCGGGTTAGGGTGCAGCCCGCTTGCTACAAGACCTGCAATGTGAGCCATATCTACCATAAGATAAGCTCCAACAGAATCTGCAATTTGTCTAAATTTTTTAAAATCAATTATTCTAGGGTGGGCGCTAGCACCACATACGATAAGTTTTGGAGACACTTTTTTTGCAATTTGAGCAACTTTATCATAATCGATAAAATGAGTGACAGGGTCAACACCATACTCAACAAAGTTAAAATATCTTCCAGAGATATTAACAGGAGATCCATGAGTTAAGTGACCGCCTTCAGAAAGATTCATTCCCATTACAGTGTCACCAGGTTCCAAAATAGAAAAGTATACCGCAGTGTTTGCCTGTGCGCCAGAATGCGGTTGAACATTGGCATGTTCGGCGCCAAAAAGTTGTTTTGCACGGTTTCTTGCGATGTCTTCTACAACGTCAACATATTCACAGCCACCGTAATATCTTTTTGATGGATATCCTTCTGCATACTTGTTTGTAAGAATACTGCCCATGGCGGCCATTACAGCAGGAGAAACGATATTTTCAGAGGCAATAAGCTCTAAATTTCTTCTCTGACGAGCAAGTTCATCTTTAATAGCTGCTGCAATTGGAGGATCATAAATATTTAAAAAGTCCAGATTATTTTCCACGTAGTTCATAAATAAACACATCCATAAATTTAATTTATGATTATTATAAAACATTTGATTTATTATATCAATACAGATTAATTTTACTGACGTAAATAAAAGAATTGAATATAATATATTTTGGAATATAATAGAAAAAGAGGTTTTTGAAAGAAGGATTTTTTATAATGGATCATTTTTTAAGAAGAACATGGGCACAAATAGACTTGGACGCAATAAGACATAATTATTTTCAGATAAGAAATAACATATCGTCTAAAACTATGCTTATGTGTGTAATAAAGGCAGACGCTTATGGACATGGTGCGGTTACACTTGCAAAAGAGTACGAAAAATTAGGGGCTGATTGGTTTGCTGTTTCTAACTTAGAAGAGGCAATTCAACTTAGAAACAATGGCATAAAAAAACCTATACTGATTTTAGGGTATACTCCAACGAATATGGCTTATAAACTTGCAAAGATGAATATTTCTCAAGCGGTTTTCTCAGAAGAATATGCGCGGGAGTTATCTAAAAATGCATCAAAAAGTAGTGTAAGAGTTAACGTCCATCTAAAAATAGATACTGGAATGAGCCGGATAGGCTTTGTTTTTAAAAATAAAGAAAAAAATTTTGATTCTATAGAGCAGTTAAAAAAGGTATGTGAGCTAGATAGTTTAAAAGTAGAAGGCATATTTACTCACTTTGCTGTGGCTGATGAACCAGGTGAAAGCATTATTGCTACAAATGAACAAATTTCTTCTTTTAATGCAGTTTGCAAGGATTTAGAATATAGCGGAATAGATATAAAAATTCGGCATTGTAGCAACAGTGGCGGAATTTTAAACTATCCGCAGGCAAATTTTGATATGGTAAGGGCAGGAATAATTTTGTATGGGCTTTTTCCATCAAATTACGCCAAAAATAAATTGGATCTTTTGCCAGCTATGAGTTTAAAAACTGTTGCATCACAGGTAAAAATTGTAGATGTTGGGACGGCAGTTAGTTACGGAGGAAGTTTTGTCACAAAAAGAAAAACTAAAATTGCTACAGTTCCAATAGGTTATGCCGACGGATATTTGAGAGCGTTCTCCAGCAAAGCATATATGCTTGTAAATGGACAAAGTGCTCCAGTAATCGGCAGAGTTTGTATGGATCAGACTATGTTAGACATAACTGATATTGAAAATGTAAAAGAAAATACAATAGTTACTGTTTTTGGCAAAGATAACGGAGCAGAGATAAAAGTTGAAGAATTGGCAGAATTTGCTCACACAATTAATTACGAGATTTTATGCCTAATAAGCAAACGCATTCCGAGAATTTATATAAAAAATGGAGAAAAAATTGGTCAATTAAACTATATTTGTCCGGCATCTCCTTTTTAAAAGCTTGTAAAAAGAGCAATATACAAAAAATGTTTGCATCATGCACAAAAATATGATATAATTTTGTTAATTAAGCTTTACTAAAGGATGGGTATTTTTATGAAAAAATTTTTATCAGCATTTTTAGCGCTGACCTTATTTATGTGTGGTGAAACTAAAAGTTTTGCAGAGAATAATATCACTGCAGCAAACGTACTAGGCAACAGTGAAGAAAATGATGAAGAACTTACTTTCTTGGGTGAACTTTTTGGAAATAGGGGCATTTTTTATTCCACTATTAATGGAACAAAAAATATTGTAAACCGCGCTATAAACAGTATAGAAAAATTTGGTCAGCTTGGGTTTAGACTTAGTGGAATTAGCTACGGATTATCTGCACTTATGTCTTTATATGTTTCAGCAAAAAGTTTGTACGACAAAATAAAATTGAGATTTTCAAAAATTAACCAAGATGTGGATGTTGTAAATGAAGCATTTGATAAAGAATTGCAGTGCATTAAAGGTCAAGATAAAGCAAAAAAGCGAATGAAAGAGATTGTAGCTTCGGTTATTGATGCTAGAAACGAGGCAAAAGAAAACAATAAACCATATGGCAAAGGTGACATTATATATATGATTGGGCCATCGGGTGTTGGTAAAACTTTCTCTGCAGAGTGCTTGGCTAGAGCTATAATGGGTGCTAACGCTCAGCCGGTCAGAATAGATTCGTCTTGCTTTGAAAAAGACTCGACTACAAGCGTAAAAAGCCAGATTCTTTATATGAGAGAACAACAAAGAAATACCAGTGCCTCAAGCTACTATTATGTGGATAACTCAATTGCTGCGCAGATAGCCTCGAATCCCAATACTGTACTTATATTTGATGAATACGATAAATGGTGTACGCCAGATACTGATGAATTTCTTAGAGCTATTATGGATAAAGGTGTAATCTATAGAGATGGAGAAAAGATAGATTGTTCTGGTATACTGGTTATAGTCATTTCGAATGAGGATATTTCTTCTGTAACGGCAGGAAATAACTGCGGTGTTTTTAAGGATGACGGGACAGGTTCTAGAACCCATAATGTACATGATAAATCATTTTTAAATAGATTGAATATCATAGAATTTGAAAATTTAAGTGAGGATGATTATGAGTTAATCACTCAGTATCAATTGAAAATTATAGCTGATAGGTATCAAAAATTGTTCTCGATAAATTTGGATTTTGGCGATACGGCAAGAAAAATTGCAATTGCCACAGCTAGAAGAAATCAGGGCGCTAGAGAAATAGAAAAAATACTTGCAAGCCTAAAAATGGAAGTAATCTCTGCAAGGCAGGATAGTAAAAAATCTTTAGGATTATTTGAGCATAGATTTTTTAAAATTAATTATGACTGCGATAATGATAGATTTACTGTAAAAGAAAAAAATAACGAAGAATTTGATAGTGCAGAAGATCTAGAAAATAAAATTGTAAACAGAACACCAACGCTGGAAAAAAGTAAACGACGTGTTGAAATTTCATTAGAAAATAAGTCTGAGAAAACTCCTATGCAAACTTCTAAACAGGAAGTTAAAAAGCAAATTGAAGAAAGTCAGAATGAAAATACTGATAACTTGAGTTTAGAAAATATTGACGATGTTGAAAGATCAGCACATGCAAAGGTTTCAGCAGAGAATTCAACATTTGTAAAACTTGAAGATGAGAATTTAACAGGGAATATATCAAAATTAACAGAAAAAAATTCAAATTTAATTGAATCAAGATGTGTTGAGCAAATTTTTTCTGTTGTGGACTGAATTAAGAAGCCCCATTTACTTAAGTAAGTGGGGCTTCTATTATATATAAATAAATACGATTTGTTTGTTTGAAATTTTTATTAGTTGCTAAACCTAAAGCTAAAAGATAGAGGATAGCGCATAAAAGTTAAAGTTAGAAGTGCAAAAAATGAAAGAATAGCAGCAATTATTAGCCAGATCAACATAGAACGTGCATAAGCCTTTAGATTATCATTTATGTCATTTTTTAACGACCAATAAATTATAAAGAAAATATTTAAAATAGGAATTAAAAATAAAACTTGAATTAAAAAGAAATTTACAGTAGTTAATGGTTTACTGTGTCTAGTTGAAAGAGAATTTTTATCTGGGTTATAGGTGCTAGAATTACAATATTCAGAGTGATTTTTTTTGTTAATTGAATCCGAATTAAAAGTGGTATCTTCAGTAATATCGAGTTTAAATCCGCAATTGCTACATACTTTTAGGCCTTCAGGGAGTTCTTTACCACAATTTGTACAGAACATTTTTAAACCTCCTTTAAATTATTTTTTATTATATATTTATATTTAAAATTTTTCAACTAAAATATAAATTTATTAATATAGTCTCCAGTTTTTTTTTTAGTATATAATATATTAAAGAATTTTTTTGGGGAGGAATTAATGTTTGAAAAAATCCAATACATATAAATTAGTTATGACTAGTATTATGTCGGCGTTTGTCTTGATTTCTACATTTTTAGGAGTTGTAATACCTATAGGTAATTCTAGCACAACATTTCATCTTGGAAATATAACTTGTTTGTTATCAGGAGTAATTCTGGGTCCATTTTATGGAGGACTATCTGCAGCAATTGGGTCAACTCTTTTTGATATTTTAAACCCTATTTATATTACTTCCCTTCCATTTACCTTTATTTTTAAGTTTATTATGGCATTTGTGTGTGGATATATTTCACAAAAAAATAAAAAAAATGATAAAGATTATTTTTATGATATAGTGGGAGCGGTTTTGGGCAGTTTAATTTATATAACGCTTAGAGCAATGAAAGTGCTAATAGTCAATTTATATTTGTTAAAAATGGAATTTTTGACTGCATTATTATTTACGCTGAATGGAACATTAATTTCTTTGATAAAAACGGTGTTTACAATCATTTTTCTTGCAATGATACTTCCATTGTTAAGAGAAAAGCTAAAAGAAAATAATTTTCAATAATACATGACTCTTTTTCACAAAAACTTTTATTGTTTTTTCTCTAATATATACTAAATTTAATAAGATTTGTTTAAAATTATGTTAGAAATAAGGGAATGATAAAATGAAAAAACTTTTTTCTTTAATACTAGCGGCAATTTTTATGTTTTTCTCTTTTGATAATAGATTTCAAACGTACTCAGAAACTGAGAACCAAAAGTTGCGAATAGGCTATGTTGAAAGTGAACGACTAGATAATTTTTCTCGAAATTTATCTGGAATATTAGCAAGCTTTATAGATTTAGGACTAATTAATAGCAGTTATAAAGTAGATCTAAACGAGCTGGATACTTTAAAGATTTGGAACGATATCTGTGATAATTATAGCTCAGATAAAATTGAGCTTGTAAAGAATATGTACTTTAATGTAAAAGAAATGTCAGAAAGTGAATACTCTCAAATGGTGAATAGAGATGATGTTGATCTTATTATCGCAATGGGAACTGTTGCTGGAAAGTATTTTCTTGAGAATGAAACAAAAAACAAATTTATGGTGTTTGCATGTGCAGATCCGGTTTCTGCAGGGATAATCAAAAGTGAAATAGAACGCTATACAGATAATTCTTTTGCTCATCTAGACAGAACCCGTTATGAAAGACAGATAATTGCTAGTCACAATATTTTAAAATTTAAAAAGATAGGTGTAGTTTATCAGGATACTGCAGAGGCATTTTCTTATTCCGCTATAGACAAATTAAGAAAACTTTCTGCTGAACTGAACTTTGAAATTGTAGAAAAACATGTTGTAGAATCTCAAAACGAAAATGACTACGATAGATATTATAAAGATTTAAAACAAGCTTATAAAGAATTGGTAGAAGAGGGGATAGATAGCTTATATATAACTACTGCCACAATTGAAAATGATAAGTTGTTGGGTTTATTAGAACCAGATATTTATGCCAATAATATTCCTACAATTGCACAGTTTAGTGAAGAACAGGTTGAATACGGTGCGTTGATGGGTTTTGTAATAAATGACGCTATGGAACAAGGATATTTTGCTGCAACTCAAATAAAAGCCTATCTAGAGGGGACTCCTTTTAATCAGTTAGAACAAGTCAATGATGACACACCTAAAATGTCTTTAAATTATGACATTGCTAAACAAATAAAATTAAAAATTCCATTCTCAACGTTGCTAATTATTGATAAAATATATTCTGATGAAAGTAAATAGTTAGGAGAAAATAAAATGAGTAATAAGTTATCATATTCTAGGTTCTTAATAATTTTTATTGTGGTTGCAGTTCCATTAGTATTTTTATCCTCAGTATTAAATGTTATGTCGTATTCAAACATGATAACTGAGGTTTATGTAAATGCAAACTCTACAAGTACAATAGGTACAGTTCAGCGGATAAATTACTCTTTAAGCTTTGGCAAGACTATAGAGAAGTTTTATGGTTTAGAAGACTTATTAAACGATACGTTAATCATATCTGAACATATAATAAGTGTTAATGTTATAAACTCTAAAAACGAAGTTATTTCTTCAGTTGGGCAAAGTGACGTTAAAATTCCTGAAACCTTAACAACGGAAAACTACGTTAGCAATGGTTCTGGGATATTTTGTGCTGTACCTATTAATGACGAACATAGGATAGTTTTATTGCTTTCTACAAAGTACGTAAATGATTTAACTTTTGAATATATTAAATCAATTTTAATAACAGGTGCAATTATTTTATTAGCTATAATTTTAGTTACTTTTACTATATATAATGTTATTGCTAAAAATAGTATAATTGGTGGAGTATCTATAAGGTCATTTAAAAATTTATTGATGACTTCACTTATATTTTCTCAGGTAGCCCTTGGTGGCTATGTTCTTTCTAATTACACAAATGAATACCAAAAGTCTTTAAGCGAAATGGTGCATATTGTTTCGAATGTTATCGATAGAGATATTGAATATGTTGTTAATCAAGGAGTCCCGTTCGGAGAGTTAACAGGTATAGAAGACTATTTAGAAAATATCTGCGGCAATATAGAAGAACTTGTAAAAATAAGTGTAACTGATTCACATCAGAGAAGCTATCAAACTAAAAACAATTTTATATCGAATAAAATTCAAATTTCAGACCAGGATTATTATATTAACGTTGAGTATAAGGTTAATCAAGATCTTATAAATAAAAATATAATTAATCTTTTAATAGAAGCTTTAATTTTGATTGTTGTTACTATATTGATATCTATTGAAATTAGCTTGTTTATTAGCAATTCTCAAAGCAAGAAAAGAAATGAGTTGAAAAACCAGCAAGAAAAAATTATAAAAGAACAAAGTATTAGCCAGAGTGGAATAAGAATATTTTACTTTGTATTATTTTTAGCTTTAGGTCTAGATTCCAGCTTTGTGTCTATTGTTTCATATCAACTATTTAATAAATTGGGTTCTGCCTCTAACTTTTTAGTGAGCTTACCAACTACAATAAGTGCGGTAGCTACTATAGCTGGATTATTAGTTTGTCTGTTTATTGTGAGCAAAATAGGAGTACAAAAACTAATAATATTTGGATCAATATTAGCAGCAGGAGGGTCATTACTATCTGGCTTTTGTGATGATTTATTTAAATTTTCAGTTGCAAGAGGGATTTTAGGACTAGGAATGGCAGCTCTAATTTCTTCTACAAAATTATGTGCAATATTCGAAAAAGATGCTGATTTGAGGGTTAAGCTTTTGGCTACAGTTGCTGCGGGCAAAATCGCTGGCCAAAGTTGTGGAATCGTTATTGGTGGTCTTATTTCAGAACGATTGTCATATTTTTTTGTATTTATTTTAGAATCCATTTTAGTTCTAGTAAGTATCTTGCTTGTTGGAATTACCAATTTAAAAAGCAGCAATGACAATCAAAAAAGTTTTTCTTTTGCTAATTTAATAGACATCTTTAAATCAGTAAAAATAATTATGTATATACTTTTAATAATAATTCCAATATATATGGCAAGCATTTTTGTTTCTTATTGCATACCATTATATGGTAATGAAATCTCACTTTCGCAGTCTTTAATATCTGGTTTGATGATGTTAAATTTTATGCTCAGTGCTTACACTTCTGGAATAGAAAGTAGGCTGACTATGAATTTGATTGGAGTACAAAAATCTACATTCTTATATATTTTGTTTATTGTGCTTTCAATTGGAATATTTTCTGTATTTAATAATTTAGCTGTAGCAATAGTTGCAATAGTTTTATTAGGAATTGCAGATGGATTTGGATTAAATGTAATTTTTGAAGAAATATATATAATTCAACCAAAGATTGACAAGATAACAGTTACATTTTTATTTTTGCTTGCCTCTAAAGTTGGTGAGGCAATTGCTCCAGCTTTGGTTTCTTCCAATATCGGAGAAGGGATTTCAAAAGCTTCAGCAATTCTAATCTATGTAATAGCAGGCGGTACAATATTATACTTTTTGTTCTCACTGTTTAATCGTATATTTAACAAAAAAATAGAACATGTATAAAATATGCATGTCGAATTTGGAATTAACTATTTTGTTCTCTTAATTGTTTTGGTATCTAGCTTGTAAATACAAATCAAAAAGTTGCCTCTCTTGGCAACTTTTTTTGGTGGGAGATGGTGGATTCGAACCACCGAAGTCATAGACAACAGATTTACAGTCTGCCCCATTTGGCCGCTCTGGAAATCTCCCTTAAAAATATTTAATTTGAAATTTATATCAAACATAATATTTACTTACTAAACATTTACTCACGTAAAAAATAAAAAATTTGGAATAAATTAATATCGAAAATGAATTAAAAAATTACCGTGGAGCTGGTGGACGGACTTGAACCCCCGACCTGCTGATTACAAATCAGCTGCTCTACCAACTGAGCTACACCAGCGTAAGAGCCTTTACAGTTAATTATTAATATACCATGATAATAATAAATTGTCAATGAATTTTTAATTTAATTTAAATTTTTTGCGCGTCAATCACCAATCGACTAAAATTTTCATAGATAATAATAGGAAGAAAATTAAGATGGAGTGAACATGCTATGCCATATAAAGGAATAGATGTAAGTTTTTATCAAGGAGATATAGATTGGGCACAGGTAGAAACAGCCGGAATTGAATTTGCGATGATTAGAGCTTCTTATGGAAGTGAGGGGATAGATTCAAAGTTCGTTGAAAATATTAATAATATCTCAAGAACATCCATAGCAAGAGGTGCTTATCATTATTGCTATGCATTGTCAAAAGAAGAAGCAGTAGACGAAGCGAATCATTTTTTAAATACAGTTAAACCTTATAAATTTAATTATCCTCTTGCTTTAGATTTTGAATATGAGCCACTTTTATCTTTAAGTAAAAAAGATTTAAGTGAAATAGCTTTAGCCTTTTGTAACACTATAGAAAAAGCTGGATATTATATGATCATATATTCGAACCTGAATTGGCTGGTTAATTATCTTGATATGGATATTTTAAATAGATTTGATATATGGTTGGCACAATGGGGTCCAAAACCTACTTTTAGTGGAGACTTTGGTATGTGGCAATATTCCTCAACAGGAATGATTGATGGAATTAGCGGCAACGTCGATTTAGATATTTCTTATAGAGACTATCCTACAATAATCGAAGAAAATAAATTAAATGGACAAAGTACTTCAGAAGCGGTGCCAGGGGATTCTGAACCTGCAACTCAGAAATCTTTTGATTATACAGTTATAGAAGGGGATAATCTGTGGACTCTAGCACAAAGATTTTTAGGTTCTGGTTCAAAATATCCAGAAATAGTCTCATTAAATAATTTAAGTTCAGATACTATTTATCCCGGACAAACATTAAAGATTCCAACTTCAAGTTCACCTAATTTACCAAAATACAAAACTTATACAGTAGAAGATGGAGACAATTTGTGGAATATTGCACAAAGATTTTTAGGCTCTGGCTCAAAATATCCAGAAATAGCCTCATTAAATAATTTAAACTCAGATATTATTTATCCTGGCCAGATATTAAAGATTCCAGATTAACATAAAAATTAACCGACAATTATTTTACTAGAAGGTAAAACTTTTGTAGAGTTTTTATCTTTCGTTAATGATACTGAAAAAATAAATGAGATCGGACCAACTCTTCCAATAAACATCGTTAAAATAATAAGTATTTTCGATAAATTAGATAACATACTCGTAATGCCAGTAGTTAAACCTACTGTAGCAAAAGCAGACACAGTTTCAAAAACTATATCAAGAACAGTAATATCCTTCGTGGCTTCTGTTATTGCAATTATTGCAGTAACAATTGAGATTAAAAAGAAAGCTAAAATTGTTAGTGCAAAAGATTTATAAACTGTAAATTTTTCTACTTTATGTTTAAATAGCACTGTATCATCATAACCTTTAATAACGCTACGCAATGTTGCCAAAATCACAACAAATGTTGTAGTTTTGATGCCTCCACCAGTGGATGCAGGAGAGGCTCCAATAAACATAAGTACAATAGTAAGCAACTTAGTTAAAGCTTTTTCCTCGCCTATAGGAACAGAGAAAAATCCTGCTGTTCTTGCTACGGTAGACTGAAAGAAAGATATATTTAATTTTTCAAAAAAGCTAAATCTGAGTAAAGTTCTGTCATATTCAAAAAACATAAACAATATGGTTCCAACTGCCAACAAAGTCAATGTCATTATAATAACGATAAACGAGTGTAGATTTAATTTAGGATGCGACTTGTGATCTTCTATTTTTCGAGTAATGCAAGAATAAATATCGCTTATAACAACAAAGCCGATGCCACCAAGAATAACCAAAAAAGAAATAGTCAAAGATACCAGTGCATCTGTAGCATAGCCAATAAAGCTTGCTCCAGGATTAACAATGCCCATAATATCAAAACCTGCATTGCAATAAGCCGAAACAGCAGTAAAAATAGATATCCAAGATCCACTTTTGAGCCCAAATTGTGGAACAAACCTGAAAGCCAATATTAATGCACCTAAAAGTTCGCATCCAAGCGACCAAACTAAAATAGTTTTTATCAATCTAGGTAAATTAAGCACACTTCCACTTGTATATTCTTTTGCGATTTGCATATCTCTAAGACCTAATTTTTTATGAAAAAATAAAGTAAATCCTGTTGCAAACGTAATAATTCCAAGACCACCAAACTGAATTAGCAGCAATATTACAATTTGGCCAAAAGTTGACCATTGAGTATAAGTATCAAAAGGAGTAAGCCCGGTAATACAGGCTGCAGATGTGGCTGTAAATAAAGCGTCTATAAAATTGACAGGAAGCATATTTTTAGAGGCAAATGGCAAGTGCAAAAGAGATGCACCTAAAATAATTATAGAAAAAAAACTAGATACAATTAGTCTAACAGGAGACAAATCCTTTAGTGTTTTAGACGTTTTTTTCACAGATTCGTTCAATTCAAAATTCCTCCCAAATTAATTATTTCTTTATATTATTTTATTCTTTAAATATTTTTAATTTTTTTATAATAAAAAATAATGGGATTCCTAATCCGTAACAAACAGCAAACTGACCTGCGCCAACGCTTAATGCAAATATAATAAAATAATAAAAGCTAAATCCTTTTGGCAACAAAAACGATAGCATAGCTCCCACAAAAATAGCTCCAACAATTACCGGAGGAAGAGGAGCCAGTATAGGAATTTTTTTTAAAGTTATAAAGGCCAACTTTCTTGTTAAAACAGCAGAGAGAAACGTAGAAAGGGTCCCAAAAACTATATCAATTATACCCAAAGGACTAGCAAAGTTTGAAATAAAACAACCCAAAGTTAATCCTGTTATTGCATAAGGAGAAAACACAGGCAAAATCGTCAAAGCTTCAGATATTCTAAACTGCACACCATAATAAGACAAACCAAAAAGACCTGAGATAGCTGTTAAAACCACATAAATCGCCGCGATAACAGATGGCATAACAATTTTTTCAACGAGTGTATTTCGGCATTTAAACACAATCTTTCTCCTATATTTTAATACAGCAAAGTTTTTTACTTTTATTTTATAAATTCTTTTAACAAAGAAGTCTTAGGAATCAATTTTTCACTTATATATTCAAACATACACAATTTTTTGTTTAATTTTTGAACAGATTCATATAAATCAAAATTTTCATTGATAGAGCTGCATAAATTAATCATTTGTTGAGCCATAACACATAGTTCATAAGCGTGAAATGAATTTATCGAAACATCACTTTCGGCCTGTAGTGGTTTTATATAAAGATTTTCTCCTCTGCAAACATTGTTCCACATTAAAATGGTTCGCTCGGCCGAAGTTGCTCTAAAATAAAAATCTCTTAAAACACGCCTAGTTAGTCTTATTGATTTAGCTGAAATTGTTTTATTTTCACTTAAAACCACATCATTTTCTACACTTACATAAATTTTAAATATACTATCAAGCGGCAACCCATCTGTAATTATAGGATTAAGAGCATGCAGCCCTTCTATTATTATCATTCCGTTTTCTGGCAGATTTATCTGCCTTCTCTTGCCAGATGGTGCCATTATAGAAAAGTCATATATAGGCATGTCGCAAAAGCCTTTATATACGATATCGCTTATACATTTTTTTATTTGCTCTATGTCAAGCCCATTTATAGATTCAAAGTCCTTGGCTCCATTTTTTAATAACGGTAATCTTGCGATACCAACATAAAAATCATCCAACGAAATTATAGTACTCCAAATATCGCGACGCATTAATTCATCTTTTAACATATTTGCGGTTGTTGTTTTTCCGCTAGATGATGGTCCAGATATCATCAATATTTTGCATTTTGGAAGTTTTTTTTCAATATAATCCACTGTTTCTTCTATTTGCCTAGCAAAAGCCTTTTCTATGTAATCCACAAAGTCTTTTGGACATGTTTTTGCGTTATGATTTATTTTTTCTAAAGTCCAATGTTCCTTTTCAAAATAATTCTCAAAAATTGTCATAAAAAAACAACACCTCATCGTTTTAGTTTATGTCTGTTATAAAAAAAAGTTCTTAACTTAAAAAATATATTTATATATTTTTAAGATACAAATTTTTTTCTTCTTGCAATGTTGTAGGATCACCGTGCCCAGGATATATTATATAATTTTTTGATAGGCCTAAAATTTTCTTTATAGATTCTCTCATCTGATTAAAATCTCCAGTTTCAAGATCATATCTACCAATACTTCCATTCATAATTGTATCTCCAGAAAACAAAAAATCTTCAGTAATAAAGCAGACTCCACCAACTGTATGACCTGGAGTATACATGACTTTTATTTTGGTTTCTCCCAAGCTAATAATATCATTATCATTCAATAATACATCAGCCTCAAAGGGAGGCATAGGTATCCGACAAAGATTTAACTTTTTATTTTTTGTAAATTCAGCCTCATTAACGCCTATCATTAATTTGGCTCCAGTTAATTTTTTATATCTTGTAGCTTTTCTTATATGATCAAAATGGCCATGGGTCATTAAAATATAATTGACATTTTCTTCACCCAACGAATATATTTTCTTATCCAACTCAGCAGAAATTCCACCAGGATCTATAATAGCCGCCTTTTGAGTTTTTTTATCGATTATCAAATAGCAATTTGTCTCTAAAGGACCAACTTTAAAATTTTCTACAATCAACATACAGAATCCCTCATTTTACTAAGCCCGTTCAACAGATATAACTCCATTTATTTTTGATATTTTATTTATAACGGACTTTAAATGTTCCATATTTTTTATAAGAACCGACATATAAATTTGAGCCATACCATCATTAGATTTATTAAGTGTAAAAGATCGAATTTCTACATGCATATAAGAAATCTGCATATTTATCTCAGCAATTATATTAGGCTTGTCTGTAGTTAATATTTTTACATCAGAATTAAATTCTTCTTTAACGTTGTTAGCCCAACGAGCATTTACCCAACGATTAGGTTCTGCAGAATTTTTTATATCTCGTGGAACATTTATGCAATTCCTTTTATGCAAAGACACCCCATAACCTCTAGTAATAAATCCGATAATTTCATCTCCAGGAATAGGGTTGCAACACTTAGAGAATTTTACAAGACAATTTTCTACTCCGTCAATAACTACACCTTTAGTTTTTACTTTGTTTTCAAAAATAAAGTCTTTTTTTATTGTTTTAACAGGATTAATAATTTCATTATTTTTAAATTTATTATACTCATCCTTAATTTTAGGCATTACACGGCTAAGTATTATTCCACCGTAACCGATTGTTTCATAAAATTTATCAACAGTTTCGCAGCGATGCATTTTAGAAATAGAAGTCAAAAATTGCTTTAAATTGTTTTCATCAAGTCTAATTCCCACTCTGTAAAATTCTCGCTCTACCTCGGCTTTGCCTTGAACAATATTTTCTTCACGTCGCTCTCGTTTAAACCATTGCCGGATTTTACTCCTAGCCTCACTAGTCTTTACAATCTTTAACCAATCTCGGCTTGGCCCTCTGTTATGGTCTTTAGTGGTAAGAATCTCAATAATTTGGCCAGTTCTAACCTTATAATCTATAGGAACAATTCTCTTATCTACTTTTGCACCTACCATATGATTCCCGACTTCTGTATGAATTGCATAAGCAAAATCTATGACAGTAGCACCAGCCGGTAAATTTATTACATCGCCTTTTGGAGTTAGAACAAAAACTTCTTCTGGCACCAAATCAGATTTTATCATTCTAACGATGTCTCCGGCATCGCCGTTTTCGTTTTGATTTGCAAGCATATTTCTAATCCAGGCTAAACTATCATCAAGAGAATCTTTTTTATTCTTTAACCCCAACTTATACTTCCAATGAGCGGCGACTCCATACTCTGCCATATAGTGCATTTTCCAAGTTCGTATCTGTACTTCAAAAGGGATTCCCTCTTTGCCAATAACCGTGGTGTGCAAAGACTGATACATGTTTGGTTTTGGTGTAGAGATATAGTCTTTAAATCGGTTTGGAATAGGTCTAAAAGCTTCATGAATAAGACCTAATATATTATAGCAATCATTAACCGTATTAACAATGATTCTAACAGCATAAACGTCATAAATTTCTTCCATCAAATGATTTTTTATAAACATTTTTCTATATATTCCGTTTATACTTTTTACTCTTCCTTCAATGTATAGATCAGGAACAAAAGGCATAACTTTTTGTTCTATTCTTTTTTTAATAATAGCCAAAAGATGTTCTCGATCTTCTTTTCCTAATTCAAGTTCATTTTCTATTTCTTCATAAGCCACAGGGTCGAGATATTTTAAGGATAGATCTTCAAGCTCTTCTTTTATCATCCGAATACCCAGTCTATGTGCAATTGGAGCGTAGACTTCCATATTTTCTCGTGCCTTGTCTCGTCTTTTTTGAGGATCCATACAATCTATTGTGCGCATGTTGTGCAGCCTATCTGCGAGTTTTATAATTATAACTCGAATATCTTCCGACATAGCAATTAACATTTTTCTGATATTTTCTGACTGTTCTTCTTCTTGTGACGAAAAAGGTATCTTTCCAAGTTTAGTAACACCATCCACGAGGTTAGCGATTTCTTTTCCAAAATTTTTTTCTATATCAAAAATACTATAAGAAGTATCTTCAACAACATCATGCAACAAAGCTGCAACTATTGACTGAGTATCCATCCCGAGTTCTACCAATATGCAAGCAACAGAGGTAGGATGCAAAATATAGGGGATTCCGGATATGCGTCGTTGAGAATTATGTGCATTAATTGCAAAATTATAAGCCTTATCTATCAGATCTAAGTCAAAATTTTTATTACAAGCGGCTATGTCTTTTTTTAATTGTTCATAATCTTTATAAAAAGCTTTCATTGCCGATCGTCCTTTTTCATTAAAAATTTCATAACCTCAGAAGACTTAAGATTTACCTTGTTATCAACTTTATTTATATCTATTGAGTAAATATCACCGTTGATTTTTACAGATATAAGTTTGCAATCTGACATTGCATCTAGCATAACAAGCAACTTACAAAAACTAATATTAAAACTTTTCACCTTATAATAAAGCACAGAAATATCAATGCTAAGAGAATTTTTTGCTTTTAAAAATTTATATAAAAGAGAAAAATCATTTCGATTTGGAATATGCTTTTTTAAAATACCTAAATCAACAAATTCTTTTCTTTTTATTGCTTCGTAAATCCTATTCTCATTAAGTAAAACCTCATTATCAACACAAGAAAATTTAATATCCTCAATTATTAAATTCAAGTTTTCTTGACCTTTATACTCAGACTTTGAGATTTTAACGGCTAAATCGACAACATTATTTAACTCATATGAGAATTCCTTTTCAGTTGTAAAAAATTTCATAGCAGAAACTCTACAGTTATTTCGCATTAATGTTAGTCTAAGGTGATTTTTTTCTGAACCAACAAATTGAATGCCACAAATAGTCATTTTACATAAACCAAAAACAAATTCCTGGTTATCTTTTCCAAATGGCTGCAATGGCTCCAATTGATTAATCAAATCAATGCTGAGCACATCCGGATTTAGTTTGCAATCTATATCTAAATTTAAATAAGGCATCTCTCCCAAATTTCTTGCAAAAGAATTAATATCATCTTTAAATCTGTTTAGATCATCGTAGTTTAATTCAAATCCTGCAGCTAAAGGGTGCCCACCAAATCTTATCAAATAAACAGAACAAGCTCTTATTGCATCATATATAGAAAACCCTTCAATACCCCTGCATGAGCCTCTTGCTCGATCTCCCATAATAGAAATTACAATTACGGGCTTACCGTATTTTTCTAAAAGTCTTGAAGCAACAATTCCTATAACTCCAGGATGCCAATCTTTGCCTTCAACAATTAAAACTCGTTGATAAATTCGGTTGGGTTCATTTTTTAAAAGTTCTTCTGCTTGCACTAGAATATTATTTTCTATTTCTTTGCGTTTTATATTATCGTTTTCTACCTGAGATGCAATAGCTTGAATTTCTTCATAATTTTCAGAAGTCAAAAGCTCAACTAGTTTATTAGAAAAGCTCAATCGTCCCGAAGCATTTATTCTTGGAACAATGCTAAAAGCAACATTTATTGAATCTATCGGTTTATCTTCTAATTTAGCCATTTTTAAAATCTCTTTAATGCCTAAATTATTTGTATTTTTTAAATATTCTAATCCTTTTTTTATTAAAAATCTATTTTCGCCAGTTAATGGAACAACATCACCTATGGTGCCGATTAAAATTAAATCTGCATAGTTTTCTAAAATAAAGTCAATATCAACATCATTGCCCTCAAGTGCACAGATTAGTTTAAAAACCACACCGACTCCGGCAAGATTTTTAAAAGCACTCATGCAATCAGTTCTATGCGGATCAACAACAGCAACTGCTTCAGGTAAGCGCTCTGGAGGTTGATGATGGTCTGTGATAATAGTATCAATTCCCAGAGAATTTGCATATTCAACTTCATTAAATGCAGAAATTCCATTATCTACAGTAACTATTAAAGATACATTCTCGTTATTAAGTTTATCAATGGCAGAAATATTTAAACCATAACCTTCGCTATTTCTGTCTGGAATATAATATGTAACATTTGCACCGCAGTTTTCGAGGTAAAGATAAAGTAACGCAGTAGAAGTTACTCCATCGGCATCGTAATCTCCATAAACACAAATTTTTCCAAAATTATCAATAGCCAACTTAATCCTGTCAACAGCTTTTTTCATATCGATAAAACTGAATGGATCTGAAATTTCGATTTGGTCCGATAAAAGTTCTTGTATTTTTATATTATCCACAATATTCCTTACATCCAGCATCATTGCAAGAAAAAATGGGATTTTATTTTCATAAGCTATTTTTTGTGCATTAATCTTGTTCAACTGAGAAAATCTCCAATTTTTCAGTTTCAACTTAAGCCCTCACTTCACTTAAAATACATTTAATTTTATCATTTTATATAAATTTTTTCAAGATTTAGTAATATGCAAATTAAAAGAAAAATCAGTAATGATATTTTTTCTATTAATAGTAATTTAGGATTTGACTTAATAAAAGAAATATGGTATATTTCTTTAAAATATATTGTAATAATAAATATAAAAAGCTATAATTGCATATTCGATGATATTTCTTATAATTTATTTTTAGATATGTTTTAATTTGAGTTAATAATAAATAAAATAATCTGGGAGGCCAACAAAATGAAGGCATTTTTTTATAAATATAATTTGCTTATAAAGATAATTATCGCAATTTCTTTAGGAGTTTTAATAGGTCTTTTTTTGCCTTACGAAATTACAGAGCTTTTTATTGCAATAAATATCATTATAAGTAAGTTATTAAATTTTGCGGTTCCTCTTATAATTATAGCTTTTGTTACAAATGGAATTAGTTCTCTAGAAGCTTCAGGTAAGATGTTAGGAATAACAACAGGTATTTCTTATATTTTTATGATATGTGCAGCGTTTTTATCATACTTTATTTCTATCAACCTTTTTCCAAAATTTCTATATGATGTTCCCCATAATATTTTTGACACAATTTCATCACCAAATGGAACAGTCTTTTCTCAGTTATCTCAAATTAATATTACTCCGATTATGGATGTTGTTCCTGCACTTATTTTAGCTTTTATTATTGGGATCGGTGTATCAACAATAAAAGAAAGTTACATAAAAAAATGTCTTAATGAATTTCATAATATTATAAATCTTATGGTTCAAAAATTAATTATTCCAATTCTTCCTTTATATGTACTTGGAATTTTTGCAAAAATGTCTGCATCCGGTCAGGTTTTTAAAATTCTTTCAGTTTTTTCAAAGGTATTTATCGTTATAATTACACTGCATATTTTTACACTATTTGCTCAATATTTTATTGCAGGAGTGATAGCTAAAAGGAATCCATTTAAGCTATTAAAAAATATTATTCCAGCGTATTTGTCTGCAATTGCGACTCAATCTTCTGTGGCGGTTATTCCAATCACTATCGACTGTTCCAAAAAGAATGGAGTATCTTCTAATATTGCAGATTTTGTATTGCCTTTATGTTCCACAATTCATTTATCTGGGAGCGTAATTTCTATAACGGCGTGTTCTATTGCTGTAATGCTAGTTAGTGAAAAACCAATTGAATTTGCAGCTATGCTACCGTTTATAATGGTTCTGGGTGTAATGATGGTTGCAGCACCTGGAGTCCCATGTGGAGCTATTTTGGCAGCATCCGGAATTTTACAGTCAATGTTAGGATTTGATGGATCTATGTTATCATTAATTATAGCGTTACATGTAGCTCAAGATGGTTTTGGAACCGCTTGCAATGTTTCTGGAGATGGTGCTATTGCCGTAATATTAGAAGCATTAAATCAAAGGATTTTTAATAAAGAGCTATCCATTTAAAGAAAACATTAATATTTTTATATCAAATTTAGCCAAAATCACCTCAAGTTACTATACCACTGGAAGTGGTGCAACATGAGGTGATTTATATTTTTGCTTAAAACATACAAATAATATGTTTAGAATTAGTTTATGTTGTTGAAATTTCAAATCCACATTGAATTCCGCAATTGTGTGCCAAATCAACTAGATCTTGTAATTCGTCTTCTGAGAAAGCTGAAATGGTACCACTTAAGGATAACGAACCATCATCGTTTTTCGTAATACGTTGTGCAAGATAGGTAACATCATTCTTGAAAGCATCGACTGTGTCAGGCGAAATTCGAGTTAAAATTTGATCATTATTAACCATATTGTTGGCATAGAACCAATCAAAAATGTGTGAATATTGCGAATCTGCAGAAGTAAACCTACCGCGACTGAAAGAGGTATAATTAAAGGTTTTTTCAAATCCACATTGAAATCCAGCTTCATGAGCAAAGTTAATTATACGCTCGAATTCCGCGCTATTGCTATTCCAGTAACCACGACCTGTTCTTCCGGCAAAGTAATATTTTCCACTTTTATCCTTATTAAGCTGGTCAGCCAAGTGCTGTATATCAGTTTTTAAACCTGCTAAATCTTCCGATTTAACTTGCTCAAAACTTGAGATTTTATTTAAAGTTTCTAACAGATGCTTAGCTTGTTGTGTTGCTGTCCGTCCCAAATGCCCAAACTGAGTATATGAAACCGAATTTTCAGAAGGTATGCCTAATTCATTACTCATATCATCAAGAATTTTTTGAACTGCATCTATATCGAAGTGTATTTCGGATAAATGAGTATTATAGTCACGTTCAGCGTCGACTATTGCAGGGTGAGCAACAGTAATTGATTCATTCCAAACACTAGAATTGTTAACATTATCCAGCGTAATAAAAGCACTACCTTCAGGGAAATCAATAGAGAAGTAATATGACTTTATTGTTCTAATATGATCAACTATAGCATCTGTATTCTTCATTACATTAAACAACGCAAGTTTACCAGCATCTGTTTTTGCAATTTCTTGTATGTTAGAGTCGTTGGATGAGGCACCGTAAGTAACAGGTTTTTCCGGCAGTAATTTTAGAATTGCTTTTTCAACTACATCGGCTTGGCCGGCTTTAATAGCCCTATCATTAAATATAAAGTTTTCATTCGTTGTGCTTCTTAGAGAACTCAAATAAGCATCAGGAAGCGACTCCAAAAAATTATTTTTATTATTATCTTGATAGTTCTGGCATAGTTTTAAAACATCGATCTCATGCGTAATAGATGATTTGTTGTCGGCAGAGCGAATAGTAAACTTAATGTCAGTCGAATTGCGCTCATGTATAATGGTAGTACGATCTTTGCAATCTAAATGTTCGATCTCAGATTTAAATGAGGAAGAAAGCATGTTGGAAATACTTCTAGCTTGAGATGTTAACTGGGCTGGAGTGAAGGGAACAGAAACGTCAGTCGAACCATAGCGAGAATTATAAATATTATATAATTGTTCGCGCACATAATTAGCCACAACGTTGGCCACTTCAGAGACTTCATCATTCAGCTCGGGTGACACAGAGTTATCCGGGCTGTCACCTGTCATCGCACCTGCCAGCAGCATCGCGGGCGTAATAATCTTAGTTAATTGGTATGAAGGTGGCACTTCATCATTCAGCTCAGGTGGCACAGAGGTATCCGGGCTGTCATCTGTCATCGCACCTGCCAGCGGAATCGCGGGCGTAATAATCTTAGTTAATTGGTATGAAGGTGGCACTTCATCATTCAGCTCAGGTGGCACAGAGGTATCCGAGCTGTCATCTGTCATCGCACCTGCCAGCGGCATCGCGTGCTTAATAGGCTTAATTTCTAGGTGTGAAGGTTGCAGCTCAGAGTCAGTATCAACTGAAGAACGTGGAGTTTCAGAAGAAGGTGTTACTGTTGGAGTATTTGTAGTATGCCGAATGGAATTTGTAGTCGTGCTGCTAGAAACCGCCGGTGCGCCTGTCGTCGCACTTTCTAAACGATTATTATCAGCGGCTTGCTCGGCAACAGGTTGCACACCACTTTGCATAGTTTCCTGAAAGTTTTCAGTAAGAGCCTGTTCTTCACCATCTTGAGTTATTTGGCCAGCTGGGGTTGCACTTTCGGACCTTAGACCTGCTTCCGAATTAATTTCGTCGCTATTGGAATCAACATCTTCACTTTGAGATTGTTCTACACGTGGATCCGCTTGATTATTTTCTTCATCTGTTTTTGAATAAGTAGTTGATATGGATTGGCTTTGTTCAGGGGAAGATGGGAGAAGATTGACTGTAGCTGCTGTACCAAGTGACAAAAATAACACAGAAGCCAATCCAATAGCAGTATTACGAGGAGAAAGCCCCCCACTTACATCTAATAAATCTTCATCGCTTAATTCCATATATTTTTTGTTAGCATATTCAATCAGTTCGTCAGCAGAAAACTCTAAGTTTCTTTTCTTTGCTAAAGGAATTATTTTCTCCTCAACAAGATCTTTAAGTTTTGCAAAGTCCGAAGTTTTTAGTTGTACTTCTTTATCCAAACCATTTAAACTTTTTGCTAACTCTCTATCGCTAGCTACCAAATCATAAAATTTTTTTACGTTTTCTCTAGACATTTTAAACACTCTCCTTTTAATTTTAATATTTACTTAACCTCATTATAAAATTCTAAAATCATTTTTAAATCTTCCTGATCCAAATTAGCATCTTCTGCAGAATACCGTCTGAATTGACCTTGTAAATACAATGTTCCGTCTGGTGCTTCTTTTATTTGATTCCCAACATGTTTTATATCTGATATAAGCAATGGTCTATGGTTTTCGTCCACATCGTCTAAGGATATATATTGAACCTTATTTAAAAATTGAACCAATCTATTTGCTTGATAATTAAGGCTGATAGCAAAGTCTTTCACACTTTTAACATAACTTTTAACATCTATCGAAATTTCATCTTCAAGTTCTTGAATTTTTGAGTTAGCCTCTTGTAATTCTTCCTCTAGATCTTGGATTTCCTTAGACTGGTTTGAAATTTGTAATAAAAGTTTTTGCTCATCGTCAACTTTATATCCAAAACGAACATGTTTACTCTTTTTTAGCTCTTCTTGAATCTTCGCTATTTGTTGTTTAAGTCCTTCATTTTCTTGTTGCAATTGAGCAATTTGAATATTTTCTTGTTGTGTTTGATTTGTAGCTTCATTTGCTTGCTCAGTTTGCGTTTCAACACTATTTGTTTGAACAATTGGCGGTGGATCAACAGCATAGGTTGAGTGAGACAATCCTCCTGCAATAGGTCCAGCTAAGCTCATAAAAGAGAAGAGTCCTGCAACTGCTTTGCCAGCTAAATTTAAACCTCCGGAAACATTTAATAAATCGTCTTCATCTAGTGCCCCAATTTGTTCTTTTGTGTAGTCAATAAATTCCTCTGGTGTAAAGTCTAAATGATTTTTCCTTGCAATTGGAATAATTTTTTGAGAAATAACGTATTCATCATTAAAAGTTTTATTATTTTCTTGATGAACTTTCTCCTTAACATTTATTATTTGTTTTCTAATTTTATTATCAGACTTTAACAGTTCATAGAATTTTTCTACGTTCGCTCGAGACATACATTTTTTCGCCTCCTTATTAACTGAAATACCTATTTTATTAATATTTTATATTAGCTTATTTGTATATTATCACAAATAAAAAACAATGTCAACACTTTTTAAAGAAAATAAATAAAAATAATTGAAACATAATTAATTTTATGATAAAATTAATAAAAATAAGACTTATTAGCAAGAAAGTAGGCGTAAGAAAAATGTTTTTTAGCAAATATTTCAAAGATAAGAAAAAAATTTTTATATCAGGGGTCATAATTACTTTAATTATTTTCTTTACTATATTTTTAATACAATATAATAATCGAATAAGTGCTATTGGCTGGCACGAATCGGAAAATGGAAGATACTACATATTAGAAAATAATCAGAAAGCATTAGGCTTTACAGATATTGATGGAAATACATACTATTTTGGCAGTGATGGATTTTTACGCACATCTTGGCAAGAGATTGAAGGTGAAAAATATTATTTCGATTCAGATGGTATTCTCCAAAAGGGTACAAAAAAAATAGACGGACTAGATTATCATTTTGATGAAGATACTGGTATTCTTTATACTGGATTTAGAGATATAAATAATCAAAAATATTATTTTGATGATCAAGGATTTGCTAAAAGTGGATTTTTAAATCTTAGTGGAAGAAAATATTTTCTTAACGATGATGGAGCGGTTCAAACGGGGTTAAAAGATATCGACTCTAAAACATATTTTTTTAGTAACGATGGTGTCTTACAAACGGGACTAATATCAGATGGAAATGATACGTACTATGCAAATGAAGATGGTGTTTTGCAGACAGGCTATGTGGATTTAAATGGGAAAAACGTATATTTTAATGATTCATACAATTTAGCAAAAGGCTGGACAACAATAAATGGGATAAATTATTATTTTAACAACGATGGTGAAAAAGTTACCGGTAAACAAGAAATTGACTCGCAGTTATATTATCTAAACGATGACGGAGCACTAATTACTGGCTGGGTAAGTGAAAATGGTAAAAAGTATTATAAAGACAAATATGGTAAAAATTTAGTTGGAACTCATAGAATAGGGCAAAAAATATATGTCTTCGATAATTCAGGAGCACTAACCAAAACTCAAAATGTATCCAATATAAAAAACAAAAAAGCAAACAAAGAAAATAAAGAAAGTAAAGAAAAAGATCCGCCACAAAAGGACGAACCAAAGCAAGAAGAATATTATGCCAAAACATATAATAATCCAGAGTATAACATTTTGCCAATAGATGAGCCGGATGAATTAGATGTTGAAGCCATAGAAGAAATATTGTGTGATACAAATAGCAGCAAATTTAGTATAAGCTCTATATTAGATTCTACCGGAACAAGTTTAGTTAGTATTTATAACTATGTTCGAAATAATATGCATTATGTTAATGCTCCTGGAGGAAGTACTGAAGAATTAGTAAATTTTGCGTTAGAAAATGGTGGGGGTACTTCTCAACACTATGCCGCGTTAATGTACAAATTATTAACTAAAGCAGGTTACAATGCAAAAATAGTTCAAGGCTCATTGCGAGGTAACCCACATTATTGGAATCAGGTGGAATTAAATGGAGTATGGTACCATATAGATGCGTTGCTTGGTAAGTATATGATTCCTGAAGATCAGCTTGGTGCAGCATATTGTTATTAAAAATTACTGAAGAAATTTGCTTTTTAATATTGCATTCGAATTATCTCTTCAAGGGCTTTAGATAACTGGTCTGGACAAGAAGTTCCTCTGCCAGCACAATCGATTCCTCGACATTTGTTTATTACATTCTCAATCTTCATACCCTTTACTAGAGCGGAGATACCTTGAGTGTTTCCGCTACATCCGCCTATAAATTCTACTTCTTTTATTATGCCTTCCTCAACATTAACTATTATTTGCCGAGAACAAGTTTTATTAGTTTTATAAGTATAAATCATAAGCAACCTCAAATAAATTAAAATTTTTATATATTTTCTTATTCATTTTTGAACTCAATTTGTATTATAAAATAGCTAAAACTTCTTGTCAATTTGAATGTTTTATCTATATTAATGCACTTTGTAAGTTTAGATATTTTGTGTTATAATAAATTTGAGGTGCAAAAAATGAATTTATCTATTAATCTCGGTGCTTGGAATTCTTTATTTGCGATTCCTTGTGACGTTGTTGACAAACATATAAAGCTAGCTGGTTCAGCTCAGCTAAAAGTGCTTTTGTTTATATTAAGGCATGCTGGAGAGAAAATTTCTACAGTAGAAATTGCAAATGCACTTTCTATGAGCGAAATCGATGTTAAAGATTCTATGCAGTATTGGTTAGAAACTAATATAATTTCAAGGGATTCTTTAACTAATTTTGATGAGAATTTTACTGTTCGAAAAGAAGCTAGTGATAGCAATAGTATATGTGTTATTGATAAAAGTGAATTTAATGGAAATTTAAATAGGTTGCCCTGTAGAGCAGAAAAGCCTGATTCTGCATTTGTGGCAAAACGAATTAATGAGTCGGATGAAATTTCTTTTTTGATGCAGGAAGCACAAGTTATTTTATCTAGACCAATTTCCAATGGAGATAGTGCAACTTTATTAATGATACATGATACAGATGGATTACCTGTTGATGTGATTTTAATGCTGATGCAATATGCTGTGAGCATTGGTAAAAAAAGTATGAAGTATATTGAAAAGATGGCTATTTCTTGGGCCAATGAAGAAATTGATACAGTTGAAAAAGCAGAAAATAAAATTAGAACCTTAGAAAATTATAGAAAAGCGTGGGTATCAGTCGAAAAGATAATCGGAATCGAACAAAGGTCACCTTCGTTAAAAGAAGATGAAACCGCTAATAGGTGGATTAATATTTGGAAGATTTCTGAGGATTTAATTAAAGAGGCTTACGACAGATGTGTAAATTCTAAAGGTAAATATATATTAAGTTATATGGATGGAATTATTAAAAGATGGTATAAAAGTGGCATAAAAACTTTATCACAAGTTGCTGATAATGATAAATCAAAGCAATCTCAACGAGAGCAAAAACAAAGTATTGAAGAAACTTCTTATGACATAGATGAATATGAGAGCAACTATATGTACATATAAAGGAGCCTTTTATGGGAGTTAATGTAAAAATTTTACGGCAGGCTGAAGCTGAACTTGCAGATTTGCGAAAAATTCAGGAGAAAGAAAACGAAGGTAGAAAAAAATTTTTTTATAAGAGATTTGTTAGGGCAGAGGAGATTGATAGGCAATTATCAAGGACGGCCCTTGATGTAGCTAGAGCGGTTTTGCAAGGAGCTGACGCTAAAAAATTGCTTGTAGAACTCAAAGATAAAAATTTAAAGCTACAAGAGGAACTAAAATCATTATTGAGAGGAGCAAAGTTGCCGGATGATTATTTAGAAATAAAATATAAGTGTGATAAATGCAAGGATTTTGGATATATTGATGGAGTTATGTGCGATTGTTTGAAAGACTTGGTAAAAAAGATTTCTTATGATAATTTAAATAAGTTATCCCCGCTTTCTTTATCTACTTTTGAGACTTTTAATATTAATTTTTATCCGGATAGGAATTCTAATGACGGTGTAAATATAAAAATGCATATGGAGAAAATTTTTGACTTTTGCAAAAATTATGCAGATAAATTTAAGCTTAATTCGCAAAATTTATTTATGCAGGGAGCAACAGGATTAGGAAAAACACATTTATCTTTAGCCATAGCAAATAGGGTAATGTCTTATGGATATAATGTTATTTATGTTTCTACGCCTAATATTATTTCTAGACTCGAAAAAGAGCATTTTAATTATAATTTTCAAGAAGATGTAACGGATAAATATTTGATGGAATGTGATCTTTTAATTTTGGATGACATAGGGACAGAATTTCAGACGAATTTTTCTAGCGCAATGATATATAATATTATAAATTCTAGAATAATGTATAAAAAGCCAACAATAATTAGTACAAATTTATCGCTGAAAGAAGTTCAATCAGCTTATTCTAAACGTTTAGTATCTAGAATTATGGGAAACTTTAAGAGATTGTTCTTTTTGGGGAGCGACATTAGACAACTATCTTACGCAAAAAAATAAAAATAACTATACTTTTTTATAACGAAAAAAGTATCCTGAAACGTTCAAAGGGAATTTCGATTTCCCCGTTGAACCCCATAAATGACACAAAGGGGCAACCCCTTTGGAAACCTGTTAGGTGATTTAGAACGATTTGGTGGGTTATAGATTGTGTCTATGAGTTGGGCTTAGTTTATTTTAGTTTTTTTAATTATGCTATTGACAAATCTTTATTTTGGTGGTAAATTATAAATTATGATTAGCACTCATACTTACCGAGTGCTAAAGTTTTTAATTTGGAAGGGGGATACTTATGGAACTTTCAGATAGAAAACTGAAAATATTATCTGCTGTTGTTAATAACTATATTCAATCTGCAGAACCTATTAGTTCTAAGATGTTATGTGAACTGTTAAACCTTTCATTGTCTTCGGCTACGATCCGAAATGAACTTGCTGAACTTACAGAGCTTGGTTTGCTTGAACAACCTCACACTTCTGCGGGGAGGGTACCTTCACATCTTGGATATAGATTATATATAAATAAATTGATGGGTAAGTATTATTTAACCAAAAAAAGTAAGGAATATATTAATTCGATATTAGATTTAGATGAAATAGATCCTGAAATAATTCTGAAAAATGTAACGAGTCTTTTGGCTAATATGACTAATTTCGCTGTTGTTTGTACTAGTGTATGTGCTCAAGAAGATTATATAAAAAATGTAAAGTTAATTAAATTTGGCAAATATACTGCAATGATTATTCTTACTACTTCTTCTGGCTTGGTAAAAAATAGATTGTTTCGCTGCGAGATTTTGCTGAGAGGCAACATTTTGGAAAAGTTTAACAATATTTTGGTTGAGAAGTTTGTTGGAGTGTCGCTAAAGGAAGTAACACCGGCTTTTATTCAGACAATAGCTGCTTCTTTAGGAAATTTAGCGTTTTTAATGACTGACGTTTTTGATGCACTATTTGAGATTTCAAAATTAGCCTCTAAAACCGATGTGTATTTTGATGGGCAAACGAATTTATTGTTAAACCCAGAATATGATCAGAAGTCTGCAATAAAATTGATGAAATTTTTTAATTATTCTGATGATATTTTAGATTTATTTTTACTAGATGATGATAATAAAACACACGTGTTTATTGGAGAAGAATTGCATCATGAAGAATTAGATCAATCAAGTATTATAGTTACAAAATATATTGTTGATAAGGTTAACTATGGTGTGATCGGAATTGTGGGGCCAACCAGAATGAACTATACTAAATTGATTGCTAATCTTGAATACATAGCATCTTTAGTTGGGAATAAACTAAATAATATTCTTGATGGAGAATGAGTTTTGGGAGGAATACAAATTTGAAAGAAGAAGTAAGAATAGATAGTTCTGAGAATGAAAAAGAAACCGTGAATGTTTTAGAAAAACAACCAGAGCAAGAGATAATTGACGAGAACCAAGAAATTCTGAAAAAATTGGATGATTTGCAAAATGAGTTAAAAATTCAGAGTGAAAGGTTTTTGAGATTAGCTGCGGAGTATGATAATTATAGAAAACGCAGTGAGAAGGATAAAATTTTAATTTATGGAGACGCAAAAGCAAAAACTATTGTGGAGATTCTTCCTATTGCAGATTGCATTGAAAGAGCTATTGAAGCTAGTAAAGACGCTGATGCTGAATATCAGAAAGGACTTGAAATGTTAAACGAACAATTTTTAGCTAGTCTTGCTAAATTGGGTGTTGATTCTTTTGGCGCAGTTGGAGAAAAATTTGATCCCAACCTACATAATGCTATATCTCATATTGAAGATGAAGAATTTGACGAGAATGTTGTATCTCAAGTTTTTCAGAAGGGATATAAGATTGGGGATAAAATTATTAGACATGCAATGGTTTCTGTTGCGAATTAGTAAAAAATATACGGGTATACCGTTTTTTTAAAAAATAAAATTTGGAGGTAATTTTTTATGGCAAAAACAATTGGTATCGATTTAGGAACAACAAATTCATGTGTAGCTGTTATAGAAGGTGGTGAACCTGTAGTTATAGCTAATGCAGAAGGAACTAGAACTACTCCGTCTGTAGTGGCTTTTTCTAAAAATGGAGAAAGAATGGTTGGGCAGGTTGCTAAGCGACAGGCTATTACTAACCCTGATCGTACGATTTCTTCTATAAAAAGGGAAATGGGAACGGACCATAAAGTTAGCATTGATGGTAAAAGTTATACTCCGCAAGAGATTTCTGCAATGATTCTTCAAAAGTTAAAAACAGATGCAGAAGCTTATCTTGGAGATAAAGTAACACAAGCGGTTATTACAGTGCCGGCTTATTTTACAGATGCACAACGTCAGGCAACTAAAGATGCGGGTAAAATTGCAGGGCTAGATGTAAAGCGAATTATAAATGAGCCAACTGCGGCTGCTTTATCTTATGGAATAGATAAAGAAAACGATCAAAAAGTTATGGTCTATGATTTAGGTGGAGGAACTTTTGACGTTTCTATTATAGAAATGGGAGATGGAGTGCAAGAAGTCTTGGCTACAGCCGGAAATAATCGTCTTGGTGGAGATGACTTTGATCAAAGAGTTATTGATTGGATGGCAGATTCTTTTAGGGCTGAAAATGGCATCGATTTGAGAAACGATAAAATGGCTATGCAAAGGCTAAAAGAAGCTGCAGAAAAAGCCAAAATAGAACTCTCTGGAGTAAGTTCTACTGCAATAAATTTACCGTTTATTACTGCAGATGCTTCGGGCCCGAAACATTTGGATTTGACTTTGACGAGAGCAAAGTTTAATGAGCTTACAAAAGATTTAGTCGAAAAAACAATGGCTCCAGTGCGTCAGGCACTAAATGATTCTGGATTATCTATAAATCAAATAGATAAAGTTTTAATGGTGGGAGGTTCTTCTAGGATTCCGGCTGTTCAGGAGGCAGTAAAATCTTTGATTGGCAAGGAGCCTTTTAAAGGAATTAATCCTGATGAATGTGTTGCTATTGGCGCTGCTCTGCAAGCTGGAGTTTTGGGCGGAGAAGTTCAAGGACTTTTACTGCTGGATGTAACTCCACTGTCTTTAGGAGTTGAAACTATGGGCGGAGTTATGACTAAAATTATTGAAAGAAATACTACGATTCCGACTAAGAAAAGCCAGATTTTTTCAACTGCGGTGGATAATCAAACACAAGTGCAAATTAATGTACTTCAAGGCGAACGTGAATTTGCTAAGGATAACAAGCAACTTGGGTTGTTTACGCTGGATGGAATTGCTCCAGCTATGAGAGGTGTTCCCCAAATTGAGGTTACTTTTGATATCGATGCAAATGGTATTGTGAATGTTAATGCTAAGGATTTAGGCACAGGAAAAGAACAAAAAATTACAATTAGCTCTAGTACGAATATGTCTAAAGAGGAAATAGAAAAAGCTATAAAAAATGCAGAACAATTTGCAGAAGAAGATAAAAAACGTAGAGAAGAAGTAGAGAACAAAAATGAAGCAGAGAATTTGTGCTATGCTGTTGAAAAATTAATAAATGAAAATAGTGACAAGATCGATAGTAATGATAAGGACACGCTAAATAATAAAGTAAAAACTTTAAGGGAAGCAATTTCTGCTAATAACGTTGATTCAATTAAGTCTGGAAAAGAAGACCTGCAAAAAACTATGTATGAAGTGTCTGCAAAGTTATACCAAAGCGCATCAGCAAATCAAAATGTGAGCAATGAGACGCAAAATGCTGAAAATGCGGGTGGGACGTCAGCAAATGAAGAAAATGTTTATGAGGCTGATTTTAAAGATGTTGATAATAATAAGTAAATAAACGAGTTTTATTTTGTTGAATCCCTTAGCCAGATTTTAATTTGTGTGGTTGAGGGATTTAAATAATTAAGATAAGATTTTTTGGAGTGATAATTATTGGCAGCAAAACGAGACTTCTATGAAGTCCTAGGGCTTTCAAAGGGTGCTTCTGTAGACGAGATAAAGAAAGCTTATAGAAAACTTGCAAAAAAATATCATCCGGACTTAAACCCCGGCAATAAGGAGGCAGAAGCAAAATTTAAAGAAGTAAATGAAGCGTATGAAGTTCTTTCGGATAGCGACAAAAAAGCTAGATATGACCAATTTGGCCATGCAGGAGTAGATCCATCATATGGCGGCGGAACTTATACTGGTGGGAATCCTTTTGGAGATGACTTTGATTTAGGAGATATCTTTGGTAGTTTTTTTGGTGGCGGTTTTGGAGGAGGATTTTCTTCTAGAAGACGGGCAAATGCACCAAGACGTGGATCGGACTGTGAGGCTCGGGTTTACATTTCTTTTGAAGAAGCGGCAAAGGGTTGCAAAAAAAATGTTTCATATCGTGTGATCGAAAAATGTATGGATTGTAATGGGTCAGGTGCAGCTAAGGGAACTTCTAAAAAGACTTGTCCAATTTGTCATGGTACAGGCCAAAGTAAAGTTACCCAACGGACACCTTTCGGAGTAATTCAGACAGCCCGAACTTGTGAGAGATGTCGTGGAACAGGCGAAATAATCGAGAATCCTTGTCGTAAATGTTCAGGGACAGGGAGAATTCAAAGCAACAAAAAAGTGGAGGTGAATATTCCTGCAGGTATAGATAATGGACAAATTTTAAATGTGGGTAATCATGGGAATGCAGGCGTTAATGGGGGTCCGTCCGGTGACTTGCATGTTTATATTAACGTTCAACCTCATAGCATATTTGAACGTAAAGGATTTGATATTTGGTGTGAAATACCTATTACGTTTGTTCAGGCTGCGTTGGGAGCTGAGGTTACTGTTCCAACGATTGATGGCAAAGTCAGGTATAATATTCATGAAGGAACGCAGCCTGGAGATGTTTTTAAACTTAGGGGAAAGGGTGTAGAACGTCTGGGAGGTAGAGGTCGAGGAGACCAATTCGTTAAAGTGAATATTGAAGTTCCAAAGAATTTATCTCAAAAACAAAAAGAAATTTTGAAAAGTTTTGAAAATGAAGCTACTGAAACAAATTATCAAAAAAGAAAAGGTTTTTTTGATAAGCTAAAGAATTTGTTTGGAGAAGTTTAAATGGATTTTATCGAAATCATTGTAGAGATAAATATATTAGATCTTGAAGTTGCATCTGCAATTTCTAATGCTGTTGTACCTTACGGAATATATATTGAAGATTATTCTAATCTTGAGACGGAGACAGAAGAAATTACACACAGCAGTCTTATAGACGAAAGTTTGCTTTCGAAAAATAGAGATTTAGCGTGTATTCATATCTATGTCCCAGAGGAAGAGAATGCTACGGAGTCAATTGCATTTTTGCAAGAACGTCTTACTGCAAGCAGAATTGAACATAAGCTCTCGATAAAGGCGTGTAAAGTTGACGAATACATAAATAACTGGAAACAATATTTTAATCCGATTTGTGTTGGTAATAGATTGGTTATTTCCCCTTCGTGGAAGAAGCCTGCTTCCTGCTATTCTGGTCGAAAAATTTTAAAAATTGATCCTGGCCTCGCATTTGGTACAGGTTCTCACGAAACAACACAGCTTTGTTTAGAGATGCTAGAAAAATATTTAAAGCCAAAGGATAACCTTCTTGATATAGGTTGCGGTAGCGGAATATTATCAATAGCGGCAATATTACTTGGAGCAAATAAAGCAACCGGTGTAGATATAGATGAATTAGCAATAAAAACAGCCAAAGAAAATGCTAAAATCAATAAGGTTAATGATAAGTTTATTTCAATTTGCGGGAATTTGACTGAAAAAATTAATGGTAAATTTGATATTATTTTGGCAAATTTGGTATCAGATGTTATAATTAGGTTAAATAAAACAGTAAAAAATTATATGCATGAAAATTCTATTTATATAATGAGTGGAATAATTGAAATATATAGAAATGATGTTATGAAATCACTAGAATCGAATTTTGAAGTTATTGATATAAAGAACAAAAATAGTTGGCTGGCGATTGCAGTAAAATTAAAAAATAAATAAAAAAGAAGGGATAAAATGCTAAAATATGTTTTTAAAATAATAATAAAACATATTTTGTATATTTTATCTCTTTTTATTATATTTTTTCTTTTATACAATCTAAAAATACCATGTTTTTTTAGATTTTTTACAGGAGTTCCGTGCCCATCTTGCGGCATGACTCGAGCGTTTCTGTCTCTTATAACGCTAAATTTAGCTGATTCATTTTATTACCATCCACTTTTAATTCCTGCTCTAATAACTACTTTTATTGCGATCCATAGAGATGTTGCAATTTTTAAATTTAATAAGAAAATTTGTGATATTTATTTGTGGTTTTTTATTATAATTTTTTTAATTGTGTATTTATTTAGACTAACAACTTGTAAGATACCGTAATATAGCAAAGAAAAGATATGTTATCAAGACTATAACATATCTTTTTTCTTTAATATATAAGCCACAATAGCCACAATAGCACCAGTAAGAATAACTGGGAACCACCAATATTGCCTCTGGGTAAAAGGCAAGTAATCTACGTTCATACCGTAAATCCCAGAAATGATGGTAGGTATAGAAGAAAGCAAAGTAATAGATGCCAAAACCTTCATAACGATGTTTAAGTTATTAGAAATAATTGAAGCAAATACATCCATAGTGCTTGCTAAAATATTCATATGCGTATTTGCCATTTCTATAGCCTGCCGAACTTCGATTAAAACATCGTCCAGGAGCTCTTTATCCTCTTCATATAATTTAACCAGCCTGCCTCGAGAGATTTTTTCGAGCGTTGCTTCGTTAGCTTTTAAAGAAGATGAGAAATAAACTAGAGATTTTTCAATCTCTAAAAGCTGGATTAGCTCTTTATTTTTCATAGATTTTCTTAATTCATGTTCTGCATAATCACTAATTTTATCAATTTGTTTTAAATATTGCAAATATTTTATAGCTACTCTCAAAATTATGTATAAGACAAATTGAGTTTTGAACTCAGGATATAAATTTCTAACAACACCCTCAACAAACTCACCTATTATAACATTCTCACGTAAACAAAGAGTAATAACATTAGCTTCAGTAATAATTATTCCAAGAGGCATTGTGTGATATGTTATGCTTTTTTCGTTTTTTCTAGCCACAGGAATATCTACAATAATCAGTGTATTACCGTTTTCGCAGTCTATATGAGAAGACTCCTCTTCATCCAAAGCAGATTTCAGAAAATCTGGATCTATATTAAAGTCACTAATTAACTTATCTAATTCATCATCGTCAGGAGCTGTACAATTTATCCAGCACCCGATTTCATAATCTTTAATTTCTATAATTTTTCCATTAATATTTTTATAATAATTTACCATTTTCACATCCCCTAAATGATTTTATTAAGGGAACATAAAACTTAAAGAAAAAAGAGAAAATATGCTTCCTTAATAAAAAGTGTAATTTATATTTATTAAGTTTCCTGTTTGGGTCATCTGATAGCATATTTTCACCACCGTGTAAATAAAAATTTTTTATTTACATTATAGCACAACCTACTAGATATTACAACAAACTATACTAGTTTTATTTTTATATTCTATTTATGCTTAAATGTAGAGACTATTTTTAGCAAAGTTTTTTCTATCATATTCTTATCATTTAATTGAGAATATTTATGAAGTAAAGCTAATTGTTCATTAAATTCATCTTGATTGAATTTGATTGAATTTCCAATATAGATTTTTTTATTTTTAGTTTTTTGCATTCCTTCTTCGTTCATAAGTAATTCTTCAAATAATTTTTCGCCTGGTCGCAATCCTGTGTATTTTATTTTTATGTCTCTATTTGGAACAAAACCAGATAGTCTTATCAAATTTTCAGCCAGATCTCGTATTTTAATTGGTTCTCCCATATCTAAAACAAAAATTTCTCCACCTTTGGCAAAACCTCCAGCAGTTAAAACTAGAGATACCGCTTCTGAGATTGTCATAAAATATCTAATAATTTCAGGATGAGTTACCGTAACAGGGCCACCATTTTTTATTTGTTCCTTAAATAAAGGAATAACAGATCCATTTGAGCCAAGCACATTACCAAATCTTACTGCAACAAAGTTAGTTTTGCTAGTTTTGTCCATACTTTGAATAATCATCTCGCAAATTCTTTTGGTTGCGCCCATAACACTTGTAGGATTAACAGCTTTGTCTGTAGAAATAAGAACAAAATTTTTAACGTTATATTTATCTGCTAGAGAAACCATATTAAGTGTGCCGAACACATTATTTTTTACTGCTTCTTCAGGATTATATTCCATTAAAGGGACATGCTTATGAGCTGCTGCATGAAAAATTACATCTATATTTTTTTCTTTTAATATTTTTTCAATTTTAGCTTTATCTCTAACTGAAGCAATTTGTACTTCAAAATTTAAGCTATTCCCATATTCTCTAATTAATTCCTGTTGAATTTCGTATGCGTTATTTTCGTATATATCCAAAATAATAAGATTTTTAGGTGACAATTTGGCAATCTGCCGGCAAAGTTCTGACCCTATTGATCCGCCTCCACCTGTTACTAATACGACATTATCATGAATATATTGCCCGTATTTGTCTGTTTCAAATATAACGGGCTCTCTGCCGAGTAAATCTTCAACTTCAACTTGACGTATTTCATCTGTAACAGGCTTGCTAGATGTGACTAAATTATAGATATTAGGAACAATTTTAACTTCTAAATTTGTTCTAGCACAGATATCAAGAATACGTTTTTTTTCTGGCATCGGCAATGCAGCAATAGCAAAAAGTATTACTTCGATATCGTATTTTTCACAAATATATGGAATTTCACTTGTAGATCCTACAACTTTTAGTCCAGAGATACGTCGACCAATTTTTTCGTTGTCGTCATCCACCAAACATACTGGAATATAGCTGTTGTTTGGAGATTTAGAAAACTCCGACAGCATTAATAAAGCAGCCTCGCCAGCACCAACAACAAGCATTCTACGTTTAGCTTTGTTAGGAAAGTTCCTCCGCTCAATTATCCTGTCAATTCTATAAATAAACCGAAACATAAACATGGCAAATGTAGACAAAATAGCCTGCAAAACAAATGTTCTTATCCCGATATGAATATCGAAAGCTAAAGTGCAAGCGCAAAAAATAAAGTTAGCAATAACCGAAGCTAGTCCAACATAGAAAAAATCTTCTATATCAGCATAGCGCCAAATTTTGTCATAAAGCCTAAATAAAATAAACACTGACGCAAAACAGATATTTAATATAATTAAGCTTTTTAAAAATTCTGGTTCATAGCCTTTTAATGAGAAACAATTTCTATTTATTGCAAATGAAAAATAAAAAGAAAAGTTCCAGATAACAAAATCACAGAAAAAAAGTAAATATTTTCTAAGTCTTTTTAATTTATTATACAACATGATAAAAGTTCACCATACTTTGAACAAAATATGTGTGCTAGATTATATACACACAATATTATATAATATTCCTCTTTTATTTTCAAGTAAATGCCATAATAGCGAGAAATTTGAACGTCTTTTATACTTTTTAAAACTATGAAGTTAAGTTAAGCTCTTTGAATTCGAACTGACGGTAAAACTGTTTGCTTTCGGGGATTCTTTTTACTGCAGACTGATTTTTAGCTAATAATTTTGTAATGTCGTACAAATCCACCCAAATTTCGTTATTGCATTCTTTTTGAGACTCATCAAAAATAAGTTCTAACCCAACATGTAGGTGGCTTGTTTCTATATTATTTACATTCTCATTGGGGCTATAACCAGTTCTGCCAACATAACCGATAACATCGCCTGCTTTTACTACTTTTCCTTCGCAGAGTTCTTCATGAAATGGTTTATCTTTTCTTAAATGAGCATAATAATAATATCTTTTTTTGTCGAAACTTCTAATTCCAATCCTCCAGCCGCCATACTGATTCCAGCCCATAACCTCAACGATACCAGATTCTATTGCAATAACCGGTGTGCCAACAGCCGCCATCATATCGTGACCTAAATGAGGTCTGGAATATCCGTAACTTCGTGATGCACCAAAATCTGCATAGTGTTGATATGGAAAAGTTTTTGCTATGGGTAAAAATGCTTTTAATCCGTATTTGTCCTCAAATATTGGTTCTCCTTTTTCATCTGTACTAACTTGAATACTATAATTACCTATAAATTCTCCCAAAACAGCGGTGTATACTTCTTTATAATATTTAAAATATTTCATTTTTTCTGTTAATTCTTCTATAGTTTTTCCACTATTTAATTCAGAAACTATAGTGTCCATATCTTTAGCTTTATAGTGACTTTTAAAATCTCCTCCATATTTAGCTGATAAGTAGGCTAAAACGTCTATCCAATTTATTTTTATTTCTTTTTCATAACTCTCGATGTCAATTTTCATTGCCTTATCTAAGGCTTCATATGGCACATTGAACTCAGCATACTTAATAAAATCTTTTTTTCCGCCATTATCTTCAACTTGTTCATTTTCATTAACTGCCATGACTCCACTGTTTTTATTGTTGCTGCATAACAAGAATACTGCGACAATAATTGGTATAGCTAATACCAAAATCGCAAATTCAAAATATTTTTTATGCAAAATTTTATAAATCACTTAATCACCTGCGATTGAATATTATACTGTTGTATGTATATTCTAAAAGGACATATTTATGCAAAGATAAAGCAAAATAGCCTAGATAGTTGCCCTATTTTCCTGTTGACTAAATCAAGATAAATAAGTAAAATTAATTTAAGCAAGTGCCCGCTATAAGGAGTTGAATTTTTTATGAATAATGAGTTTTCTGCTGATTTAATCACACTTATTGATGATGAAGGCAATGAACATTCTTTTGAAATATTAGATGTAATTGAAAATGACGATGGATGCTTTTATGCACTACTTCCTAATAACGAAAATAATAATTTAGTAGCAGATGCTTCTTATTATATATTTGAAGTTATCGATGAAAATGGTGAACAGGTTTTAGCCGAGGTTGAAGATGATATTATGTTAAAAAAATTAGCAAATTCTTTTGAAGCTAGATTTGAAGATATGTATTCTCAGAACGAAAACACATAAAAATTTTAGGTGTTTTAGCAAAAAATGCTTTACTTTTTAATATTTTTATGTTATAATTATAATATAAATCCGCCTACCCAATTCGCGGACCGTGTTATATAACCCTACAACTTTATTATTGGGAGCTTCGCTCTGTAGGTGAATTGCAGACCTCCTGGTTCTTCCGGATGAAGGGAGCGTGAAACCTACAGGCTGGCACCCACCTGCTTTTTGGTAGGCAGGTTATTATAAACACGTTACGGTTGGGTGGGAGATTTATTATATTATTGTAAAAATATAGAACATCAGAACTATACTTATTCTGATGCTCTTTTTATTTGTTTTTACTTTTTTTGATTGTAAGCTTGTGCTTCAACTTCATCTCTATGATTATATAAATAATCATAATATCTTGCCTCGTCTCGAGAGTCTATTCCTGTAGCAACACTTTTATTAGTTTTATCGTCAAAAACATTCCATTTGCCAGTAAGTGGATCTGGTTCAACATATCCACCAGAGACATTTTTCGTTTTGTCTGCATTTATCTTCTTCATTTTTTCATTTTCTTTCTTCATAAAAAAACACCCTTTCTACTTTATCATTAAATTATCGTCGATCGACAATTACATTATATCACAAAAAATAATAAAAATCAAGATTAAATTTTTTAAAAATTGTTTATTTACAACAGTAAAATAGAAATTTTTTCTGTCATAGATTAAGAAAATAAAGAATATTATTATTAAAAGAAAAATCTAAAGGAGTAGTAAAGATGTTTTGCAAAGTTATAAAAAAAAGTATTAAATTTATAATCAGTTTTGTTGTTATATTCTCATTTGCTTTAGCATCGACTAAAAAAGTTTTTACTATTAATGAAGAAAGTATAGAAATCTTAGCTCCATCGGCTATTTTAATGGAGCCTAAAACTGGTAAGGTAATTTACGAAAAAAATTCTCATGAAGTGCGATGTTGTGCGTCTATAACAAAGGTTATGACTATGATTTTGGTTATGGAAGCTATAGATAGTGGAAAAATTAGTTTTAATGATGTTGTTTCGGCTAGCGAACATGCAGCTTCAATGGGAGGTTCGGATATTTGGTTAAAACCAGGCGAGACTATGTCTGTAGATGAGCTCATAAAAGCAACAATGGTTGCATCGGCAAACGATGCTGCAGTTGCTTTAGCTGAACATGTTTGTGGGTCAGAGGAGATTTTTGTTTCGGAAATGAACAAAAAGGCAAAAGAATTATCTATGAATGAAACTGTGTTTAAAAATTGTAATGGGCTTGATGAGGAGGGGCACGTGACAAGTGCTTATGATGTTGCTTTAATGTCGCGTGAGCTTATAAAACACAAAAAAATATTTGAATATACGTCAATATGGATGGATTACTTAAGGGATGGAAAAACTCAGTTGGTAAATACAAATAAACTTTTAAAAAGTTACAAAGGTATTACTGGCCTTAAAACAGGAACAACTTCTAAGGCTGGCAGTTGTATTACAGCTACAGCAACTAGAGGAAATCTAAGTTTAAATGCTGTGGTTTTGGGAGGAGCAAACGGAAAAGAACGTTTTAAAGATGCGGCTACTCTATTAGATTTTGGTTTTGCAAATTATAGCATGTTAAAACCGATTATCGATGAAAACATTTTTGAACCGGTTAAGGTTGTTGATGGAATGAAGCCAAGTGTAAATATTGAGGCTAAAGTCGATAATGAAGTGCTTATTCAAAAAGGAAAAGAGCGTAGTATAGACAACAGTTTAGAAGTTGTTTCAGAAGTAAAAGCTCCAGTAAAAATAGGGCAAAGGCTAGGCAGATTAATCTATAAGCTAAATGATGAGGTAATTGCAGAGTATGATGTTGTTGCAGTGGAAGAAGTAGAAAATATAAATTTTTTATCTGCTTTTATAAGTTTGTTAAACAAATTTTTTCAGATTTGATTTTTTGTTGCAAAAATAGTTTTTATATTGTAAAATTGGTCTAAAATAATTTAGGAGTGCAAAAGACCATGCCTATAAAGTTAAACACTGAATATCTTTCTTCGTTTATCAAAGATCAAGAGTATTATGCAATTGAACCTCAGGTTAATTTGGCTCACGATTTATTACATAATAAAACTGGTTTAGGAGATAATTTTACTGGATGGCTAACACTTCCCACAGATTATAACCGTGAAGAATTTGATAAAATAAAAATGATCTCCCAAAAAATAATTTCTAATACGGATATTTTTATAGTAATTGGTGTCGGTGGGTCATATTTGGGTGCTAGAGCTGCTATTGAATTAATAAAATCTCAATATTACAATGATTTGCCTAAGAAAACTCCAGATATTTATTTTGTAGGTAATAGCCTTAGCTCAACTGCATTATATAATATTTTAAAAATTTGTGATGGTAAAGATGTTAGTGTAAATGTTATATCTAAGTCTGGCACTACAATTGAACCTGCTATTGCTTTTAGAGTTTTTAAAAACTTCTTAGAGAAAAAATATGGAAAAAAAGAAGCTAGAAATAGAATATTTTGTACCACGGATAGACAAAAAGGCTCTTTAAAAGTAATGGCTGATGAAGAAGGATACGAAACTTTTGTTATTCCGGACAATATTGGAGGAAGATTTTCTGTTTTAACGGCAGTTGGATTATTGCCTATGGCTGTAGCTGGGATCAACATTGACAAGTTAATTCTGGGAGCTAAACTGGCTCAAGACAGTTTACTTTGTAAAGACTTGAATGAAAATGATTGTTACAAATATGCAGCTGTTCGAAATATATTATATAGAAAAGGCAAATGTATAGAGATATTTGCAAGCTATGAACCAGATTTTTTGATGTTGAATGAGTGGCTTAAACAACTTTTTGGAGAGAGCGAGGGCAAAAATAATAAAGGGATTTTTCCTGCTTCTGCAATTTTTTCTACGGATTTACATTCTATAGGGCAGTATATTCAATGCGGAATGAGAAATCTATTTGAGACAGTTATTTATGTTGAAAAACCACAGAAAGATGTTATCATTGAAGAATTTAGCAGAAATGAAGATGGCTTAAATTTTCTGACAGGGAAATCCTTATCTTTTGTTAATGAAAAAGCTTTTTTGGGAACTGTGCTTGCACATACAGATGGTTGTGTTCCAAATGTTGTTTTTAAAATGCCAGAAGTGAATCCTTTTGAATTAGGCTATTTATTTTATTTCTTTGAAAAAGCTTGTGCAGTCTCTAGTTATATTCTAGGAGTTAATCCGTTTGATCAGCCTGGAGTTGAAAAATATAAAAATAATATGTTTGCTTTTTTGAAAGATCCTGGCTATGTAGATTATTAAATCAAAGATGAGTTAGCTTTTTAAAACAATATTTTAGAAAGTATGAGATATATTTTTGAAATTAAAGAATAAAAAGTTAAAAGAAGAATATGAAAAAAGCTTTTTACAATTACAGCTATTTTTATATTCTTTTATTTTTGTGTACATAATATGTTCAGGTGATATTATGTATAAACGTATTATAATATTTTTTTCTTTGCTTATGGTTGCTGTAGGAATCGCTTTATTCAACACATATAAGATCTCAAAAGGAGATTTTTTATGCGAAGCTGCCGCTAGACAAAGTTCGTATAAATTAAAAGTTGCAACTATGAGAGGGAATATATATGATTGTAATAAAAATCCTCTTGTTGGAAGAAGCGAAGAAAATTTAGCTGTTGTTATGCCAGAGTTTGATACGTTGAATATTTTGTCTCAAGTTTTATCTGAAGAAGAAAAGAATTTGGCTTTTGAAGAGATTAAATCAGGTAAACCTTTTTTATTTAAATTATCGGATGAAAAACAATTGATTGCAAAAGGTATACGCACATTTAAAATTCGCAGGAGGTATTTACCAAATCAGCCTGCAACTCATATCATTGGGTATATGGATAGTGATATGCAAGGTGTGTGTGGAATAGAAAAAGCTTTTAATGAGTATTTAAACGGCGCAAAAGGCAGCATTTTTGTAAAATACAAAGTGGATGCTTTAAACCGACGTATTCCCGGAGAAGCCAGTATTGTAGAGGACACAATGTATAAAAGCACGAAAGGTGTAGTTTTGACTATAGATGAAAAAATTCAAAAAATAGCAGAAAATGCAGCTCAAAAATATATAAAAAAAGGTGCTGTAATAATAACAGAAGTTCCTGATTGTCAGATTAGAGCATGTGTTAGCATGCCAACATTCTCGCCATTAGAAGTTTCTTATGTTTTGGATGACCAAGATTCTCCTCTTTTAAATAGATCCTTATTGCCATATAACGTAGGCTCTGTTTTTAAACTGGTAACGGCTGCTGCAATTTTAAACGAAAATAAAAATCCAAATGAAATATATAATTGTGTTGGCAGTTGTAAAGTAGATGATCATGAGTTTCATTGCTTTAATGGCAAAGCTCACGGAGACATAAATTTAAAAAAAGCCGTGGCTCTATCGTGCAATACTTATTTTATAAATAAAGCTTTAGATATAGGTGCAGAAAAAATATTAGAATTATCTAAGAAATTAGGTTTTGAAAAAGAATTTGAATTAGCACCAGGAATCATTTCTAAATATGGAATTTTGCCAAGTTTAGATATGTTGTCGGATAAAAAGGCTCTTGCAAACTTTTCATTTGGTCAGGGCAAACTGTTAGCAACACCGATACAGATCTCGGTATTAATGAATACAATAGCTTCTGGAGGCTTATATTGTGAGCCTAAATTAGTCGAGGGGTTAGTAAACGAAAATTTAAATTATATTCAAAAAACAGCTAAATTTGAATCAACTAGAGTTTTATCTGTTGGCTGCGCTAAAAATTTAATCGATTACATGAAAGCTTCAGTTGAATACGGAACTAGCTCTAAAGGAAAGCCAGATGAGGAGGTTGCTGCAGCAAAAACTGGAACAGCCCAAACTGGCATAAAAAAAGATGACCATATGGTAATTCAGGCATGGTATGCAGGAATTTATCCTGCAGATTGCCCTAAATATTCAATAGTTATTTTTGCTGAAGACGCAAAAGGTGGAGGCGAAAGCTGTGGTCCTGCATTTAAAAAAATTACTAATGAGATTTTTTACAATATATTAAAAAGAAATTAATGTTTATTGACGTAACTTTTGTAAATATTAGGCTTAGATTTTACAATACTTTTGCTAATTTTATTATAATATTTTTATGTATAAAACTGATTTTGTAGCAAAAGATTGATTATATGCAATATTTATAGTATTATAAATATAAATATTAGAATGTTTATGTATTTTTAGGAGGATAAGCATGAAAATTCTTGTTATAAATGCAGGAAGCTCATCTTTAAAATTCCAGCTCTTAGATATGGCAGATAACGAATCAGTTTTGGCAAAAGGAATTTGTGAGAAAATAGGATTTGAAAATGGTTTTGTTAAATTTCAAAATTATAAAGGATATGAAAAGCAATTTTTAGTTCATTTAAAAAATCACGATGAGGCATTCTCTTTTATGAAAAATTTATTTTTAGATAAAAAATATGGCGTTATTAAGCGTCTTGGAGAAATAGCTGCAGTAGGTCATCGTGTGGTGCAGGGAGGAGAGGAATTCAATAAGCCTACATTAATAGATAAACATCTTATAAATGTTGTAAAAAAATTGATTCCTATTGCACCACTACATAATCCTGCTAATTTATATATGATTCTTGCCTGTCAATCATGTTTTGGAGAAAAATTTCCTCAAGTTGCTGTTTTTGATACGGCTTTCCATTCAACTTTGCCACCAAAAGCATATATTTATCCGTTGCCTTATGAATTTTATAAAAAATATGGAGTAAGAAAATATGGCTATCACGGAATCTCGCATTATTATGTTAGCAACGAGTGTGCTAAACTCTTAAACAAAGATATTAAAGATACCAAAATTATTACTTGTCATTTAGGCAATGGTGCCTCTATTTCTGCAACTAAAGGCGGAAAATCTGTGGATACAACAATGGGCTTTACTCCTGCTGACGGAATAATTATGGGGACGCGTAGTGGCTCTTTAGATCCTGGAATTATAACTTTTGTTTGTGAGAAAAATAATATTTCTATGCATGAGTTTAGCAGGATTGTTAATAAAAATTCAGGTTTGCTAGGAGTTTCTGGGGTTTCAAATGATGCTAGAGAAATTTTAAAAGAGGCAAGTTTAGGCAATAAAAGAGCAATCTTAGCGCAAGATATTTTCTGCTATCAAGTGATGAAGAATATAGCTTCTTATATTGCTGTATTAGGTGGCTGCGATGCTATAGTATTTACCGGGGGTATTGGTGAAAATCGGGTTGAATACAGAAACAATATCTGTGCTCCACTTTCTTTTATGGGCATAAATATTGATAAGAGTTTAAATAAGTTGACAGTAGATGGTAAAAAAGCTGAAATTTCTGCCAAAGATTCTTCTGTGAAAATTTTTGTTATCCCTACAGACGAAGAAATTGTTATAGCTCGTGAAACTTTAGCCATACTTAAAAAATAAGATATTATTTTCTTATTTTAAAAATAATTTTAGATAAATTTTTAAATAAAAAATAAGCAAAAAAACAAAGAAAAATTAAAATTATTATTAATTTAAAATTTAATGTCGACAAAGAAAAAAAATCTTTAAAAAATACTATGCAAATTAAAAATGCACTTGACATTAACGAAAATAAAAGTTTTCTAATTTTATTAAAAGGAATACACAATTTAAAAAGCAAAAACAATCCATTAAAACCTGTTAATATAACACACATGGTAGAAAGCTCACTATCACTTAAACTTATAAAATGTGACAACCCCATTACGGTCAATATAGATATCACTATTGTTAAAGCACAAGGAAGTGCGCGGCTAATTATGTTTTTAAACAGATTTCCATTTATTCGATTTTTATTTGGTTCTAAAGCCAAAATAAATGATGGGATTCCTATAGTTAGAACGCTTGTTAACGTCATCTGAATTGGCATAAACGGATACGGGCTATTCAGAAACAAAAACAATATGGCAAGTAATGTTGAATATATTGTTTTTACTAAAAATAACGAAGAAGAACGTTGAATATTGTTTATTGATCTTCGACCTTCGAGAACTACTTTAGGCATAGAGGAAAAATCAGAATTTAATAATACTAATTGAGAAACATTTCTAGCAGCATCGCTACCATTTGCCATAACAACACTACAATCAGCTTCTTTTAATGCAAGGACGTCATTTACTCCATCGCCAGTCATTGCTACGGTATGCCCTTGTTTTTTTATTGCAAGGATTATATCTTTTTTCTGCGTCGGAGAAACTCTTGCAAAAATAGCATAATCTTTTACAGCCTTTTGAATATCCTCTTTGTTTTTTAGCATTTTTGCATCAACGCACTTGTCATAATTTTTAACACCAACACGTTTAGCGATATTAGAAACGGTCAAAGCATTATCGCCAGAAATTATTTTGACATCAACACCCTGATCGTAAAAATATTTTAATGTTTCTTTGGCTGTTTTTCTAATTACATCACTAATTAATACAAACCCAATCAGCTTAAGACCTTTTGGCAAGGATTTATCATCATTAAACTTATTTTTTGAATGAGCTAAGACAAGTACTCTATATTTTTTTGCATATTTCTCTAAATTTTCTTTTATTAAATTTATATCTTTGCTAAGAACAAAATCTGCAGCACCCATTATATAGCTACCGACACCATTTACATAAGCTCCCGACCACTTTCTTTCAGACGAAAATGGTATTATTTGTGAAGCATTTTCTTTTGCAAATTTATTTTCGTCAACAAAATTTTTTACTGCAAAATAGGTAGGATTGGTATCATTGGTATTATTTACAATAATTGCAAGTCCTCGAATCACAGACTCTTTAGAATTTTCTTCATAAGCAACAACATCTTCTACTTGCATTGTTCCTTCTGTTATAGTTCCGGTTTTATCAATACACAGTGTATCTACTCGAGCTAAAGTTTCTATACAATATAGCTCTTGCACTAAAACTTTGTATTTAGAAAGCCTTATTACACTCACAGCCAAAACAGTGCTAACTAAAAGCATTAGTCCTTCAGGAATCATTCCAATTAATGCTGCGGTAGTGTTTATTACGGCATTTTCAAATGTGTTTTGCTCTAACTGATGGATAAATAAAAAAATTCCTATCGGAATAATCAGCATAGAAAGTATTAAAATTATTTTATTAAATGCCAGCATTATTTGAGAGTTTGTTTTCTTTACATATTTAGCTCCACTAGAAATTTTGGATGCATAGTTGTATTTTCCTACGTGCTCAACTCTTGCTTTGCATTTGCTACTAACTATATAGCTACCAGATAATAATAAACTGCCTTCCTTTTTATATATAGAATTAGATTCTCCTGTAAGCAAAGATTCATTAACTTCGCATTCTCCACATATAATTTTACAATCGGTCGGGATCTGATTTCCTTGAGTTAGCTCAATGATATCATCTAAAACAAGATCATTTATATTTACTTTTTGCACAGAGCCATTTCTTATTGCATTAACTTTTTTAGGCGATAATATAGACAATTTATCTACAGTTTTTTTAGCACGTATTTCTTGATACGTGCTTATAATAAGATTGGATATAACTACCCCCATAAAAAGTAGGTTTTTGAAAGAACCTACATAAAGAATGGCTGCAGCTAGAAAAAAGTTTATAAGATTAAAAAGCGTAAACAGATTATCTTTTATTATTTTAGGAACAGTTTTTGTAGGGAGAGATACGTCGTCATTTGTAAGGCCTTCGTTTTTTCTTGACATAACTTCTTGGTCAGAAAGCCCAATGTTAGGATCAGATCGATATCTTAATACGCTGTTTGGCATATTATGATTCTCCTTTTTCAACTTCATTTATATTTTAATTATATATTTAAGAAAAATTCAAGTCAATTAATATATAAAATTAGGTGATTTTTATGAGATGCAGAATAGTAGAGATGAGAAATAAGGAAGTCATAAATGTAAAGACAGGTGTAAGATTAGGATGCGTTAGCGATGTAGAAATAGACACAAAAGACGCAAAACTCACGGCAATTGTAATATATGGACGACTAAGATGGTGTGGACTTTTAGGGAGAGACGATGATTTGATAATAAGATGGGAAGATATTGAGATTATAGGTGAAGATACAATTTTGGTTAAGCACAATGTAGGACATAGACCTAAAAAGCATAAGCTTTTTAATATTAAAAAATTTTGGCGATTTTAATGTGTAAAAATTATCTTGCAATGTTTAGTACGTTGTGATATAATAACTGTAAAAAATACACACGCTGTTGCTTTTTTCTTGGTGCTAGATTGGTTATCACAAATTATTTAGGCTCAGCGGAGGTTTAACCAGGGAGGTTTTTTATTATGTCTGTTGTATCTATGAAACAACTTTTGGAGGCTGGTGTGCATTTCGGCCACCAAACTAGAAGATGGAACCCTAAAATGGCTGAGTACATCTTTACTGAAAGAAACGGAATTTATATTATCGATCTTCAGAAAACAGTTAGAAAATTAGAGGATGCTTATAACTTTATTCGCAGCCTTACTGAGGAAGGTAAATCTGTTCTTTTTGTGGGAACTAAAAAACAAGCTCAGGAGTCTATTAAAGAAGAGGCCCTTCGTTGTGGGGCTTACTTTGTTAATGCCCGTTGGCTTGGAGGAATGCTCACTAACTTTACTACTATTCGGCGCAGAGTCAATCGTTTAAAACAATTGCGTGAAATGCAAGAAAATGGTACTTTTGATCTATTACCAAAAAAAGAAGTCATTAAGTTAAATTTGGAAATTGCAAAATTAGAAAAATTTCTTGGCGGCATAGAGGATATGCAAGAGCTGCCTGCTGCGCTCTTTATTGTTGACCCTCGAAAAGAAAAAATTGCGGTTTCGGAAGCTCGAAAATTAGGTATTCCTATTGTTGCTATTGTTGACACTAACTGTGATCCTGACGAAGTCGATTATGTGATTCCTGGCAATGATGATGCTATTAGAGCAGTTAAGCTTTTGGTTGGTGTTGTTGCGAATGCAGTTATAGAAGGTAAAGAGGGTCAAATGGGTGCAGCAGCTGATGAATCAGCTGTAGAAATGTTTGATGACTTGAATACGGATGAACCTGCTTTAGAATAATTTGTACGAATTTAGTTTGTATATTTAAAGACGGTTTTAGCCGTCTTTTGTTGTGATTTTTAACTTATTTGTTTTTTAGGAGGTATAATTATGGCTTTTACAGCGGGTGATGTTAAGGCGTTAAGAGAAAAAACAGGTTGCGGAATGATGGACTGCAAAAAAGCTCTTACAGCCTCGAATGGTGATATGAGTAAAGCGATTGATTTTTTAAGAGAAAAAGGTTTGGCAGCAGCAACCAAAAAGGCAGGTCGTATTGCTGCAGAAGGTGTGGCATTTGCTTGTATGAATAAAGAAGAAAATATTTCTGCTATTATTGAAGTTAATGCTGAAACAGATTTTGTGGCAAAAAATGCTGACTTTTTAAATTTTGTTCAGATTTGTGCTAACACTATAATAGAAAAAAATCCTAAATCTTTAGAAGAACTTATGTCTTGCAAAGCTTATAATAGCGACTTGACAGTTGAAGAGTTAGTTAGGGACAAAATTCTTACTATTGGAGAAAATATAAAAATTCGTAGATTTGCAAGATTTGACGGCGTTGTTACAACTTATAATCATGCTGCTGGTAGAATTGGTGTTATGGTTAAGTTTGATGTGTCTGATGATATTGAGGGCAAGGATGAGTTTAAACTTTTTGCTAAAGATATTGCTATGCAAGTTGCGGCAGCCAATCCAAGCTATTTAAACAGAAAAAATGTACCAGAAGATGTTTTAGCTCACGAAAAGAAAATTCTTACTGAACAAGTTATTAATGAAGGAAAACCAGCAAATATTGCAGAAAAGATTGTTATGGGTAAGATAGGTAAGTTTTATAAAGAAAATTGTTTGATTGAGCAGGTTTTTGTAAAAGATTCGAATTTAACTGTCGATCAGTATGTTAAAGAAACTGCTAAGAATTTGAATGGAAATATTGAAATTTTAGATTTTGTACGCTTTGAAAAGGGCGAAGGTTTGGAAAAGCGTGAAGATAATTTCGCAGATGAAGTTGCTAGTATGATAAAATAGTCTATTTTTATTTTATAAAGGCGAATGTTTATAAAAAACGTGGGCTATCCTTATTTAGAGGATAACCCATTTTTATTTATTTCGATTAATCCCATTTTTCGGCTTTGTACTGATCTATAATTTGCTCCAAATCTGCTTTTACCGTATTAAATCGATCGTTGAATTTTTGCTTTTCTTCATCGGTATAATTTAGCTTACTCTTCAGCATCGTTACTATGCCACCTTCAGCTGATTTTTCATCTGAGTTTACTTGAAGTAAAACGGAATTCGCTGTTGACCAATCACCATTGTTAAAATAAATTAAAAAATGTTTTGCTGTTGATATATAATTTCTTATTTTTGTTAGACTTTGTTTGAGTTCAGCTTCATTGTTTTTAGAAGTTAGCAATGAATTACTTCATAAGTAGCCAAACTTCCAAATGCTGTGGCAGTTCCTCCGAGCACCATAAGCGGGACTCCTAAAAAAGGAAAGGCCAGTGCCAATGCACCTCCAACTCCTAACCCAAGCGTACCGCTACCTAATAGTTTTAGTTTATTATGCTCTTTCTTAGCCCTGTATTTTTCAAATAACGAATTCATGAGTTGCTTAATAGATATGTTGGCAAATCTAGAATCACTTTTTAAAAAGTCTGAGAGAGATTCATTAAGATTATTTGGAGAAACCTTTTTATCTTCGATGAATCTTACAAATTCATTAATTGCGACATTTGTTTTTGCCATGGCTAAGTTCTTATCAATAATCATTGGTAAATCGCCTATTGAATTATAGTCCCATAGGCTAATATCATATTCACAGTTCTTTCCTATCTCATTTAAATTTATATAGCCACCAATCTGTTTAAGTTTTTCCTGTGCTTCAGTTATTGCACATACCAAGTCTTCTGTATTTCCACATTTGTTTTTCTTTTCGCAAAAATTAAGTGTATCCTCTGCATTGGTTGTTTTCAAAAATGGTGACGAACCAAGTATCGTAAAAATAAGAAGTGTACTTAAAAATTTTTTCAACATAAAGAATCGCCTCTTTTTTATATTTTTTAGTGTACTAACCTTTGTGTAAATATATAATACCTCTTGAGACAAAGAAGTCTGCGTATTTTTATTTTACTTAGTGAAAAGATTAAGCACTAGTTTACATTTTAAGGCAAATTTAATCAACTAACAATATTAGATAATCAAATTCTCCTTATTTTACCAAATAAAATATATGAGTATTTCTTATTTTGTTTAAGATTAATAGGTTTGTTTTAAAAGGCAAAGTATATTTAAACGGCAGGAATACTTAGCCCAAAACAGCCATTGATCAAAGGTTTAACGAGAAATTAAAAAATTTATAAAAAGTACGAAAAATACGAAATAAATGTGATATAATGTTAGCATTGATAAATTTTCATTTTTTATAGCAAATGGCTAACTAAATAGACTTTTGCGTATTACTTTTTAGAATAATATGAGTTTAAGAAATCACACTATGGTGTGGTTCTTTTACGTTTTATGGAGGTTTTTAAATAAAGAAATCATGTCAATATTGTGGGAGGATCCATGAAGAAAATTATATATGCAACAAAAAGCTTCACAGAAGTAACAAGAAAATAAATGAGGCGTCGAGATTTAGGAGTACTTTTACATGGCAAGAGAAACGCCGGCAAATCAAGGAGCGCGATAATTACCTCTGCCAGGTTTGCATAAGAGATTTGTACAACACCTGGAGAAGGTATAACCATCAAGACTTGCAGGTTCACCACGCTGTGCCGATTGATATAAGCAAAGAACTAAGGCTCGAAGACAGCAATCTCATCACACTTTGTCCGATGCATC
>CALWUI010000004.1 GCA_944384705.1 uncultured Clostridia bacterium
AGACAAAAATAAAAGTTTAATGAAAGGGGTAATTTTTATGTCTGGAAGAAAAATATATTCCGCCGAACTCAAGCTGGAAATTGTGGAACGGTATCTCAAAGGAGATATTGGACTCAAAAAACTGGCAGAGGAATATCATGTAAACTATGGTGATATTCAAAAGTGGAGGGATGCTTATCAGGAGCACGGAGTGGAAGGATTAAGCACTACACACGGAACTTATAGTGGCAAATTTAAAGTTTCTGTTGTAGAATATATGAATAATACAGGTGCATCCATCCGTAAGACGGCAGCCCATTTCAATATTCCTTCCTTCAGGACTGTTTCCCAATGGGAACGCATCTACTATGAACAAGGAAAGGAGGCCCTGTTTAAAGAACAGAGAGGCAGGAGATCAAAAATAGGAATAAAACGCCCACGGAAACCAAAAACAAACATGGAAAGAAATGAAGATATGCTTGCAGAAGTGCAACGCCTTCGCATGGAGAATGAATACCTAAAAAAATTAAATGCCTTAATTCAAAAGCGAGAAAGATCAGAGAAATCGACAAGGTAGCTGTCATTACGTAATTAAGGCAGAAATATAAACTGACAGCATTACTGGAACTGGCAGAAATTCCGCGGAGCACCTATTATTACCATGTAAAACAGATACAGAAGCCGGATAAATACGCCGACGTTAAGGAAAACATCACGGCTATCTACCATGAAAACCAGGGGCGGTATGGCTATCGTCGTATCACAATGGAACTGCATAACCGTGGATATCAAGTCAATCATAAAACTGTTCAGAGATTAATGAAGACTTTGCATCTGAAATGCATGATAAGGATCAAGAAATACCGCTCCTACAAGGGAGAAGTTGGAAAGATTGCACCCAATATACTAAAAAGAGATTTCAACGCTACAGCACCGAACCAGATGTGGACGACGGATATTACAGAGTTCGCCCTGTTTGGAAGGAAATTGTATTTATCACCGATTTTAGACATGTATAATGGGGAAATCATCAGCTATGAAATAAGCGACAGACCAGTCTTGGGGCAAGTTTTGAGAATGCTTGATAATGCTTTTGCAAAAATACCCGATAATACAAACCTTATTTTTCATTCGGATCAGGGATGGCAGTACCAGCATAAGACCTCCCAGAAACGCTTAAAAGATAAAGGTATCCGGCAGAGCATGTCAAGAAAAGGGAATTGTCTTAATAATTCCATTATGGAAAACTTCTTTGGTTTGCTAAAATCGGAGCTTTTATATTTGCGGGAATTTGATTCTATGGAGGAATTTCGAGTTGAATTAGAGAGATATATTGATTATTATAATAACAAACGGATTAAAGCAAAACTAAAAGGACTGACTCCTGTGCAATACAGGCTCCAATCCTTATCTGTTGCATAACCTAAATTTTTGTCTAACTTTTTAGGGCCAGATCAGATATATTGTGTACACTTATTATTTTCATTTTTTATCAAATATTTTATCGTCTTCATTAACAAGATATTCTTTACATTGCTCTATTAATTTTTCTTTTTCTTTAGTAACTGTAGGGTATTTAGGGTCAATATCGTTTAGAGTTTCAACCAATATTTCCGATAAAAAGAATCTTGCAAACCATTTTTTATCTGCAGGAATAACATACCAAGGTGCATAAGATGTACTAGTTTTATTTATTGCAGTTTCATAAGCTTTCATGTAGTCATTCCAAAACTTTCTTTCTTTAACATCTGAGTCCGACAATTTCCAATTTTTATTTTTTTCATCTATTCTCTTCATAAAACGCTTTTTCTGTTCTTCTTTAGATATATTAAAGAAAAATTTAAGAACACGAATTCCATTTTGCCACAAATATTTTTCAAAATTAGTAATTTGCTCATAACGCTCATCAAATATTTTTGAAGACTTACATCTTTCTGGCAGATTTTGTCCTTTATAAAGTTCATGAACTTTTCCAACTAAAACATCCTCATAGTAAGATCTATTAAATATTCCAATTTTGCCTCTTTCAGGAAGCCGTTTTATACATCTCCACAAATAATCATGAGCCAGCTCTTCACTAGAAGGTACTTTAAAATTAGTAACCTGTACTCCTTGAGGGTTAACACCAGACATAACATGTTTTATCGCGCCATCTTTACCCCCAGCATCCATAGCCTGAAGAATTATCAAAATAGCCTCTGTGCCTTGAGCATAAAATCTATCCTGCATAATCTCGAGTTTTCTTAAGTTCAACTCACTATTTTCAAGAATCATTTCCTTATCTGTAGTCAAACTCTTTGCTTTTGTGTCGAACTCACTAATTTTAAACTTTTTTGTACCATCAAATCTGTACTTATCTAACTTCATTTTTACATCCCCTTTCTTTTTTAATATTTTACCATAATAATTTCCATAAGTCAATTATTTTTAATATATTTTTAACAATTAATTAAATTTACAATAAGTTTTTCTAGTAAAATTCTTGAATCAACTCTTGAACTTTTTAGTTTATAGTCAGTTTCCATTAATATATTTATACAATTTTGTAGAGAATCTGCAGAGATACTTTTTGAATATTTTTTAGCATTTTCTAACCTAAACATTTTTCTCTTATAATCAAAAATTTTAGCTATATCATAAATATCTTTTGCACTTTGCTCAGCTGCTTTTATTCTATACAAATCAACATAGTTAGACGCTATAACAGCAAGGATTGCAATAGGATCTTCTTTATTTAAAAGTAAAGTATTTAATATTTTAAAGGCATGCCTATAGTCTTTATTTATAATAGATTTTGTTAAATCAAAGACATTTGTTTCAAAATTTTCTAAAACCAAATTATTAATTATTTCAGCCGTTATCTCACCTTTGTTTACAAATGCACATAATTTTTCCAGCTCATTTTTTAAAACAAATAAATCATTTCCGCACTTATCTATAATAATTTGTGCATTTTTTTCTGACAAACTACAAGACAACTTTTCTGCCCATTTTATAAGTTGCTTTTTCAATTTTGAATCACTTAATAATGCTAAATTTAAAGTTTCACCATATTTTTCAAAAAATTTAATAAAAGAAGTCCACTTAGAAGAGCGTTTCAAATCGAAAGTTAGACTTGTTAAAGCAATTACCAATACAGTTGTTTCTGGTAGATCAGAAATAATCTCCTTTAACTTTTTTATTGCATTAGCAGATTCTTTTTCTACATCCAGATCAAAAACTCTTACGCACTTGACTGGTGTCAACAAAGGTAGGGATTCAATAGCACTATTAAGCTTATCAACATCAAGTTCAGGAGAAAAAAAATTCTGCAGGTTAAAAGGACTCTTATTGCCCTGTAAAATTTTATTAGTGAGCAACTCTGTATAATATTTTACAAGATATTTTTCATCACCATAAATAAAATAAGCTCTCTTAAAAATATTTGATTTAATCTGCGTTTTTAATTCGGATTCTGTGATAATAGACAAATTACACCATCCTTTTTATAGAAATATTTCTACCAGATTTAAAATCAATAATTATGTTCCCATCTCCGGCAGTAGCTATTGGTAGCCGTTTTTCTTTAGCAGCTCTATTTATATTTTGTGAAGCAACATTTAAATCGGCAGTAATTATTCCATAAGAACTTAAAATTAAATTTGAATTTTCTAGCGTTCCATTAGAAACCAGGATATCACAAAATCTATATTTATCCAATAAATTCTGTGCGTTACCTCCCGAAGGACTAATCAAAACGTTCACATTATTAATTGTCAAATAAATATAACCTTGGTTATCAAAGTTCATAGACGTTATTTTAACATTATCCCAAAAATCTATTTCTGTTTTGTTGTTAAAATAAATCGCATTGCTACTATCAGAAATACTTCTTTCTAATTTGCTATCAATTAAATCAGGATTATTGGGGAGAACAACATAAGCTGGTTCAAATTTTTTAATAACATCATTGGCATAAATAGCTGATGCATCTTCAAAATCACTTATAAGCAAAAAGTCTAAGCTTTTTATATTTAAAAAATTCAAATAATTCATCATCTGTGATGATTTTATTTCGTCACCTCCGCAAGATAAAACAGAAGCATGGCCATCTCGAGAGATAACCGCAGAGCACCCTGTTCCGGTATCCAAAAAAGCTAACTGCGTAACACCTCTATTAAAAATTTGATAAGAAAAAATACCCACAAGTAAAATTATACAAGACAAAATTGCAGAAAATTTCAGTAACTTATATTTTTCGTATAAAATTAAAGAAAGTGCAATCAAAACACATGTACACGCAAGCCAAAAAAGAACCATTGGCTGATTTGTAGGTACAGAGGCAAAAGGAATTTTTGCCAAAGCTTTAGCACAAAAAGCTACATAGTTTATTAAAATTCCGCTCAACAAAACTAAAGGCATAGCTATAAACCTTAAAAATGGAATCAAATATAGAACTGAGAAAAATAGGACAAAAATCATCATTAACATAGTAGGAAATACAGTCAAAATATTTGCAATAATACTAATAAGAGAAATTCTTCCAAAACTTAACATAATAACAGGCATAGTGGCCAATGTCGACGCTAAAGTCAAAGAAATCGTTCCTGCCAATTTGCTAATTATTTTTGATCCAAATTTTATTTTCGAAGCTAAATTTTCAATTTTTTCTTTAAAATACCCATCAAATAATATTATCCCCAAAGTAGCCGAAACAGAAAGCAATAAGCCAAGATCTCCTGCAGCAAAAGGATTAAATAGTGTTAGCACAAAAGCCGAGAACCCTAAAGAATTTAGTGAATCAGCTTTTGAATAAAAAAACTTTCCTAAATAAAACATTATTAACATAATTCCCGACCTTGCAACTGAAGCAGAAAATCCAGTAAGGGCCATAAAGCAAACAACTGCAAAACAAATAATTAAATATATCCATTTTTTAGGCAATCTTGTTGCTTGTAAAATTGAAAGTACCAAAGCTGCAATAACCGAAGTATGCAGACCAGAAACTGCCAACAGGTGAGAAATTCCGACTTCTTTAAAGTCTGATTTCATGTCTTCTTCCATCAAATATTTATCGCCAAGCAAAACTCCAACAGCCAAAGAAGCTTGCTCTTTAGGCAAAGCTGTTCTAATAACTTCTATTAGGGCCTGTCTAGCTTTTAAAAAGTAATAATAAATTGGCTTATTTGGTTCTGGTTCAATCTGATATTCTTCATATTCATAAAGATAAGATAGCATATGTATACCTTTAGCAGCATAATAAGTTCTCGAAGAGAAGCTCCCATCGTTATTGGGCAAAAACATATGAACCTTTCCAGAAATTCTATCATATAAGTCTGTATCCAACGCTTTTGACATAGAGATTCGTAGTTCCATTTTCTGATTTGCCCCAGGATAATCAACCTTGTCTGTCTCTACAACATAATAATACCGGTTATAAGAGCTGTAAGGTATGTCACAAATTCTTCCAGAGATAACTACATCTTGCTCGTTCAATTTTTCTATTGGGTTCACTATAAAATAAGAAAAAACATTGTACATGAATAAAGCTACTGCAACTGTTAAAAATGCTATCGGCAAAATTTTTTTGACTCTTATCTGACGAATAAGCAACGAAAATAAAAATAAAATCAAAAAAATTATCGTCATTATTTTAGAAAAGTTTGTATTAAAATAAGTAGCTGCAATAAGTGCAGCTAAATAAGTAAACCCTACTGTGGCAAAAGGTCTTTTCACAAACACCACTCCTTATATTCAAAATTAACCTGCAGGCCAATTCATTTTTCTTCCTCCAAGCAAATGAAAGTGCAAATGTTTTACTGTTTGACCTCCATCTTCTCCACAATTGTTTACTATCCTATATCCATTATCTAAACCTTTTTCTTTTGCTATTTTAGCAGCTATTATAAACATCTTTCCAACTATATCACTATTTTTATCCGTAATCTCATCTGCACTTTTTACATGCTCCTTAGGAATTATAAGAACATGCACTGGTGCCTGAGGGTCTAAATCATTAAATGCCAAAAATTTTTCATCTTCATAAACTTTTTCACTTAGGACTTCATTATTAGCTATTTTACAAAAAATGCAATCCATAGAAATTGCCTCCATAAAATATTTTATTCTGCAGCACTGGCCTTTAATATTTCATAAATTAAATATTAAACAACTATTGCGAAAATTTCGCAATAGTTTACAGCATAACTAAAAAAAACTTTTTAGTTGCTGGGCCGGTGCTCAAAGTGAGCAACAAACGCTCAAATTATAGATTCAGCAACAAAATCATATACTTTACCTAATGCTACATCGACTTTAGATTTATCTTTTATACCTGCCATAGCCATTTCTTTACGTCCACCACCGCTGCTACCTAGCAAATTAGCAATTTTTTTAATTAGAGTTCCACAGTCTATACCTTTTTTTATAGCTAAATTGCCAGCGCTTACAATCAAATTAGATTTTTCTGGATCTATATTTGCAAAAACAATAACAGCATTTTCGAATTTAGATTTTATGTCATCACACATGGATTTCAGTGTATTAACATCAAAGGATTCAAATTTTGATACAATAACTTTCAGACCAGCTATATTTTTAGCGTTGTTAATAAGATCGTTAATTTTTGATGCAGCTATCTCAGAATTCAAGTTACGTATTATTTGCTCATCTTTTTTTAATTTATCAACCAAAAATTTACATTCTTTAGCAAGCTCTGATTGCTGATTTACACGTAAAATTTTTTGGCACTCATCAAGAAGAATTTGCTTGTCATTGAGAAAACTCAAAACTTCCAAAGAAGTAATTGCCTCAATTCTTCTAACTCCAGATGCCACCGAACTTTCAGATAAAATCTTAAATACGCCAATCTGAGCAGTATTATCAACATGAGTTCCACCGCAAAGTTCCAAAGAAAATTCTCCAGCTCTTACGACCCGAACAATATCACCATATTTTTCATTGAACAAAGCCATCGCGCCAATTTTTTTTGCTTCAACTACACTCATTTCTTTGGTTGTAACGTCTTCTGAACGCAAAATCTCATCATTTACAATATTTTCAATTTTATTTAAATCGTCTCTGTTTAAAGCAGAAAAATGTGTAAAATCAAAGCGCAATCTACAGTCATCAACGAGCTGACCAGCTTGACGTACATGATCTCCTAAAATTTTTCTCAACGCAGCATGCAAAAGATGTGCAGCGGTATGGTTCCTCATAATTTTATTTCTTTTAACTTTGTCAACACAGGCAGTCAAAGTGTCTCTAACCTTTAATGAACCTTCAATTACTTTTGCACTGTGCAAATAGGTTCCGCTTGAGTTTTTAATTGTATTGCTTATTTTTATCTTCACATGATCTGAAAATAGTTCTCCACTGTCACCGATTTGTCCGCCGCCTTGCGCATAAAAGGGAGACTTATTCAACACAATTTCAATTTCATCATTTTTATTTGCAATATCTATAAAACTATTATTTTTAATTATTCTTAAAACACAAGTATCTTCAACTAATTTTTCATAACCTACAAACTCTGTTGCTTCAATATTTGAAAAATTCATCTCATTGGGCTTCCATGCCTGGTTTTCAGAACCCACTCTTGCCAATCGAGCTCTATTTTTTTGATCTAGCAATAATTCATTAAATCTATCTTCATCAACCGACATCTTGTTCTCTTGCAATATTTCCTTTGTTAAATCTATAGGAAAGCCAAAAGTATCATGCAATTTAAATGCAACCTCGCCAGATAAAACTTTAGTTTTTGCTTTTTTCATTTCAGCATTCAAAAGTTCTAATCCTAAATCAATAGTTCTAGCAAAATTTTTTTCTTCAATCCCGATTAAATCTTTAATAGTCTTTTGTTTTTGTAAAAGTTCCGGATACGCCTGCATATTTTCTTTAATAACGGTCTCAGACAAATCTGAAAGAAAAGCATCATTTTCCCCAAGAAGCCTACCATGCCTAGCTGCACGGCGCAAAAGTCTTCTTAAAACATAGCCTCTCCCCTCGTTTGACGGCAAAACTCCATCTGCAATCATAAAAGTAATGCTTCGGATATGATCAGTAATTACCCTTAGAGAAATATCATTTTTAGTGTTTTCACCATATCTAACACCAAAAATCTTGCAGACATGCCGCATAATATTCTGAACTGTATCAACAAGAAATAAATTATCAACTTCCTGCATAAGACAGGCTAAGCGCTCCAAACCCATTCCCGTGTCTATATTAGGATGAGCAAGATCTGAGTAATTATTCTGGCCATCATTTTCGAATTGCGTAAAAACTAAGTTCCAAAACTCTATATATCTATCGCAATCACAGCCTACTTTACAATTTGGAGATCCACAACCATATTTTTCTCCTCTATCAAAGTACAATTCTGAACAAGGACCACACGGACCTAATCCATGCTCCCAAAAATTGTCATTCTTGCCAAGTCTTACAATTCGAGAAGGATCTACTCCCACATTTTTTGTCCAGATATCAAAAGCGTCATTATCCTCCTCATAAATAGACACCCAAAGTCTATCTATTGGCAATTCTAAAACTTTTGTACAAAACTCCCACGCCCAAGCTGTTGCCTCATTTTTAAAATAATCACCAAATGAAAAATTCCCAAGCATTTCAAAAAAAGTACCGTGTCTAGCAGTAATTCCAACTCTGTCTATATCCAAAGTACGTATACATTTTTGGCAAGTTGTAATTCTTTTACTTGGTGGTGTTAACTCTCCAGTAAAAAATTTTTTCATCGGTGCCATTCCAGAATTTATTAACAGCAAACTATTGTCATTTTCAGGCACTAAAGAAAAACTCTTAAGTTTAAGATGTCCTTTTGATTCAAAAAAAGATAAAAATTTCTCTCTTAATTCATTAAGGCTAGTCCACCTCAAGAAAATCACATCCAAAGCTAACAAAATTTTATATTTTCTTTAACAATTATATTATCGCATAAATCAAAAGTCAATTTTAAGAATTTTAAGAATAAAGTCAAAATATAGAAAACATTATCATTAGCTAAAATTCACCATTGCCATCGTAAATTAAAAATTCAAAATTCAACTTACAATAAAAGCTACCATAAAATTTTTGATAAATTTAAAACAATATAATATTTTAAATTATTTATTTATACTTACTTTATATTACGGTTCACTAATATTTTCGAGAGCCTCTTTAACAAGGTCGGAATTGTGAGTTAGCAAAGCAAGCATACAAGAATAAATTAAATTTGGATTTTCCTGAAAATTACGTTTTACCAACTCTGCTTGTTTAGAATCTGGAACAAAGAGAGCAATATTTAAAAGATCCAAATCATTTCCTCCAGAAATATTACAAGAAACATAATATCCAGCGTTTGTCTTTTTTATTGTTGCTGTATTTTCGCTTTCTCGCTTTATTTTGGCTAAAAGATTAATTGCAGCTGATAAAGTTTTTTCTCTAACAGAAATGGGCAGGGATGTGTCCAGCTGATTAGCAATTAACCTTCCACTTTCTGCAATTACATATTTTGAACTATCTTTAGAATAGTGAATGATATTTTTATTTCCAAAGAGATCAGAAAGTGCATCATTTATTTCAAAATAATTTGCAAGACTATTTTCCTGTAAAATAGATACAATTTCATCTTTTGTAAGAGGTTGAGCTACACTTGACAGCATATAGCAAATCAACAATTTTATATCATCTTTACTTCTTAACCCACCAAATTCGACTCCAGCAGTAAAGGCATCAAATTTCAAAATAAAAACCTCCGCTAAAAATTTATATTATTTTTATCTAACTCTAATTTTATATTTTCGAGCAAATTTTCTTGCAAAGAACTATAATTTTCAGTTTTGCACCAAACTTTGATTATCACATTTATGGTCTCGTCGTTAAATGTGCTTATAGATATTTCAGGAGCAGGCTCTAACAAGACGTTTGGGTTGTTTTTTACTATATCGTTTAAAATAGGATGAATATCTATAAATTTTGTATCTTTTTTTATAGGTAATTCAAGATCTAACCTAAGACTGCTGTTAACACTCGAATTGATAATATAATCTGAAGTAAGCTTAGAATTTGGAATAACAATTTCTCTATTATCTGAAGTAATCAAAGTCGTGGATAGCATTTCTATTTTTGCAACTTTACCTTCTATGGCATTTGTCGAGAGTGCATCACCAATTTTAAAGGGTTTATTTATAATAATTATAGCTCCACTTGCCGCGTTTGCAAGATTATCCTTTAGAGCAAGACCAACTGTGACTAAAGCGGCACCAAAAGTTGCAACTATAGATGAGATATTAATACCAAAACATGTGAGTGATATTAAAATTACTACTATTCTAAAAAAAACTTTTAAAACGGATCCAGAAAAAGATATAATACTTTTGTCAACATTTGTCTTAGTCATAGCATTTTTTATCATAATAAGAAGTTTGCCAGATAAGAACCATCCAATAAAAAGTATTAGCAAAGCCGGAATTAAATTGTTAAAGAAAAAAGATATAAATATGTTGGAATAAAAAAGAGAATCTTTAAGTTCCATTGAATAAACCTTCTTTGATTTTTTATTTAATTATAACACATCTTTTACAGAATTTGCTTAAACAAATTTAATTTAACTTGAAAAAGTTATAGCATTTATTTATAATTGATTTGTAAAATAATTGAGTTTCATAATTTTATTTTGAGTGGCAAATAGAATGTTGTTTATCGATATTGTTGACGTGGGTTACGGGGAATGTATTGTTTTTGAGGGAGAAAAAAATGACATCTTTATGGTAGACTGTGGATCGATGAACTTATTTTTAAAAAATAGTAGTATTAAATTTAAAGATTACGTTGCAAATTTTATAACTCCCAGATATAAAGATGCTAGAGAAAAAAGTTTTTTGTTAACACATTTTCATAAAGATCATTTTTGCGGATTAAAATATATATTAAAAAAAGAAAATAATTACTTCGACAACATATATATTCCGTATCCAGCTATAAGTTCTAATAAACGCGTACTGATTTTAGAAATGAGCATATATGCATTTGTTTTTTTGAAAAAACAACAGACTTGTGTAAATATGAGCGCAACATCCATGTTTATATTTGACTTTTTATGGAAAAATAGCACTGCTAAAAAAGTTTTTCCACTTAAAAGAGATGACATTTTTGAGTTCTCAAGAACAAATTTTAAGGTGTTGAATCCTTTTGCGAACTCGTTTCCTTTTCCTGCTGACTTTGTTGCGGACGTAGAATATCTAGATAATTTACTTATTAGTTCTAAAGAGACGTATTTGATATCAGAATTTTTAAATTTAAAAGATTTATTTTGTAAAGAATATGTTAATTGCAGTAATTTGTGCCGAGAATGTGAAGCCTTTAGAGACGAACGTATACAAAAAAAAATCAAAGAACTGAATTTTTATGCAGCAGAACTTAATAAATTATCAAAAGAGTTGATCTGCATAGACGTAGCAGATAAAATAATTTATTTTTTTAATAACGAGAAAACCAGAATGAACTATAGTGTAGCACAGAATTCTTCTAGTTTGGTTTTTCAAAATGAAAGAAAAAATCCATACCGTTTAATGAATATATTAATGACTGGAGACGTTACAGATACAATTTTAAAATTGCTTGAAAATGATTTGTTTTCAAAATATAATGTAATAAAAGTGCCTCATCACGGTACAAATGCATATTGGAGTGAAATTTTAAATAAAATAGATTGCAATCATATGATAATTTCTAATGGCACATATTATGCTGGAGGAAAAATTTCTGAAAAATACTCAAAAAGTCAAGCAATAAAGCACTGTATGTGCAATGATACCTGTGAATATCTAACAAAAAATGGATCTTGCTGCAACAGACTTCTTTTTTGTGACAACTTGAAAAAAAATGGAGATTTAACCTCTCGCTGCAAAAAGAATCTAGGAATAAGCGAAAAAAATGACTGCGGAATTTATTTAATTTCTATGAATCAGGACCGGGGTTGTTATTGCGATTTTAATAAAAGGTGATGGTGTTATGGTTTCTGAAATGATTGATGCCGTAAAAAATGCTGAAGAATCTTGGCTTGAAAAACAAAAGAATGCCCAAAGGCAAGCAGAGTTAATTATTGAAAAAGCTAATAATGGGGCAAAAAAATTAATCGAAGAAAAAGCTAAGGATGCTAATTCAAAGGCTGAGTTGAGAATTAATTTTGCTAAAAAATCTGCAGAAGAAATTTTACAAAAAGGGCTAGAGCAAAGCCAAAATAATGTAAAACTCTTAAAAGAAAATGCTTTAAAATTAAAAAATAAAGCAATAAAAGAAGTCGTTGATCTACTTATAAATTAAATTTTGGTTTAATATTTGCAAAGGCGGTGAAGTTAATTATGGCTGTACTTGCAATGAAAAAAGTTAATATTTGTGCTCTAAAAAAAGATCGAAAGTCTATTCTCGAAACTTTGCAGAGGATTGGCATAGTTGAAATCGCAGATTTAGAATTTGATCAAGACTTTTTTGACAAAATAGATACAATGAATATGCGTTCTGTTTTTGAGAAAAATAGTTTGATTGCAAAAGAAGCACTGGAAATACTCGAAAAGTATGTGCCAGAAGAAATCAATTTTTTGAGTAGTATGCTTGCTCCAAAAGAAATTTCTAAAAAAGAATATTACTTTTTTTTAAATAAAGTCGAAGAAATTATGCATGTAGCTAACGAAATAATTGATCTATATAGCTCAATTAACGATAAGCAGACCAAGATTGCTCAGATAAATAAGCAAGTTGAAATGCTGTCTGATTGGAAAAATCTTGATGTACCAATGAACTTTAACGGCACAAAAAAAACAAAGGCTTTTATAGGAACATTACCTCAAAATTTAGACGATTTAAGTTTAAGAGAATTATTATCCGAATTGCTCCCAGATGAAGATAGATATGATTTAAAAGTTTTGAACAAAAATGATGATCAGAGTTTTGTTTTTGTTTTATGCCATGTTTATGCGGCTGAAAAAATTTTCGAAACTCTCAGGACATTGGGATTTGCCTGGCCGGCTTACTCTACAGATGAAATTCCTGGAGTAAAAATTGACTCTATTTTAAAACAGCTCGATGAATTAAAAGAGCAGGCTCGCCTTGATGAAGAAAAAATTAAAAGTTTTAAAGATCAAAGAAATGCCATAAAATTTATGGCAGATTATCACGATATGCGCTCACAAAAATATGAGGTAATTTCTAAACTTTTGCACACAAAAAATGTTTTTATGTTAAGTGGATTTGTTCCTCAAAAATATGCAAAAAAATTAGAACATTTTTTATTATCAAGATTTAACATTGCAATTGAGTTTACTGATCCTAGCGAAGAAGATGAAGTTCCTGTAGTTTTGCAGAATAATGGCTTTTCTTCACCTGTTGAGGGTGTTTTAGAAAGTTATAGTTTGCCTGGCAAAGGCGAAATTGACCCTACCTCTGTGATGGCAATTTTTTATTATTTTTTATTTGGAATGATGCTGTCGGATGCCGCTTATGGGCTTATAATTGTTGCAGTTTGCGGATTTATCTTGATAAAATACAAAAATATGAAAGCAGGGCTAAAAAAGGCTTTAAAAATGTTTTTGTATTGCGGAATTTCAACTACATTTTGGGGATTTTTGTTTGGGAGTTTTTTTGGTGATGCAATTGAAGTCGTCTCTACAACATTTTTTAATAAACCAATAGTGCTTCCTGCACTGTGGTTTACACCGATCAATGAACCGATGAGAATGTTGGCGTTTTCTTTTGGAGTTGGCCTTTTGCACATTTTTACAGGACTATTTTTACAGCTATATGAATTAGTTAGAGACAAAAGATTTCGTGATGCTTTGTATGATGTTGTTTCGTGGTATTTTTTGATTGGAGGCTTAGTAGTTTATATGCTTTCAGCCCCGATGATTACTGAAATGTTAGCTATGAATTTTATTTTATCTAAGTTTATAGGCAATATAGGCTTAGCTTTTGCAGGGATTGGTACTTTGCTGATATTATTTACAACCGGCAGAGAATCAAAAAATCCGTTCAAGCGATTTTTAAAGGGATTATACGGTCTCTATGGTGTTACAGGTTATCTTAGTGATATACTTTCTTACTCTAGGCTTTTAGCTCTAGGTTTGGCAACAGGAGTTATCGCTCAAGTCTTTAATAAAATGGGTACAATGGCTGGAAATGGTCCAGTAGGTCTAATCTTATTTTTGATTGTATTTTTGGTAGGACACACTATGAACATTGCTATAAACCTTTTAGGAGCTTATGTTCATACTAATAGGTTGCAATTTGTTGAGTTTTTTGGTAAGTTTTATCAAGGTGGAGGAAGAAAATTTTCGCCATTTTTTGCAAATACAAAATACTATAGAGTTACGGAGGATATTTGTGATGACTAGTTTAGGGTTAGTTTTAGCATTATTAGGCGCTGTATTGGCTGCACTTATGGCCGGGATCGGTTCGGCAATAGGCGTTGGTATGGCGGGAGAAGCAGCTGCTGGAGTTGTTACAGAAGATCCAAATAAATTTGGGAAAGTCTTGCTGCTTCAGCTTTTGCCGGGGACTCAGGGTATTTATGGCCTTTTGGTCGCTGTTTTGACTCTTATACAGATTGGTGTTTTAGGTGGATCTACAAACGTTTCTTTGGGACAGGGTTTGTTATATTTAGTTGCATGTTTGCCGATGGCTTTTGTTGGATTATGGTCTGCAATTCGTCAGGCCAGAGCTGCTGTTGCTGGAATAAGCACTGTGGCTAAACGTCCGGATCAAATGGGCAAAGCTATGATTTTTCCTGCGATGGTAGAAACTTATGCAATTTTAGCACTTCTAGTTTCTGTGCTTTCTATCCTGAACATTCCTAGAATAAATATATAATTTGACTATTAGTTAGCAAAAAATTAGAGTTAGTTCTGTGTTAAGGAGGAAAATTATATGGCTGTCGGCCTAGAAAAAATACTAGCTTGCATAGACGATAAGGCCTTAGAAGAGGCTGAAAATATAATTAATAATGCTAAAACTAAGGCTGATAATATTCTTACAAGGTCAAACGAATTTGCCAAAAAAGAATCCGAATTAATTATAGAAAATGCAGAAAAAAAAGCAGATTTAATTTTAAAAAGAGCCAAAACAAAAGCTTTTTTGCAAGAACGTGAACTAAATCTTAAAGCAAAACATGAAATGGTATGTTTTGTTATTGATGAAGCAAAAAAGTTTTTGCATAAAATGCCATCTGAAGAATATTTTACCTTGATTTTGAAGTTATTTAAAAAATATATCGCTCCTTTTAAATGTGAGATAATTTTTTCAAAGTCGGATTTAAATAGGTTGCCTAAAGAATTTTGTGAAGAGTTGGTAGAATCAGCTAATAAAGCAGGTGCTCAACTTAAGATTTCTAAAAAAACTCGAGATATAGACGGTGGATTTATTTTATCTTATGGCGAAGTAGAAGAAAATTGTTCTTTTGAAGCGTTGATCGAAAGCAATTTTGATGTATTGTGCGACAAAATAAATAAAGTTTTGTTTTCATAATTTTAGCCAAACAAATAGGAGGTCTTTTCTGTGAGTGAAAAATATATTTATGCTGTTGCACGTATAAGAGCAAATGAACTTTCTTTACTTTCTGAAAAGGACATAAGCACGTTGATGAGCTATAAAGAATATGAAGACTGTATAAATTTTTTAATCAATAAAGGATGGGGCAAAAAAAACGAGGCGCTAATTGATTATTCTAGCTTGTTAAAAGAAGAAAAAACTAAAGTTTTGCAATTTATTTCTGAGTTAGTTTCTGATAGAACTGTTTTTAATGTGCTTTTCTTCCCTATTGATTATCATAACCTAAAAGCTGCAATAAAGGGGTATATTGTAGGAACTATTTCGAGTGAGCTTTTTTTGCCAGGAGGAACTATTTCTTGCGAATATTTATTAAAATGTATTAAAGAAAATAACATTACTCATTTGCCATTAAATATGGCTAATTCTGCAAAATTAGCTGTTGAAAAATTAATTCATACTGGAGATGGCCAAATTTGTGACAATATTATAGACAAAGCTTTGTTAGAAGCAATTAAGGCTGAAGGAAAAAATAGTAAAAGCAAATTGATAAAGCAATATTCAGATTTTTTTGTTGCGAGCACTAATTTAAAAATTGCTATTCGTAGCAAGATTTTAGGAAAAAATAGGGAGTTTTTAAAGTCTATGCTAGTTGAATGCAGTTCTTTAAATGTAGAAAAATTAATTGATGTAATTTTCAAAAAAGAAGAGCTCCTGTTTGAATATCTTAAATTCACCAAATTTGCAGATGCGATTCCGTTCATAAAAAAATCTTTGCAGATGTTTGAATATTGGTGCGAAAATAAAGTTATTGAAATTATAAATAGAGAAAAGTATGATTATTTTTCAGTAGATCCTATTATTGCCTATGTTTTGGCAAAAGAGTATGAAATAAAAATTGTTCGTATAATTCTTTCTGCAAAATTAAATCACATAGATGATAAATTGATAAAAGAAAGGATAAGAGCGGTGTATGCATAGGATAGCGGTTGTAGGAGAAAAAGATAGCATTTATGGTTTTGCTGCACTTGGCTTAGAAATTTTTCCAGTTAAAACATCTAAAGAGGCAAAACTTTTAGCTAAAAAATTGATAAAAGAAAAAATTGCAATTTTATATCTAACAGAATCAATTATTTCGGAACTTTATGACGAATTAATAGAGCTTACAGCAAAAAGTATCACATCTGTTGTTCCAATACCAGATTTATCTAGCAATTCAAATTTTGGACTAAATAAATTAAGAGAAACCGTTATAAAAGCTGCAGGAATGGATATTTTGTTTTCATGAATAATTAAGCGGGTGAAATAATGAGCAAAGGCATTATAAAAAAAGTGGCCGGTCCACTTGTTGTTGCAGAAGGCATGAAAGATGCCAATATGTTTGACGTAGTTAGGGTTAGCGAGGAGCGTCTTATTGGAGAAATTATAGAAATGCGTGGCGATAAAGCGTCTATTCAAGTTTATGAAGAAACATCCGGTTTAGGGCCAGGCTCACCGGTAGAATCCACAGGTGAGCCTTTAAGTGTTGAACTTGGCCCTGGCCTTATCGGAAGCATTTTTGATGGAATCCAGCGGCCACTTGATGCTATAATGCGGATTGCTGGGAATAATTTAAAACGCGGAGTGGAAGTTCCGGCATTAAACCGAGAAAAAAAATGGAGTTTTGTTCCAACTGTTTCGATTGGAGATGCTGTAGAGCCTGGAGATATCATTGGAACAGTATCAGAAACAGAACTTGTTGAGCATAAAATAATGGTTCCTTCTGGAGTTTGCGGAATCGTTAAGTTGATAAAAAAAGGCAATTATTTAGTTGATGAAACTGTTGCAATAATAAAAACAGAAAAAGAAGAAAAAGAACTTTCTCTTTTTCAAAAATGGCCTGTTAGAGTTGCAAGACCATTTAAAAAGAAGCTTCTGCCAGATATGCCATTAATTACTGGGCAGAGAGTTATAGACACACTTTTCCCTATTGCAAAAGGTGGAGTTGCAGCTGTGCCGGGTCCATTTGGTAGTGGAAAAACCGTTGTTCAGCATCAGCTGGCAAAATGGGCTGATGCTGATATCGTTGTTTATATTGGTTGCGGTGAACGTGGCAATGAGATGACCGATGTTTTAAATGAGTTTCCAAAATTAATTGACCCAAAAACTGGATACTCATTAATGAAACGTACGCTGCTAATTGCTAACACTTCCGACATGCCTGTTGCAGCTAGAGAAGCTTCAATATATACTGGAATTACTATTGCAGAATATTTTAGAGATATGGGCTATTCTGTGGCACTTATGGCAGATTCAACTTCGAGATGGGCAGAGGCTTTGAGGGAGATGTCGGGCAGACTTCAAGAAATGCCAGGTGAAGAAGGTTACCCCGCATATTTGGGTAGTCGTTTATCCCAGTTTTATGAGCGAGCAGGAAGAATTATGTCTCTAGGCAAAATTTCTAGAGAAGGTGCATTGTCTGTTATCGGAGCAGTATCGCCTCCTGGAGGAGATATTTCGGAACCGGTTTCTCAGGCTACTTTAAGAATCGTAAAAGTATTTTGGGGGCTTGATTCTTCTCTTGCATACAGACGGCACTTTCCGGCCATTAACTGGCTTAATAGTTATTCTTTGTATGTTGATACTCTGTCAAGTTGGTTTTCACAAAAAATTGATTCTTCATTTATGGAATATAGAGCCCAAATGATAGAGCTTTTGCATGATGAAGCAGAACTTGAAGAAATTGTGAAGCTCGTTGGAATAGATTCATTGTCTTCTAAAGATAGATTAAAATTAGAGGCGGCAAGATCTATTAGAGAAGACTTTTTGCATCAAAATGCATTCCACAGCGAGGATTCTTACACTTCTATAGAAAAACAATTCTTGCTTATTAAGTTAGTCTTGGAGTTTTATAATTTGTCTTTGCAGGCAATAGAAAAAGGTGCACCAGTAGAGGCGTTGCTAAGTTTGCCCGTAAGAGAACAAATAGGTCGTTTTAAATATATTGAGAATAAAAAATCTGCACAAGAATATAAAAATGTATTAGAAAAAATCGTAACTGAAGTGGGAGCCACATTGACTAAGGAGGATTTTTAATGCCCAAAGAATACAAAACAATAGAAGAAGTTGCGGGCCCTTTGATGTTGGTTCGAGATGTTGAAAATGTTAGCTTTGATGAGTTAGGAGAAATATTGCTGGCTGATGGTCAAAAGCGCAGGTGTAGAGTTCTTGAAATCGACGGGACAAATGCGTTGGTTCAATTATTTGAAAATTCTGCAGGAATAAACTTATCAAATAGCAAAGTTCGCTTTTTGGGCAAGAGTATGCAACTTGGGGTCTCAAAAGATATGTTAAGTCGTGTATTTGACGGGCTAGGAAGGCCAATTGATGGTAGAACGGAAATTCTGCCAGAAAAACGTATGGATATAAATGGCTTGCCTATAAATCCAGTTGCCCGAAATTATCCTCAAGAATTTATTCAGACTGGGATTTCGGCAATAGATGGATTAAACACACTCGTTCGTGGACAAAAATTGCCTATTTTTTCTGCAAGTGGATTGCCTCATGCTAAATTAGCCGCTCAAATAGCACGTCAAGCAAAAGTCCGCGGAACAGCAGAACCGTTTGCTGTTGTTTTTGCTGCAGTGGGAATAACCTTTGAGGAGTCGCAATTTTTTGTTGAGAGCTTTAAAGAAACCGGAGCAATAGATCGTTCTGTGATGTTTTTGAATTTGGCAAACGACCCTGCTATAGAACGTATTGCAACTCCCAAAATGGCGCTAACCGCAGCCGAATATTTAGCTTTTGACTGTGATATGCATGTTTTGGTAATTATTACAGATATCACAAATTATGCGGATGCTTTAAGGGAAGTTTCTGCAGCGCGAAGAGAAGTTCCTGGCCGACGTGGATATCCTGGATATATGTATACAGATTTGGCTTCGATCTATGAAAGAGCTGGCCGGCAGAGAGACAAAACAGGAAGCATAACTCTTATTCCGATTCTTACAATGCCGGAAGACGATAAAACACATCCTATTCCAGACTTGACAGGTTATATAACAGAAGGACAAATAATTCTTAGCAGAGAATTGTTTAGAAAGAGTATTACTCCGCCTATTGACGTTTTACCATCACTTTCTAGACTAAAAGACAAAGGTATAGGAGCTGGCAAAACTCGAGAAGATCACTCAGATACAATGAATCAACTGTTTTCTGCTTATGCAAGAGGAAAAGAAGCCAAAGAGTTAATGACAATACTTGGCGAAGCAGCACTTACTGATGTAGATAGACTGTACGCCAAATTTGCCGATGAGTTTGAGAAAAAATATGTCTCTCAAGGATACGAAAATAACAGAAACATAGAAGAGACTTTAGATATCGGATGGGAGCTATTATCTATTTTGCCGCGCAACGAACTAAAAAGAATTTATGATAAGTATTTGGATAAATACTATAAAAAAAGTGAGGGTTAATTATGGCAAATATTCAAATAAATCCCACAAGAATGGAACTAACAAGATTAAAGAAAAAAAGAATTATGGCTTTGCGCGGACATAAACTTCTTAAAGATAAAAGAGATGAATTAATGAAACAATTTATCTCGTTGGTTGAAGAAAATAAAATGTTAAGAGAAAGAGTTGAAGCTAAATTAAAAAATTCAAATCAAAAATTTCTCTTAGCTAAGGCCGAAATGAGTGAAGAAATCCTAGCAGTATCTCTTCTTGCTCCAAAGCAATCAATTTCTATTGATGTTACAAAACACAATATTATGGGAGTTGAAGTTCCTAAATTTAATTATACTACTAGAACAGCAAATCAAAATGACATATACTCATATGGACTAGCGTTTACTTCGCCCACTCTAGACGATGTAGTAAAATCACTGTATGAAATATTTGACGATATGATAAAGTTAGCAGAAGTAGAAAAAACTTGTCAGATTTTAGCCTCAGAAATAGAAAAAACTCGCAGAAGAGTAAACGCTTTGGAACATTTAGTTATTCCACAGGCAGAGACTGGGATAAAGTATATTTCTATGAAACTCGATGAAAATGAACGAAGTACCCAGGTTCGATTGATGAAAACAAGTGCAATAAGATAACGTATCAAGTTGACGTATTATATTTGGACTATTATAATAATATTAAAATTTTGGCAAAGGAGCGTGGATGCATAACAACCATATGGTTGATTATGTCTTATAATGAAAAGAGTAGAGATATCAAAGCTTTATGAAAAAACTAAAGATTTTTTACAAAAAGAGATAACTGTTTGTGGCTGGGTAAAAACTATTAGAGACTCAAAATCTTTGGGTTTTATGCAACTCAACGATGGAAGTTTTTTTAAAGACATACAAATAGTATTTATAAAGGATAAGATCAATAATTTTAATGAAGTATCCAAACTAAATGTAGGGTCAGCTGTTCGCGCAAAAGGAATATTGGTGCTAACTCCAGAGGCCAAACAGCCATTTGAGATTCAGGCAACCGAGATATTAATAGAAGGAAAGTCCACAAGCGATTATCCTTTGCAGAAAAAAAAACATACACTAGAATATCTTAGAACAATCGCTCACCTACGCCCTAGAACGAATACATTTAGTGCTGTATATAGAGTTCGTTCGGTAGCTGCCTTTGCTATTCATAAATTCTTTCAAGAGCGAGGCTTTATATACGCGCACACTCCAATAATAACTGGAAGTGACTGTGAAGGTGCAGGAGAGATGTTTACAGTTACGGCAATTGATCTTGAGAATGTACCAAAAACTGAAACTGGGAATGTAGATTTTTCTCAAGACTTCTTTCAGAAACACACATCACTAACTGTTTCTGGACAGTTAGAGGGAGAATGCATGGCAATGGCGTTTGGAAAAATATATACATTCGGTCCAACGTTTAGAGCCGAAAAGTCATATACTCAGCGTCATGCAGCAGAGTTTTGGATGATTGAACCAGAAATAGCTTTTGCTGATTTAAATGAGTGTATAGAAATTACAGAAGATATGTTCAAGTTTATCATCGACTATGTATTAAAAGCTTGTCCAGCAGATATGGAGTTTTTGAATAATTTCTATGACAAAAATTTAATTACTCGCCTTAAAAATATAGTAAATTCTGATTTTGGCGTGGTAACTTATACAGAAGCGGTAAACCTTTTAGAGCAAAATAACGATAATTTTGAATATAAAGTCTCATGGGGAATTGATCTTCAAACAGAGCACGAAAGATACTTAACAGAGCAAATTTATAAAAAACCAGTATTTGTTATCGATTATCCTAAAGAAATAAAATCGTTTTATATGAGAGAAAATGATGATGGAAAAACTGTGGCGGCTATGGATTTGCTTGTTCCAGAAATCGGCGAGATTGTGGGTGGTAGTCAGCGCGAAGAAAGACTTGATCGGTTAGAAAGAAGAATGAAAGATTTAAATTTACCAGAGGAGGATTATTGGTGGTATCTTGATCTTAGACGTTATGGCACAGCTGTACACTCTGGTTTTGGATTGGGATTTGAAAGGCTTATTATGTATTTAACTGGGATTTCTAATATCCGAGACGTACTGCCGTTTCCGAGAACAACAGGAACAGCAGAGTTTTAGAAATTTTATTGTATTTTTGTTTTGCTTCCTATTGACACGTCAATTTTTATGTGATATCATAATTAAAACTGTTTCCAAAGACAGTAGGTGCCATAATGCGTAATGTGAATTTCACGCCTACCGAGGATTAGTGCAAATATGATTTTATTTTAGAGTATTGTGCCTTTTCCACGGTTTGTGGAAAGGGCTTTTCGTTTTATGCTGTACTCATAATTTATTTTGGAGGTGAATAACTTGCCAAGTGAGAAAATTTTAGAGCAGAAAAAAGCTTTTGTAGTAGATTTGGCTCAAAAATTAAAAAATGCATGTGCCGGTGTGGTAGTGAGTTATAAAGGCATTAACGTCGCAGACGATACTAAGCTACGAAAAGAACTCCGAGAAGCCGGAATAGATTACTTTGTAGTAAAAAATACTTTGCTTTTAAGAGCCGCCAAAGAGGCTGGGCTTGAAGATCTGGCACCTGTTTTAGAAGGTACCACTGCAATCGCAATCAGCGAAAATGATCATGTTGCAGCCGCTAGAATTTTATGTAAGTTTGTAGAAAATTTAGAATCATTTAAAGCAAAAGCTGGATTTATCGAAGGAAAAGTAATAAACGAAGCAGAAGTGTTAAATCTATCAAAACTTCCTACAAAAGAAGTTTTGGTTGCAAAGGCTCTTGGCAGCTTAAATGCGCCGATTTCTGGGTTCGTTACAGTGCTTAATGGCACAATTAGAGGTCTTGTAGTTGCACTTAATGCTATTGCAGAAAAACAAAGTGCTTAAAAATTTATTAAAAAACAAAAATTGTTAATCAAAATTATCAAAACTTTTGGAGGTTATTTATTATGTCAGATAAAGTTACAAAATTAATTGAGGATGTTAAATCATTAACAGTTTTAGAATTAAGTGAGCTGGTTAAAGCTTTAGAAGAAGAATTTGGAGTTTCTGCAGCAGCACCACCAGCAGCAGCACCTGCTGCTGGTGGTGCTGCTGCCGCTGCAGAAGAAAAAACTGAATTCGATGTAATTTTAAAATCAGCTGGAGGTAATAAAGTAGCAGTTATAAAGGCTGTTAAAGAGATTACAGGACTTGGCTTAAAAGAAGCAAAAGAAGTTGTAGATTCAGCGCCTAAAGCTGTTAAAGAAGGTGCGTCTAAAGAAGATGCTGAGGCTATAAAAGCTAAACTAACAGAAGCTGGAGCCGAAGTAGAACTTAAATAGTAAGATTATTTAAATAAGAGCGTAGGGTTAAATAAACAAGCCCAGTAAAAGAGGACAATAGAAAAAAAGCCCCTCATATGGTAGAATAAAATAATTACCATAGGGGGTATTTTTATGGCAAGAAGCTACCAACACATAAGTGATAATGAAAAAGAAATATT
>CALWUI010000005.1 GCA_944384705.1 uncultured Clostridia bacterium
TATCTCCTTTGAGATACCGTTCCACAATTTCCAGCTTGAGTTCGGCGGAATATATTTTTCTTCCAGACATAAAAATTACCCCTTTCATTAAACTTTTATTTTTGTCTAATAAAAAGGGGGCACTTCACGATATAGTGTGCGGCTTAGTTTTTGTAAAGAAGCGGCGCACTATACTGTGCGCCGTATACCTATTAGAGCGGAAGTTAGTGGTTTTTCATTAGCTTTTCGGCACATCTGCGAAGATCTTCTTCAGAATTAATATCTATGCCGCTCTGCTTTATTGTTTCTTGAACGTATGTGGGAAGAGTTTGAAAATAACGATTTGAGTCGAGAGTTTCTTTAAAAGTGTTACTCATGTTTATCACCTCGTAATAATTATTAGCTAGAAATATAAACTTATTCGTTTTTGAGAATTTTTTTACATTTAACTTAATATTTGATATAATAAGTTAAATTGTATTTTTAAAGTAGTTTAATTATAAAAAGGAAGCATGTATGAGCTATAATATAAAAAGCAAGTTAGTATCGGTGATAATTCCCATAAGGAATGAAGAAAAATATATAACTAAGTGCATAGAATCAGTATTAAATCAGGACATTAGAAAAGAAAATTTAGAACTTATTTTAGTCGATGGCAGCTCTGAAGACAAAACTTTGAGCATAGTAAAAAAATTTATGGATGATTATGACTTTATAAAGCTATATAAAAATCCACAAAAAACAGTTCAATATGCCCTTAACATAGCTATAAAGAATTCGGTGGGAAGATATATAGTTAGGATTGATGCGCATTCTGAATATGCTACGGACTACATATCTAAATGCATAGAGTATCTTGAAAAAACAGGAGCCGAAAATGTTGGAGGCCCTATGATTGCAAAAGGCAGATCTAATATTCAAAAAATAATAGCGGCAGCTTATATCAGCCCTTTTGCACTCGGTGGAGGTAAATTTCATAACGAAAATTATGAAGGTTATGCAGATACAGTTTATTTAGGATCATTTAAACGAGAAACACTTTTAAGTATTGGCTTGTATGATGAAAATTTGCCACGGAATGAAGACGATGATTTAAATTTTAGAATAATAGAATCTGGAGGAAAAGTGTTTATTACACCTAAGATAAAAAGTGTTTATTATCCGAGAAAAAGCTACGGAGAACTTTTTAGACAGTACTTTGAATATGGTTTTTGGAAAGTAGCTGTAATAAAAAAACATAAAAAACCGGCGAGAATATCCCAAATTGTTCCTATGCTGTTTGTTTTTTTTATTATTTTATTCTTCGGCCTATCATTGGTTAGCATGGCTGCACGCAATATTTTTATTATTGTCATGTTTACTTATTTAATGTTAGATCTTTATTTTTCTTTTAGAAATCCTAAATTGAGCAAATTGTCTGATAAATTTAGGCTAGTTTGGGTTCATTTTATTTTGCACTTTGCGTATGGATTAGGTTTTTTATGCGGAATATTTAAATTTTGGAGAAAGAATTTTTAGCTTTAAAAAAACAGAAGGGAATTATTTTTTAATTAAAATGACTATAAAACATGAACTTTCAAAAGAAGAGCTACGGCAAGTACAAAAGAAAAGTCTTGACATAGCAATATATTTTAGAGATTTTTGTAGGGAAAATAATCTGAAATTCTTTTTGTGTGGAGGCTGCTGTATAGGTGCAGTAAGACATAAAGGATTTATTCCGTGGGATGACGATGTTGATGTATTTATGCCGAGGGGTGATTATGAGAAATTAGGAAAAATATGGAGTGAAAAAGCTGATACAAAAAGATTCTCTTATTGTAGAGAAAATGAACGTCAACATTATCGGAATTTATTTGCAACTATAAATGATAATAATACTACATTTATAAAAGTTCATCAAGCAGATCTTGACATTAATCATGGAATAGTTTTAGATATTTTACCTCTTGATGGGTATCCAAATTCAAAAATTGCAAGGGCTTGTCAAATTTTTTGGGCGATTATTTATTCTATTTTTTGTGCTCAGATTTCTCCAACTAATCATGGAAAGATAGCAAATTTAGTTGGTAATTTAATTTTAAAATGCGTTCCTTCAGATAAGTTTAGGTTTAAAATATGGAAGTTTGCAGAGAAAAAAATGACAAAATACAAAATAAAAGACTGTGATTATATTACAGAGCTTTGCTCGGGACCGTTTTATATGAAGAAGAAATATCCCAAATCTTCTTTTGATGAGGCAATATATGTTAATTTTGAAGGAGAAAATATGCCTATTCCTGTGGGGTATGATGAATATTTAAGGATAGCTTTTGGAGATTATATGAAATTGCCTCCTAAAGAAAAGCAAGTACCCCATCACGATATCGTGTTTTGTGATATTTCGAACTGCTATAAAAAATATAGAGGCGTATATTATTGTAGAGGTGAAACTAAATGATTTTTGGAGCAATATTAGCAGGTGGCATAGGAACAAGAATGAATATATCCGATATGCCAAAACAATTTTTAATGCTTGGTGATAAACCAATTATAATTCATACTATAGAAAAATTTTTAATGTGCGCTAGATTTGATAAAATTTATATTGGTGTCCATTCGGATTGGCTGATGTATATGAATGATCTGATCGAAAAATATAATTTAGACAAAGAAAGACTTGTTTGCGTGCATGGAGGAGCGGATAGAAATGAAACTATTTTTAATATTATAAAGCAGATAAAAATAGATTATGCTAGCAATAATGATGATATAGTTGTTACACACGATGCTGTAAGACCTTTTGTTACTAGCAGGATTATTGAAGATAATATTAATGCTGCACTAGAATTTGGAGCTTGCGACACTGTAATTAAAGCAACTGATACTATTGTTAGATCGAAGGATGAAAAAACGATCAATGAAATACCAAATAGAAGATTTATGTATCAAGGCCAAACGCCGCAAAGTTTTAAGATAAGTTTGCTTTTTAATTTATATAATGATTTAAATAATGAAGAAAAATCGGTGTTGACTGATGCATGTAAAATCTGTGTTGTAAGAAATACCCCTGTACATTTGGTTTTGGGCGAAGTTGCAAATATTAAAATAACAACTGTTACCGATTATAAAATCGCTATGGCTATGGTAGGAGGAATTAATTTTGATTAATTGCACTTATCAGTTGGTGTATCCTCGTACCTTTTCTGTAAAATATTCTGAAATTGATATTGAAAAAAATGTTATTGTAAGACCAAGATATATGTCTATATGCCATGCAGATCAGAGATATTATTTGGGCAAAAGAAATGTGTCTATTCTAAAAAAAAAGTTGCCGATGGCACTTATACATGAAAGCTGTGGTGAAGTCGTTTACGACAAATCTGGAAAGTTTAAGGTTGGACAAAATGTTGTTATGATCCCTAATTTTCCAAAAAAGGTTCGCCCGGGTGAATACGAAAATTATTCTTTAGGCGCTAAGTTTTTATCTAGTGGATATGATGGATTTATGAGAGAATTTGTGGAGTTACCTTATGATAGGTTAGTTCCTTTTAAAGATATACCACTGCAAATTGCAACAGTTTGTGAATTTATAAGTGTTGGAGTGCATGCGATTAATCGATTTAATTTGTGTGCGCACAGATATCGAGATGTTATTGCTGTTTGGGGTGATGGCAGTCTTTCTTATGTGATCGCTTGTCTTTTAAAAATATTATTTAAGAATGCTAAAATTATTGTTGTTGGAAAGAATAAAACAAAGTTATCTTATTTTTCATTTGTAGATGAGACTTATCTGACAGATGAGTTGCCTTCAGACTTAAAATTTGATCACGCTTTTGAATGTGTTGGTGCTCATGGAAGCTTTTATGCTATAGATGATATAATTAGGTGTATTAGACCACAGGGTACGGCTATGTTGCTAGGTGTAAGTGAAGATAAAGTTGCAATTAATACTAGGGATATACTTGAAAAAGGGCTTACACTGATAGGTTGTAGTAGATCTGGAAAAGTTGAATTTGAATCTGCGGTTAACTTTTTGAAAAACAGTGTTTTTCAACGGAGGTTGATGGCCATTATAGATGAAGCAAAGCCAGTTAAAAATATTAGTGATATTCATGAGGTTTTTGCTTATGATGCGAAAAATATGTTTAAAACAGTTTTTGAATGGAATATTTAGGAGTTATGAAGATGGCTAAAATTAGTGTAATTGTTCCAGTTTATAGAGTAGAACAGTATATCGAAAAATGTGTTAATTCGATATTAAGTCAGACTTTAGCAGATATAGAAGTAATTTTGGTCGATGATGGCTCGCTGGACAATTGTGTAAAAATATGTGATACCTTTGCTAATAAAGACTCTCGTGTTAAAGTTTTACATAAAAAAAATGAGGGATTAAGTGCCGCTCGAAATACCGGTTTGACTCTGGCAGAAAGTGAGTATATCAGTTTTGTGGATAGTGATGATTATCTAGCAGAAGATATGTTAGAGCTTTTGTATAATAATATGATTAAATACTCTGCGGACATATCAATTTGTGGATTGTATGATTGCTACGAAGACAAAAAAATACCGCAGTATGCCAAAAATGAACTCCTTATTGTTGATAATAAAGAAGCTTTAAGATTAGCTTTGGAAGGAGAAAAATTTTCGGTAAATGCGGTAAATAAACTTTATAAAAAGAATTTATTCGATAAAATTAGTTTTCCTGAGGGAAAGCTCTCAGAAGATGCGTTTACTATACCTAAGATTTTAGCTAAGGCGGAGAAGATCGTTTTTGATTCGTCTCCGAAGTATTATTATGTACATAGAGGCCAGAGCATAACAACCTCTAATTTTAAAAGAAATGATTTTAATGTAGTTGAAGCTTATAGCGAAATTTTAGAGTTTGTAAAAGAAAATTTTAAAGACCTTACTAAACAAGCAGAATTTAGACTTTTATGGTCGTATACATATGTTTTTGATAAAATGATATTGAGCAAAGATTTTTACATTACCGATGATTATAAAAAAACATTATGTATTTTGCGTGCAAATACATTAAAAATGCTACGAAATCACTTCTTTTCTTTAAAACGTAAGGTCGCCATGCTAACTTTATGCATTAGCCCGAACCTTTATAGAGTTTTACTTAAATATGAAAAAAATAAATTTATGAAGTTGAATTATTAATTATTTTTTAAGGATTTGTTTTTTGAATGAAATTAGATAAATTGTTTCATAGAAATGCATATAATTTGCTAAGAAAAATATATATAACTATTTTTATCATAGCAGTATTGACTAGAGTTTTTTTGCCTGTAGCTATGAAAGAAACTCAATTTGTTAATAGTTTAATATTTTCAATTGTTGCTGTGTTTGGTGGTAGCATAGTATGCCTAGACATCTTTACAAAGCGAATTTTTTTAAAACAAAAAAATATAATTTGGCTTATTCTTTTTTGGTTTGCGTGTTTAATTTCGAGCATTATTAATATTAGGTATGGTTTTGTTGGTAATGTTAGAAATTTGGTATGGCTATGTATATCCTTTTTTCTTTTATACCCGATTGATCAAGAAAGAAGTTCTAGCGAAATCAAAAAAGAAATAAAATATGTTAGCAATTTTTTAATTGTAGTCTGGTTTATTGCATGTTGTATATCTTTTTTTATGTTTTTGATGCAAATTGGTTTTTATGTCGATATTTTTCCGGATTCTTTTGCAAGAATGGGATTTATTGAATGTAGACTATTTGGTGTTTTTGAAGACCCCAATTATGCAGCAGTTGTTGCTTTTATTGTGATTATTTTTTCATTGTTTAATATTAAAACTAATTCTAAAATATTTTTGAAAATATTTTATGCTATTAACATATTGATCAACTTTTTTTATATTATTCTTTCCGGCTCCAGAACAGCAGAAGTCTCAGCTTTTATAGCAACAGCTTTTGTAGCTTATTTTATATTATTAAAAAAGTTAGAATTTAAAAATTTAAATTATCTTTTAAAGCAATTCATTTCGATTTTTGCAGCTCTATTTTGCAGTGTAGCTTTAATTTTTAGTATGAATTTAACAAGAAAATTCTTATCTTATTTGCCTGATTTTATAAATTCCCCATTTGAAACTACAAGTATCTCTGAACCTAGAGTAAAAAAACATATTGAGACAAACCGTGAAGACGTCAATAACAGCGCAGATATTTCTAACTGCAGATTTAAAATCTGGCTGAGTGCTTTGGAGTTATTTAAAAGTAGACCTATTTTTGGAACTTCTCCGAGAAATATGAGGGCATACGCAAAGGCAGAATTTCCATCAGGATTTATTGCACAGAGATCTTATGCAGTGCATAATGCTTATCTTGACGTTTTAACCTCGACAGGAATTATAGGCGCATTTATGTTAATAGTTTTTTTTGTAAAGTACTTGATATACATATTCGGATTTTTGCTTTTAAACACCCAAAATAAGAATTATTATATGGTTTTGTTTAGCTTTTTGATTGTTGTAACTGTGGCTGTTTCGGCTTTTTTCCTTTCAGAGATTCTATTTGTTAATACTATTGGAGTGTTGGTTTTTTGGCTTAGTTTAGGATATTCTTGCTACTTTTCTGAAAAAGATTAGGCTTATGATGATATTTTTAATATTTTTTATTAGGAGAGATAAAGTCAATGCTTGCTAAAGTAAGTGTGATTGTACCAATATATAATTCGGAAAAATCTCTGCCTCGATGTTTGAAAAGTATACTGTTGCAAAGTTTTAAAAATTTAGAAATTATTCTAGTCAATGACGGTTCACAGGACAACTCGTTAGAAATTTGTGAAAAATTTAGGCAAAAAGATAATAGGATAATTATAATAAACAAAAAGAATTCTGGGGTTTCTTCAGCAAGAAATTCCGGGTTAAAAATTGCGAGCGGAGAATTCATTCAATTTGTTGATGCAGATGATTTCCTCAATTTTAATATGCTTGAATGCATGCTTGAAAAAATTAATAAAAATGATGCGGATATTGCAATTTGCGGATATAATAAAATATCTTCTAAAAGAATTATAAAAAAATCTCCCAATAACTTTGATACGGACTGTCTTATAGAGTTTAAAGACTGTTTTATTGACCTTTATAAAAATGCTTTTTTTAATGCGCCTTGGAATAAATTATATCGCAGACAAAAAATAAAAACTTGCTTTGATGAGACCCTATCCATTGGTGAAGACTTGTTGTTTAATTTGTCTTATATTTCTAATTGTGATAAAATATCTGTTATGGATCAAATCCTTTATAATTATGATGTTTCTTTGCAAAATAGCTTGGCCTGCCAATATGATGAAAAACTTTTTTATACTCAAATATTTTTAAATAAAGAAGTGCAAAAATTTTTAAAAGAGAATTTTAATTCAAATGATTTTTCAGAAATTAATGAAGTTTTTGCCAAAGAGATTTATTACTATTTAAAGAAGATTGTATTTTTATCAAAGGGCCAGAGAAAAGAAAAAATAAAAAAGATAAAATCTTGTGTAAAAAATAGTGACATAAGAGATATGCTATATAATATAAAATTATCTGATTTTCAAATAAAAATTATTTGTAATTTAATGAAGTTAAAGCAAATAAAAATTATATATATGTTTTTTTATTTAAAAAAATTCATCAATAAAAATGGCATACGTTAATTAAGTTCTTTGGTATATGAAAGGATTTTTTATGAGAATTAAAAATTCTGTTATAAATAGTTTAGTTGGAATTGTGTCGTATTTTATTTTGTTGCTAGGGCCGCTTGTTTTAAGCTCCTTTGTAGCTAGCCTTGGCAGCGAAATCCTTGGAATCCAAAAGACTTATATGGATACTATTGCGATGCTTAACATAGTAGAACTTGGGATCAGTTTTGGCGTGATATATAAACTATATAAACCTATTGCCGAAAATGATACTGAAAAAATTGCAGTTTTGCTTAATTTTTATAAAAACACATTTAAGCTTGTTGCATTAGTTCTTTTGATTTTAGGCCTAGTAACAGCAAAAATTATTCCGCAATTTATGCCAGAACATGATCTGAACAAATTTTCAGATAATTGGCTTAGCATGATGTTTATTTTATATCTAGCAGATGCTTTGGCGGCATATTTATTTGGTCACAAAAGAGCCATGTTGATTGCAGATCAGAAAAATTATTTGGTAAATATATGTAGAACAATCTGCCAGTTTTTAATGTATATTTTACAATTTGTTTCGGTTTATTTTTTAAAATCTTTTGAGCTGTTTGTTGTTTCAAAGCTAACTTGTACTTTACTTGATAGCGTTTCTATACATTTTATTTATAAGTTAAAGTATAAAAATATAAATTTGAAAATTAAAAAGAAACTTGAAAAAAATGAGAAAAAAGATTTATTTAAAAATTTGAGTGCACTTTTTTATCATAAAATAGGCTACCAAGCTTTGGCATCCGGTTCTACTTTAATAATCACTAGCAATTTGGGCGAAGCCATAACCGGAATTTATTACCCATACACTTTGATTACAAATGGGCTAATGAGTATTACAGATCAAGTTTTTAATGCTATTTTAACAAGTTTTGGTAATTTAATCGTAAAAGCAACACAAGGTGAAGTACATAATATTTATAAAAAGATATTTTTTCTAAATTACATTATATATTCTTTCTTTTCAGTATCTTTTTTTTGCTTAGTAGGTCCGTTTATTAGATTATGGCTGAATGACGATTTTTTACTGCCGACGTCCACTATAATTTTGATAACAATAAGTTTTTACTTTTTTGGTATGAGGAAATCAATAACGATGGTAAAAAACAGTACAGGGCTTTATAGGCCGGATAGATACTTTGCGTTTATTGAAGCTTTGCTAAATATAGGCTTAGCAATCTTATTAGTAAATAAACTTGGAATAAATGGCGTTATTATAGCAAATATAGTCAGTTCTCTATGTATACCTTTTTGGACGCAACCTTATGTGGTTTATAAAAACGTATTTAACAGATCAGTGCTTCCGTATTATCAAAAACAACTGGCTTATGCGGTTATTACTTTGATTTCTTGCATTTTTACTTATTATTTGTGTTCTTTTTTTTGTTTTTCTGGATTTTTGAAATTTGTTATAAATGCATTTATTTGTCTTGTTGTTCCAAATGCGATAAATATTTTTATTTTTTATAAAACCGAGGAATTTCAGTATCTATTTGGAATAGCCAAAAATATTTTTAAACAGTTTAGAATGAGAAAATAATTTTTAAAAATAAAAATCTTGATGATTCTCATTCGAATTCATAAAAATCTTTAACAAACCAAACATTAGGTGCGACAAACTCTTTTTGATTTAAATATGCAAGAATTCCAGATGGGGTTAAAAAATCAAATTTTACTTTATAAGAATAAAGTGCTTGCCATTTATATTTTTTTTCTTTATTTATTAAATTTTGGCCGTATTTGCTGTCGCCTAAAAGTGGATGCCCTAAAAACGCCAAATGTGCACGGATTTGATGAGTCCTTCCGGTTAGCAGCTCAATTTCTAACAGGCTAAAATTTTTTCTTTCAGATATAACATGATATTTTGTCTTTATTAATTTTGAGTTTTCATTTGGTTTGGCATGAATATATACTCGATTTTGCTTTTCGTTTTTTTCTAAATATGCGGTTAGTATACCATCTTTTTTTTCAAATTTTGAATATGAAATGCAGAGATAGAACTTTTTTATTTCTCGATTTTTCATTTTCTGATTTAGAATTCTTAAAGTTTCGGCATTTTTAGCTGCAAGCACTAAGCCACCGGTGTTTCTGTCTATGCGATTAACGAGGGAGGGCACAAAAGAATTTTCTTTTTGTGGATTATACTCACCTTTTTTATAAAGATAATGCTGAATTCTTGCAATTAAAGAGTCAAAGTGATAATTTTCATCGGGATGAACGATAAGACCAGGCTTTTTATTCACGATTAATATATTTTTGTCTTCGTAGATTATATCTATGTTTGTGGGTGCTTTTAGAAAATCATATTTGTCAAATATGGGCTCTAAAAATTCATCTTTTATGTATAGTGTTAAAATATCGCCCGCAAAGAGCTTTGTATTGGGTTGACAGCGTTTAGAATTTATTTTTATATCTTTTTTACGTATTGCTTTGTACATCAATGGTATAGGTAAATTTTTATATGTTTTCATGAGAAATTTATCAACTCGTTGACCATCATCATTAATATTTATTTTAATTTCTTTCATTATGACTTTTATACTCCCAGATTTTTTAATTTTATTATTATATCATTTTTTAGAAGGATTGAATACTTTTCAAAAAAAGTAATTTATTGTATAATAAATACAAATTTAGTAGGTTTATATTGGCTTAATAGCTCGTTTTTGGAGAGGAGAAAGTTGGTTGCATAGTGGACATAGAGAAAGACTTAAGAAAAAGTTTTTAAAGTATGGTGCAGATGCTTTAGAAACTCATGAGCTTTTAGAAATGCTTTTATATTATGGAATTCCTAGAAAAGATACAAACGAACTAGCACATACTTTGTTAAATAAATTTGGATCTTTGCCGCAAGTTTTTGATGCTCCAACAAATGCTCTTCTAGAAATAAATGGAATAGGTGAATCCACAGCAATTTTAATACGTCTAGTTTCTAAACTAAGTAGAGTTTATGCCGAAAATAACTATAAATTTAATAGCAAGAGATTAACCAAAAACCAAATAGGCAAAATAATACTGAATAAGTTTATCGGAAGAATAAAGGAACATGTTGTTTTGGTTTTATTTGATGCTAAACGAAATATGGTTTTTTGTGATGTGGTGTCTCAAGGTTACTTCGGCTCTACTAACTTTCATATTAGAGATATAATCGAACTTGCGCTTAAGTTTAATGCAACCAGAGCAATCATTGCGCATAATCATCCAAGCGGAATAGCACTGCCATCTAGAGAGGACATTGAAACTACTATTGAGCTTAAGAATGCCTTAAAATTAATCGAAGTTAGATTAGTTGATCACATAATTGTAGCTGATAATGATTATGTTTCACTTGCAGAAAGTGAGATTGGAAAACAAATATTATAAAAAGTGTGAGATTATTATGGACTTTAAATTAAAATCTGATTACAAACCAACTGGAGATCAGCCTAAGGCGATTAAAGCGTTAGTTGATGGAATAAATAAAGGATATAAAGAGCAAACACTTCTTGGAGTTACAGGATCTGGCAAGACATTTACTATGGCTAACGTAATTGCTAAGTTAAACCGTCCGACTTTGGTTTTGGCTCATAATAAAACTTTGGCAGCACAACTATGTTCGGAATTTCGTGAGTTTTTTCCTGAGAATGCAGTGGAGTATTTTGTTTCTTATTATGACTATTATCAGCCAGAAGCATATGTTGCTACAACAGATACTTATATCGAAAAAGACTCTTCTATTAATGATGAAATAGATAAATTACGGCATTCAGCAACATCGGCGTTATCGGAGCGACGTGATGTTATAATTGTGGCGAGCGTTTCTTGTATATATAGCCTTGGTAACCCCATTGATTATCGTACTATGGTAATTTCTTTGCGCCCTGGTATGCAAAAAAGTAGAGATGAGATTTTGAAAAAATTGGTTGAATTGCAGTATGAACGTAATGACGTGAATTTGACCAGAAATAAATTTAGAGTTCGTGGAGATGTTGTGGAGATTTTTCCTGCTATGTCGAACGATACGGTAATACGGGTGGAGTTCTTTGGCGACGAAATAGATCGTTTGAGCGAAGTTAATCCGTTAACAGGAGAAATTAAGGCGATTATCAAACATGTTGCGATATATCCGGCATCACATTATATTGTGCCAAAAGAAAAGTTGCACAAGGCTATTTTAGAAATTGAGAAGGAATTAAATCAGAGAGTTAAATTTTTTGTGGATAACGATAAGTTATTAGAAGCTCAGAGAATAGAACAGAGAACTCGTTATGATATTGAAATGTTGGAGGAAATAGGTTTTTGTAAAGGAATTGAGAATTATTCGCGAGTTTTATCTGGTAGAAAAGAGGGGGAGGAACCGTTTACTCTGCTAGATTACTTTCCTAAAGATTTTTTAATGTTTGTTGATGAATCGCATGTTATGTTGCCACAGGTGAGAAGTATGTATGCTGGAGACCGAGCACGAAAACAAAATTTGATAGATTATGGTTTTAGACTTCCATCAGCTTATGACAATAGACCTCTAACTTATGATGAGTTCTATAATAAAATTAATCAGGTTGTATTTGTTAGTGCAACACCTGGAGAGTTCGAAAAGGAAAAAAGTTCTCAAATAGTTGAACAGGTTATTAGACCAACAGGTCTTGTTGATCCGGAGGTTATTGTGAAACCTGTTGAAGGGCAAATCGATGATTTGATTTCGGGAATAAATAAAAGAACAGAAATGAATAACCGAGTATTGGTTACAACATTGACAAAAAAAATGGCAGAGGATTTGACTGCTTACTTGCAAGAAGCTGGAATAAAAGTTAAATACATGCATTATGGTATTGACACTGTTGAGCGGATGGAAATAGTTAGAGATTTGCGCAAGGGAGAGTTTGATGTTTTGGTGGGTATAAACCTTTTAAGAGAGGGTTTGGATATTCCAGAAGTTTCTCTTGTGGCTATTTTGGATGCGGATAAAGAGGGATTCTTGCGTTCGGAGCGCTCACTTATCCAGACGATAGGTAGAGCAGCTAGAAATGCAAATGGCCAGGTGATTATGTATGCAGACTCTGTTACGCCTTCGATGGAAAGTGCTATAAAAGAAACTGAACGAAGAAGAAGAATACAGATTGAATATAACCAAAAGCACGGAATTATTCCTAAAACAATAGTAAAAAAAGTCGCAGATGTTTTAGAGATATCGTCTTATGAGGAAACTGATAAAAAGGTAAAGAAAAAATTAACTAAAACTCAAAGAGAAAGTTTGATTTTGGAGCTTGAAAAAGAAATGAAAGCGGCGGCAAAATTATTAGAATTTGAACATGCAGCTTTTCTTAGAGACAAGATAAAAGAATTAAAGAAATAATTTTTATATTGAATTAGTCCATGGAGGAAAAAATGTCGGGAAACAATATAGTTATAAAGGGTGCTAGAGAGCACAATTTAAAAAATATAGATTTAATTATTCCAAGAGATAAATTAATTGTTATAACTGGACTATCGGGGTCGGGCAAGTCTTCGCTTGCTTTTGATACAATTTATGCGGAGGGGCAGAGGAGATATGTTGAGTCTTTGTCATCGTATGCTAGACAATTTTTGGGTCAAATGGAAAAGCCAGCCGTTGAGAGCATTGATGGCTTATCTCCTGCTGTTTCGATTGACCAGAAAACAACTTCTAAAAATCCAAGGTCTACAGTTGGAACGGTCACAGAGATCTATGATTATTTGAGGCTATTATATGCAAGAATTGGAGTTCCGCATTGTCCAATTTGCGGCAGAGAAATAAAACAACAGACTATCGACCAAATTGTGGATAGAGTTATGAGTTTAGGAGAGGGTAAAAAAATTCAAATTTTATCTCCAATAGTGCGTGCCAGAAAAGGCGCTCATGTTAAAGAACTAGAAAATGCAAAAAAAAGTGGTTATGTTAGAGCTCGTGTAGACGGAATGGTTTATGATTTAGCAGAAGAAATAAAATTAGAAAAAAATAAAAAACATACAATAGAAATTGTAGTTGATCGCATTGTAATAAAAGATGAGGCTCGCTCGAGACTAGCTGATTCTATTGAAACGGCAGGAGAACTCTCTAACGGACTTATAATTGTTAATGTGCTTGATGATGGGGAAGATATCCTTTTTTCGCAAAATTATGCTTGCCCAGAACATGGAACTAGCATAGAAGAACTCTCTCCTAGGATGTTTTCTTTTAATAGTCCGCACGGAGCTTGCAAAAAGTGCATGGGACTTGGAATATTTATGCGGATTGATCCAGACCTTATTCTGCCAGATAAAAATTTGTCAATAAATCAAGGCGCGATAAAAGTTTATGGGTGGTATTCAGAAAGTGCGTCTAGCATTGCTAAGATGTATTATAAAGCTTTGGCAAGAAAATATAACTTCTCTTTAGATACACCAATTAAAGATTTGCCAGATGAGATAATTGATGTTCTTTTATATGGTTCAAAGGGAGAAAAGTTGAATGTCGTGAGGGAGAGTGAGAAAGCAAAATTTTCTTATAATGCTGCCTTTGAAGGCATTATAAATAATTTGGAGCGACGTTATAGAGAATCTCAGAGCAGCTTTACAAAAGAGGATATAGAGTCATATATGAGTGCGATTCCTTGCGATAGCTGTAACGGAGATAGACTATCTCCAGAAAGTTTGGCGGTTACTGTTGGAGGAATAAACATAAGCGAGCTATGCAAAAAGTCGGTTGTAAAGATTTTGGATTTTGTTAATAGCTTAGAATTAAACGAAAAAGAACAGTTGATAGCTAGCGAGATTCTTAAAGAAATTAAAGAACGTTTGGGCTTTTTAAAGAGTGTTGGGCTAGAATATCTAACTTTGGCACGAGAGTCTGGAACTTTATCTGGAGGAGAAAGTCAACGCATACGCTTAGCAACACAAATAGGTTCATCTTTGATGGGTGTGCTGTATATTTTAGATGAACCAAGTATCGGACTGCATCAGCGGGATAATGACAAATTACTGGCGACTTTAAAAAGACTTCGCGATATCGGTAACACAGTTATCGTTGTAGAACACGATGAGGATACAATGTATGCAGCAGATTATATTATTGATATTGGTCCAGGTGCTGGAGTCCATGGAGGAAATGTAGTTTTCTGCGGAGATATAAATGATATAAAACAATGTGAAGATTCAATTACTGGTCAGTATTTGAGCGGCAAAAAATCTGTTGAAGTACCACAAAAAAGACGTAGTGGAAACGGTAAAAAAATCAAAATTTTAGGTGCGGCTCAAAATAATTTAAAAAATATTGATGTAGAGATTCCACTGGGCATGTTTATCTGTGTTACTGGGGTTTCTGGTTCGGGCAAGTCATCGTTGATAAATGAGATTTTATATAAAAGTTTGGCTTTGAAGCTAAATGGTGCACGAAAAAAACCAGGGAAGCATAAAGATATAATTGGTATTGAAAATCTTGATAAAATAATAGATATAAGTCAATCGCCAATTGGACGAACACCTAGATCTAACCCGGCAACTTATACTGGAGTTTTTACAGATATTCGAGAACTTTTTGCCTCTACTAACGATGCAAAAATAAAAGGATTTACGAGTAGTAGATTTTCTTTTAATGTAAAAGGAGGCAGATGTGAGGCATGCCAAGGAGATGGCCTAATAAAAATAGAAATGCATTTTTTGCCGGATATTTATGTTCCCTGTGATGTATGTAAAGGTAAACGCTATAATAGAGAAACGCTGGAGGTAAAATATAAGGGAAAAACAATACATGATGTGCTTGAAATGACAATTGAAGAAGCTGTTAGATTCTTTGAGAATATACCTAAAATTTCTCGAAAATTACAAACTCTTTGTGACGTAGGCCTTGGATATATTAAACTTGGACAACCAGCAACAACATTATCTGGAGGCGAAGCTCAAAGAGTAAAATTGGCAACCGAACTTTCTAAAAGAGCTACCGGAAAAACTATCTATGTGCTCGATGAGCCAACCACAGGATTACACATTGCGGATGTTCATAAGCTTATTGATGTGTTACAACGATTGGTAGATGCCGGCAATACTGTGATCGTAATAGAACATAACCTTGACTTAATAAAAACTGCTGATTATATAATAGATTTGGGACCTGAAGGCGGAGATAATGGAGGACAAGTGGTAGCAACGGGGACTCCAGAGGATATTTGTGCAGCTAAGAAATCATATACAGGCCAATATTTAAAAAATTTTATTTATAAAAAATAAAACATAATTGGATTTTTGAATAAGCTTGTAATATTTGATTATTAGATATATGGTGAGCATTATTCATATATAAAATATAAAAGTATAAAAGCAAAACAAAAAGTAATCATATTAAATTTAAAAGCATATTAATGTAAAAATGAATTTAATTTTATTTTAAACGCCGATTAGATTTTTTAAGAATGCTTATTTTTGAAAAATTTATAAAAAGGTGTTGACAGATTGAAAAAGATGGGTTATGATTAATATCGTCGCAAAATAAGTTAAGAGTAAGGTTATGGCGATGATATTTGTGGGAGCATAGCTCAGCTGGGAGAGCACCTGCCTTACAAGCAGGGGGTCACAGGTTCGAGCCCTGTTGTTCCCACCAACATATGGCCCGGTAGTTCAGTTGGTTAGAACGCTAGCCTGTCACGCTAGAGGTCGACGGTTCGAGCCCGTTTCGGGTCGCCAGCTTTTGCCTTTGTAGCTCAGTCGGTAGAGCAGAGGACTGAAAATCCTCGTGTCGATGGTTCGATTCCGTCCGAAGGCACCACTTTGCGGATGTAGCTCATCTGGTAGAGCGCCACCTTGCCAAGGTGGAGGTAGCGAGTTCGAGCCTCGTCATCCGCTCCAGATGTTAAAAAATATTTCTTGGCGCCATAGCCAAGTGGTAAGGCATGGGTCTGCAAAACCCTGATCCCCAGTTCAAATCTGGGTGGCGCCTCCAAATTAACCCTCTTGTGATGTTATGACAAGAGGGTATTTATTAAAATTTTTTAAGGAGAGTTTATTATGGCTAATGAGAGAACCTATATTATGCTAAAACCAGACTGCATTAAAAGAGGTTTGATGGGTGAGGTAATTTCTAGAATAGAAAAAAAAGGTTATAGGATTATAGATGTAAAAATGATGAATCTTGATGAAAAGATTCTCCGTGAACATTATGCACATATTGCAGATAAGCCGTTTTTTCCGGAGATTGTTTCTTACATGACTTCTGGCTATGTTTTGGGAATGATTGTTGAGGGTGAAAATGCAGTTAAGGGTATGAGAATTTTAATGGGTGCAACTAAATTCGAAAATGCATTGGCTGGAACTATTCGTGGAGATTATGCTTTTTGTACTAGTGAGAATCTTATTCATGGTTCGGATTCACTTGAAAATGCAGAGATTGAAATAAAAAGGTTTTTTGGATAAGTATATTTGCATATAAAAACACGGCGTTACGCAATTTAGGCGACGCCGCATTTTTTACATTTTAAAATGAAAAAAATTTTGAAAATAACAGAGTAGAAATTAAATCTGTGGCAGAGGATATTATCACAATAATGGATATGCAACCACTTCGCAGTAAGTATAGTTGGGTGGGTTTATAGATATTGTCGAGCTTATTTTTGCAAAATATTATTGATGAAAAATTATTAGAAATTTTTATGGACTCTCGAGTCATCAAAAGAATTGCAATTGAAGAGATAAATATACCAGGCAAAAATACTAAAGTGTAAAAGCAGATTCCTTTTATGCCATATACAGAGTAAAGATAACATTCTGAAAGACCAATGCAGATTCCTCTGATAAAAGGAATTATTGGAGCTAGGATGAACCCCCATATAGATAGTCCCATAAAAAATGAAATTAATATAAATATAAATGTTGAAGATATTGAAGAAACAAATGTATCTAACAAATCTTTTGATAAGCTCTCTTTAAAATCACTTAAAAACAAAATATTTATTAGTTTTAAAATATTTTTATCGGCAAGTTTTATCAACACTGCTCCTAAAAATATTCCGATGAGTAAAATAATTGACAAAAAAATTAGTAATTTATTGTTATGAAGAAATTTTTTTAAATTGTCATTTTTTGTATGATAGGAATTTTTTCTAAAATTTATGTACTTCATAGATTTTAACGCTCCATGATATAATATTTTTTATAAAGTATTATGAATAAAGGAACTAAAATATGCAGATTAAAATCTAATTTGTTGATAAAGCATTTTGTGCTATAATTATTTTATATTTTGTATAAAAAGAGGTTAAATTTATGTATAAATCATTTGATAAGCTTCAGAAAGATTGCAAAGCTTGCGAAAAATGTGAACTTTGTAAAACTCGGCATAATGTAGTATTTGGGGTAGGAAATAAAAAAGCCGAAGTTATATTTATAGGAGAAGGTCCAGGTGAAAATGAGGACCTTCAGGGGCAACCTTTTGTAGGTAGAGGCGGACAATTACTCGATAAGATGATAAATGCTATAGATCTTGATAGAAATAAAAATATTTATATTGCCAATATTGTAAAATGCAGACCTCCGCAAAATAGAGACCCACTACCAGAAGAACAGGATGCTTGTATAGCTTGGCTCGAAAATCAGATTGAGTTAATAAAACCAAAAATAATTGTATGTTTAGGTAGAATATCCGCAATGAGATTAATTAAGCCAGATATAAAAATAACAAAAGAACATGGAATCTTTTTTGAAAAAAATGATTTTATTATGATGGCAACGTTACATCCAGCAGCATTGCTTAGAAATCCTGCGAATAAACCAGGAGCTTTTGAAGATTTTTTAAAGCTTAGAGAAAAAATTAATGAGGTCTGTGAACATACATATTAAGAATGAAAAACGCCAGAATATAATACTCTGGCATTTTTATATATTTTAAAATCCGTTTAGATGAAGATTTTTTATTATAGATGGATAATCCACGTAGCAATAATTCAGGTCAACGCGACCATTTATTCCAGGCACATGCCCATTACTTGTATATTGCCAGATCCCGTAAGGCCAATGACATCCACAATTTGGATTCCAATGAGCTATCCATAGCTGATGACCGCCAAGCCTATTCATATCAAGACAATATCGCTGCCAATTCAAAAAAGTATAATATCCAGTATAATATCCAGCCTCTTGAAGCTTTTGTAAAAATGTTAAAATAACATCTGTTTTTTGAGAATTATTTAGTTTTGCTTGGCATTTATCCTCAAAATCAAAAAAAACAGGATATTCCCATTGTGCCCATTTAAGCCTATCAATGAAGAATTCAGCTTCCTTTAAAGCTTCTTGTGGGGTAGTAGCGTAGCTATAATGATAGGCTCCTATAGGCATACCAACAGATTTTGCCCCATCTATATTTGCTTTTAATTTTCTATCGGTCTGTTTATCCCAAGCTTCCCAGCCGTAGCCTGTTCGAATAATTGCGAATTCTATGCCAGAATCCTTTACAGCACGCCAGTCGATATCTCCGTTATGGTGAGAGACATCTATGCCTTTTTTTATGTAAGGGCAAGGTTTAACCGATTGTGGTTGTTCCTGCTTGCCAAAAGATGGAGCTAAAATTTTTGACTCGATTGGCTTAGATTTTACTTCTGATAATATTTGTGGTGGATTGGCATAAGTGTGTAAATAAAAGCTATGGATAAAAACCGAGATTAAAATAAAGCAAATTAAAAATGGAATGTACCTAATAGATTTAATCAATTTATCTTTCAACTCCTATTCAAATTTTGCTAAATTACGACAAATTAATTATAATTTTAAAAAATATTAGCATAAAATTCAATAGGGATCGTATGATTTTTTTTGGAGAAATTTTCTTTAGTTTTTTATTTAATTTTTAAAAATAGACGTTGATTTAAACAAAAAATTATATTATAATATTATTAAGTTTAAGTTTAGAATAAAATTTGTAAGGTAAAACTAACCAGTATGTTTGGATATGTAAGCGGGTAGGCACTGTGCGGTCTAGCCCTGTGAACTATGTCAGGCGGGGAACCGAGCAGCATTAAGCAGTACGCTAGGGGCGATACAGCAAGTTTGCTCGCTTGCATATCCAAATGTATTGCGTTTTTAAAATTTCTTTGGTTTGATTTTAATTATTTATGAAAGGTTTTTTTATGTATCAAGCTCTTTATAGAAAGTATAGACCAAAAACTTTTAGCGATGTTATTGGTCAGCCGCAAGTTACTACTACGTTACAAAATGAACTTTTATCTGGACGTATTAGTCACGCTTACCTTTTTATTGGCTCTAGAGGAACTGGAAAAACAACTTGTGCCAAAATTTTAGCCAAAGCAGTCAATTGCTTAAACCCTAAAAATGGTAACCCTTGTGGAGAGTGTGAAATTTGTCGCCAAATCGATTCTGAAGAGATTATGGACATTGTGGAGCTAGATGCAGCAAGCAACAATGGTGTAAATGATATAAGAGAAATATGTGAATCGGCTGCATTTACTCCTGCAAAGGCTAAATATCGCGTTTATATTGTGGATGAAGTGCACATGCTGTCACCCGGTGCTTTTAATGCTCTATTAAAAACTTTGGAAGAACCACCTAGTTATGTTATATTTATCTTGGCTACGACTGAAATGCATAAAATTCCAGCTACTATTTTGTCTCGATGCCAGAGGTTTGAGTTTCGTAAAATATCTGTAGAAGATATTGCTAATCGTATTGAGCATGTTTCGGAGCAAGAAAATGTCAGTATAGAGAGAGAAGCTGCACGATTAATAGCAAAGGTATCTGATGGAGCGATGCGCGATGCTTTGGCAATTCTTGATAAATGTATGGGGCAAAGCAAATATATCGCCATGACAGATGTTACAGAAATAGTTGGAGTAGCGTCTCAGGATCAGATTTTGAGTTTAATAAAATTTATTGCTGAGGGATTGCCGCAAAATGCATTACAAGTAATTGCCAAATTGGATAAAGCTTCTAAAGATATGTTAAGATTAACTTTTGAGTTGTTGTGCGCAGTTAGAAACTTAATGCTTATTAAAACCTTAAAAAACGATGCACAGGATTTAATGGTTGTCTCTGCAGATGAGTATAAAAATTTATGCAAAATAGCTCAGTCGTTAACTTTAGAAACGATAATTTTTATAATGGACACTTTACAGCTTTCTTTTGAAAAAATTAGCAAAGGCTGCAATGCTAAAATTGAACTTGAGATTTGCTTAGTAAAATTGTGTGATCCTAAGCTAAGTTACAGTAAAGAAGCAATTGTTAATAGGCTTGAGAATTTAGAAAAAAAACTTGATATGCTAAGTTTAAACGCTGAAATAATTAAAACAGATACAAAGGCGGATTTGAAAAATAACTTAGAAAAGGATATTGCTGAGGCTCTAAAGTTAGGCGAAGAAACAACAAAAAGTTCAGAAAAAAAATTAGAACATTGTTTAGATATGAATAGTCTGCAAAAAAATGCTCAGAAAATGTCTAATTGGTCAGAAGTTTTAAAAATTTTGAATGAATATTCACATACGATTGCCACAGCATTTAAAGATTCTACGGCTTATATTAGTGGAGATTTTGTATTAATTGATTCGGAGAATGAAATGGCATTTGAATTGTTGCGAAAGTCTAGTCAGCGCGATAAAATGAGAACAGCTATAAAAAATATTACAGGCAAGGCATATAAATTAGGTCCATATTTAAAAAATAAAGAAAATGTTAATAATGAAAAAGTTGATCCTTTGAAAGAGTTGGCAGAGACTGCAAGGCAAATGGGAGTAAATGTTACAGAAAGATAGTTTTGGAGGAGTTTAAAATGAAAGCAAGATTGCCTAAGGGATATAATGGTGGAGCTGGAAGCTTGCAAAAGTTAGCGTTGCAAGCTCAAAAAATGCAGGAAGAAATGAATGTGTTAAATAGTGAACTTGAAGAAAAAGAATATATTGGCACTTCGGGTGGAGAAGCTGTAAAGGTTACTGTTTGCGGCAATATGGAAGTAAAAAATATTGAGATAAAATCTGAAATTGTTAATAAAGATGAGCTTGAGATGCTTTCAGATCTAATTATAGTAGCGACGAATGAGGCGCTTCGTAGTGCTATTAAAGAAAAGAATGAAAAAATGGAAAAATTGTCAGCAGGAATTAACATGCCGGGGTTATTTTAACAATGATGGAGTATAATGTATTACCACTGGCTAAGTTGATAGAACAGTTTGAGCGTTTGCCTGGTATAGGTAAGAAGACGGCACAGAGGCTGGCTTATTATGTGTTACAGCTTTCGGACGGTGATGCTAAAGAATTTGCCGAAGCTATAGTTAATGCTCATGATAAAATAAAATATTGCAAGGTATGTAAGAACTTGACGGATCAAGATTTGTGTCATATATGTCGAAATAGCTCTAGAGATAAAAGTATTATTTGTGTCGTAGAGGATCCTCGAGATGTGGTTGCGCTTGAAAAAACAGGTGAATTTTTTGCATCTTATCATGTTCTGCATGGAGCAATTTCTCCTTTGAACGGAATTGGGCCAGATCAGTTGTATATAAAAGAACTGCTGAATCGAATTAGTATTGGCGAAGTAAAAGAAGTAATTATGGCGACAAACCCTACGGTTGAGGGAGAAGCTACGGCTATGTATATTTCTAAATTGTTAAAACCTCTTGGAGTAAAGGTTACGCGATTAGCTTATGGCATACCAGTTGGTGGAGATTTAGAATATGCTGATGAAGTTACACTCTCAAGAGCCCTGATAGGCAGAAGTGAAATATGAATTCTTTTTCATTATTTGTTCTAGCTTTTATATGATTAGAAAGGGATTTTTATATTGACATGGAGAAAATTTTATGCTATAATTATTATGCTTATGTAGGTTGATTTTTATTAGCTTTGCCTATTAAAAGGAGTTCAAAATGAAAATAGAAGCTTTTAAAATCGTTGCACAAAATAAAAAAGCTTATCATAATTATTTTATAGAGGAAAAATTAGAAGCTGGAATAGAACTGTTTGGAACGGAAGTTAAATCAATACGTGCAGGCAAGGTTTCTATAAAAGAGTCATGGTGTTCTATTGTTGATGGAGAACTTTTGTTAAATGGCATGCATATTTCTCCTTATGAAAAGGGAAATATCTTTAATAAAGACCCGATGCGTGTAAAAAAATTGCTTATGCATAAACGTGAAATTTTGAGACTTTTGGGCCTCGTTAAGCAGGCGGGGTATGCGTTGATTCCACTAAATGTGTATTTAAAAGGATCTCTTGTTAAAGTTTGCGTAGGGCTTTGCAGAGGGAAAAAATTATATGATAAACGTGCAGCAATAGCTAAGAAAACTGCTGACCGAAAAATAGAACGTACGCTTAAAGAATTTAACCGTTGAAAATGTATGGGGATGTAACGGGTTCGACGGGGATTGTGAGTTTTGGTAAGCGAGTAGCGGTGCAAATACGCTTTAAACTTTGCAACTTTTTAAAATTAAACGACAATAACAAAGTTAATTTAGTAGCTGCTTAGCCAGCTACCGTCTTTTAGAGATTACTGCGACTCTATATGAGGCGTCGAATAGCAGTGAACGTGAACTAGGTTTTGGCTCAGATCTAGTCATGATTTAGAGTCTACTGACGGCTAAAGCCTGTTATTGGGCGTTAGCTTTAGGGAATTTTAATTCAATAACTACACTCGTAGAAAGCCTTTATGATCGGTTTTCGGACAGGGGTTCAATTCCCCTCATCTCCACCAATAGAAAAAAATTAAAATGCAAAGGGATTTTTATGAAAAAAATAGTTTCGTTTTTTATGTCGATAATAATTAGTTATATTGCTGCAACTTGTTTATCTGCACTAGTTGTATTTGCCGTAGAGGATTCGAATGCATCTAATTATGACTTTGTTTTAAGTGTAGATTTAGAAGAACTTAGTATTTTGCACAGTATTAATGAAATTAAGTTAGACGATTTAACTCTGGTACCTCCTAAGGAAGCGGATTTGAAAGAACTGGCAAAACATTATAAAAATGTAGAAATAAGATATTATTTATATACTAATGATAAAGATATGTCAGATGAAGAAGCCTTTGCGGAGCTTATAAAGTATAATTCTGACAATAATGTGTCTTTTATAATTAAAGACAATAATCAGAACACGGTGGGAGAAATTATTTTATCTTGTTTGAAAAATAAGCTTATTAATATAGCTTACTGGATAAAACCGGAATTTAGAGGGCATAGTTATGCATCTAAGGCATGTGTAGCTCTTATAAAAGAAATACATAAAAAGGATACTTCTTTTGTATTTTTAATTAATTTTGATGAAAAAAATTATAACTCAAATAGAGTGCTTGAGAAGATAAGCTCTGGTTTAACTTTAAAAAATATCAGTGAAAATTCTGATAATTTTAAAGAAAATAATTATAAAATTGAGAATATGGGTTCAATCAAATTAAAATATAAAATTTCGAAAGTTGCTGATGATAAATTTAATTTTTGTGTTTTTGTTAATGAAAATGAGATAGCGGATGGAGTACTTACAAGAAAGCAAATTGAAGAAATAACTTATAAGAAGATTTTTGAACTAAATGAGCTTGAAATTAATAAATTAAACTATTTCATAAAACTTGATTCTTAAAACTTTATGTTGGGAGATTAATTATGAGTAGCAGCATTGTTATAGAAGAAATTTCTAAGGGAGATACACTGAGCTCGATGGATGAAAAAAATTTTAAGGGAAAAAATAGAAAAAAGATGAAATCTCCAAATGCAGGGCTTGGCCTTAGAAAACATGCAGAGAAAATGAGAACAGATCCGGAGTATCGACAAATGATGATTGAAAAGTATAAGAATAATCGGCCAAATGCAATTGCTATCGATATGGTTGATAAAGACACTATGGAAGTTATTATGACATTCCCTAAAATTATGGACGGAGCAGCTTGGATAAGGGAAAATACTGATTATAAAAAAGCCGATTATGCAACTATAAATAAAATTTGCAAAAACCAAGGCAAAACGGCTTATGGATATAAATGGAGGTACACTAAGGATAGAAAGTAAATTAATTTAACAAACAGATTATTGTTTAACAGTGAGCATATTATAACGGCTCGCTGTTTTTTATATAATTTTTTTCGTTGATTTAATTCTTTTATGGTTGTATAATTTAAGATAATTTAATAAGTTCTTTTTGGAGGAATTTTTAAATGGACTTTGCCCAAAAATGTAATAAAATTAGACAGATGATTTTAAAAACTATAGGGAATTTAGGAGTAGGTCATATTGGGGGATCACTCTCTATTGTTGAGCTTTTGGTGGTTCTTTATGATAAATATATGAATGTGAACCCTAAAGACCCAAATATGGTAGGAAGGGATAGGCTGATAGTTTCTAAAGGACATAGTGGACCTGCTGTTTATTCAATTTTGTGTAGCAAGGGATACTTTCCAGAAGATTGGCTTTTAACACTTAATAAGCCAGGTACAAACTTGCCAAGTCACTGTGATATGAATAAAACTCCTGGAGTTGATATGACAACAGGATCTTTAGGACAAGGCTTCTCATGTGCTATGGGTGTAGCTAAAGCTTCAAAAATAAAAAATGATGGGGCAACTATTTATACTATAATAGGCGACGGAGAAAGCCAAGAGGGCCAAATTTGGGAGGCAGCAATGTTTGCATCGCAGCAAAAATTAGATAATGTAATTGCCTTTACGGATTATAATAAGATGCAGCTGGATGGCCCCATTGAAGAAATATGCAATATTACGCCGCTGGATGATAAATGGAGGGCGTTTGGATGGAATGTAATAGTAGTAAAAGATGGTAATAATTGCGAAGAAATTGATGCAGCAATAACTTTGGCTAAATTTTCGGAAAAACCTTCGATGATAATTTTAAACACAATAAAAGGAAAGGGAATTTCTTTTGCAGAAAAAGCTGGAGCTGGAAACCATAGTATGCAGATTACTCCAGAAATGATGGCTCAAGGTTTGGCGGAATTGAGAGGGGAAGCTTAATAATGGAAATGCGACAAGTTTTAGCAGCCGAATTGGAAAAGTTAATGGCGCAAAACGAAAATATTGTACTTATTGACGCAGATTTATCCAAACCAAATGGTTTGGCTGGATTAAAGAGTAAATTCCTAGAAAGAGCAATGGATATTGGTATATCAGAGCAGAATATGGCGTGCATTGCCGCAGGAATGAGTAGTTACGGTATGATTCCGTTTATTTCTACATTTACACCTTTTGCTACCAGACGCATCTGCGATCAGATAGCTGTTTCTTGTGCTTATGCAAAGCAAAATGTAAAAATTATCGGAACAGATCCAGGAATTAGTGCGGAGTTTAACGGTGGAACGCATATGAGTATGGAAGATATCGGTGTTTTACGAAGTATTCCGGAGATTGTTGTTTTTGAACCAGTGGATAATAATCAACTAAAAAAAGCTTTGCCACAAATTGTAGACTATTATGGAGTTGTATATATTAGAGCTTTTAGAAAGGAAACTCCGGATGTATTTGATGAATCATGCGATTTTGACTTGTTTAAGGCTTTAAAAATAAAAGATGGAGAGGATTTAAGTATTTTTTGTTCAGGACTTATGGTTCATGAAACTTTGCTTGCAGATAAAGAACTGAAATCACAGGGAATTAATGCAGAAATCATAAATATTCATACGATAAAACCAATTGATAGAACTGCTATAATAGAATCTGCCAAAAAAACAGGTGTAGTGCTTACTGTTGAAAACCATAACATAATTGGAGGGTTAAAATCTGCTGTTTGTGAAGTTTTAATGGAAGAATTTCCTGTTCCTCTAAGAGCTATTGGTATTAATGATAAATTCGGTCAGGTCGGAAAGATGCCATATTTAAAAGAACAATATAATATGCGAGCTGAGGATATTGTAAATAAGGCTTTAGAAGTTTTAAATCTTAAATGTAAATAAATAATGCATGATATTGCTTATTTTTACAAAGAATATTTGTGGAGGTGCAATATCGTGAAAAAATATAAAGATTTAACGTCTAATAATTCGGATGAACAAGTTGATGAAAATATAAGTGATGCGAATCCTGCTAGTAAAATTCAAATTGAGCAAATTAACAAGACTGGTGCGGTTGTTGTAAATAATGGCAGATATACTATCTATTGCTTGATGATTTTTGGCGAGATTGAGGGGCATGGTTCTGCGGATGATTCTATAAAGACTACAAAATATGAGAGAATAATTCCGCAACTTGTAGCAATAGAAGAAAGTCCTTCTATAGATGGTTTGCTTATCTTGATTAATACCGTTGGTGGAGATATAGAAGCTGGATTATCTTTGGCCGAGTTGATTGCCGGAATGGAAAAGCCAACAGTATCTATGGTCTTGGGGGGAGGTCATTCTATTGGAGTTCCTTTAGCCGTTTCGGCAAAAAGAACTTTTATTGCAAAGTCTGCTTCAATGACAGTACATCCAGTTCGTACTACAGGAACAACTTTAGGAACTTCTCAAGCATTTGAGTATCTTAAACGGCTGCAAAAAAGAATTACTAATTTTGTTGCAGATAACTCTAAAATCTCAGCAGACCGGTTTTTAAAACTAGTGACAAATACAAGTGAACTCGATATGGATATTGGAACAGTTTTGGAGGGAAAAGAAGCCGTTAAAGAAGGGATTATCGATAAGGTCGGAAATTTATCTATAGCACTGGAATGTTTGTATAATATGATAGAAAAGGAGAATTTTGATAAAACTTCTAGAAGTAAAAAATTAAAAAAAAGTAAAACTTAGTTTTTAGGATGAATTATCGTAGGGACTAATTTGTCCCTACTTTTTGATATATGCATAAAGGGATGTGGATACACTTTGAATGATAAAAGAACTATAAAGAATAAAGTTAATGATGTAGAAAAAAGAAAGTTTAATAATCAAGTTTTTTCGGTAATAATTTTTGCTACAGCGATATTCTTAATTTGTTTGATACTTATAAAGGGCGAGAATGTGTGGCTTTTTTTACATAATTTTATTTTGGGCCTCTTTGGAGTAATTGCAATATTTTGGCCAATATTATTGATTTATGTTGCTTGGACAACGGCGTTAGCTCAGCCAAAAGATAAAATAGGACTTAAAATTATATTATCTACAATTGTAATTTTTTTAACCAGTACGTTTGTATATGTATTTGAAGAAAAACATAATTTTTTAAATCTTAATTATTTAGAGAGTTTGTTAGAACTTTATAAAAGAGGGACTCAAAATATTGGAGGAGGATTTTTTAGCGGAGTTTTAGGGATACCATTTATTTATCTTTTTGGAGAGCTAGGAGCTAAAATAATAATACTTTTGCTAATTTTTGTATCAATAATGCTGCTAACAGGAACAAGTTTGAATATGCTATATAATTGGTTTAAAAAGATAATAAATTTTATATTTGCTGGTCTAAAAAAATGCTTCCTGAAAAATGAGTTTGACGAGGCAATAAATAGAAATTGCAAAAATGGCAATACAGAACTTCCAGAACATCCGGTTATATCAAACTTAAACTTTAACGAACTTGAGAATATTAAAGAAAAAAAATCTGATAAAAATAAAAAAGAAGACTTATTTGAAAATTCTGCAGAAAAAGCAGCAGAAGCATTTATCCAGAAAAACAAGAAGAAAAAGAAAGAATCACTAGAATTTGAAGCTAGCGAAGTAAAATTAACACCAGATAAAACAAGTGAAGGAAAATATAATTATCCACCAATAAATTTATTAGAACCAACAAAAGAGCAAAATCAGATGGATATTCGGCATGAGCTGCAAACAAATGGCCAAATGCTGGTAGATACGCTTAACAGCTTTTCTGTACAGACTAAAATTGTAGATATAAGTCGAGGTCCTGCAGTTACACGTTACGAACTCCAACCGGCAGCTGGTGTAAAAATAAGCAAAATAACCAATTTAGCTGACGATATAGCTTTAAACTTAGCAGCGTTAGGAGTAAGAATAGAAGCACCGATTCCTGGAAAAGCTGCGGTAGGAATAGAAATTCCAAACAAAATTGTAAATATTGTAAAAATGAGAGAGCTGGTGAGCTCAGATGAATTTGTAAATTCAAAAAGCAAATTGACGGTCATTTTAGGAAGAGATATAGCAGGCAACGTAACAGTGGCTGATTTGGCAAAGATGCCCCATCTATTAATTGCTGGTTCTACAGGGTCTGGCAAGTCTGTGTGCATAAATTCGTTTATTGTAAGTCTGCTCTATAAGGCAAGACCAGAAGAAGTTAGGTTATTAATGGTTGATCCAAAAGTTGTTGAGTTGGGTATTTATAATGGGATACCACATCTTTTAGTTCCGGTGGTTACGGATCCACGCAAAGCTGCTGGTGCTCTAAATTGGGCTGTAACGGAGATGCTGAAAAGATACAATATTTTTGCAGAAAATAATGTGCGCGATCTTACAGCTTACAATAGACTTGTTCAAAATAAAATGAAATCAGGAATAGCAAAAGAAAATGACGAGAACCTTGAAATGATGCCACAGATAGTTATAGTAATCGATGAGCTAGCAGATTTAATGATGGCTGCACCAAATGAAGTTGAAGATGCAATTTGTAGATTAGCACAGATGGCAAGAGCCGCAGGAATGCACCTTGTTATTGCAACGCAACGGCCTTCTGTAGATGTCATTACTGGAACAATTAAAGCAAATATTCCTAGCAGAATTGCACTTTCTGTTTCTTCACAAATTGATTCTCGGACAATACTTGATTCAAGTGGAGCAGAAAAACTTCTTGGTCGAGGGGATATGCTATTTTCTCCAATTGGAGCTTCAAAACCTCTACGTGTACAAGGCTGTTTTTTAACAGATAAAGAGATCGAAAACGTATTAAACTTTGTGAAAAATAATGGAGAAAACGAATACGATCAAAAAGTAATCGAAGAAATAGAGAAAAATGCGGTATTAGAGCCATCAAAAGATGAAAAATTAGATGATAAAGATCAAGACCCTATGCTAGAAGAAGCAATAAACTGTATATTAGAAGTAGGGCAGGCCTCAACTTCGCTGCTTCAAAGACGCTTACGTTTGGGATATGCAAGAGCTGGACGTCTTATAGATGAAATGGAACGTATGGGTATTGTAGGACCACATGAAGGCTCAAAACCAAGGCAGATTTTAAATAGGAATTATCAGATAAAACAAACAGATGCCTTGGATAAATAGTTAAAAGCAATAAGGAGAAGGTAATGAAAAAGAAATTAAATTCGCTTTTTAAGAAAAAAGACTTACTAATTGCATTGTTCTCAATGTTAATAGTACTCAGTGCAGCGATTATTGCAGTAATTGAAGCATTTGGAATACCTGTATGGAAAAATATATTTAAAGTTTGTGCGGTAAACGAGTATTCATATTGTGCGGATGGATATCCGATGTCTGTGCATATACTTGATGTTGGCAAAGCTGACAGTATCTTTATAACTTGCGAGGGCAAAAATATTTTGATAGACGCAGGGGAAACGAATCTTTATAATTTTGTAAATGAGTATTTAAAGAAACTCAATGTAAAAGATATTGACCAACTAATTTTAACACATCCCCATAGCGATCACGTTGGATGTATGAGTTATATTGTGGACGAATTTAATATAAGATCCTTTATGATGCCATATTTGAAGGATGATATGGTTCCAACTTTTAAATCTTATGAGAGACTTTTAGATTCGTTAGACAAAAAGAATATAAAGATTGACAAACCAGAAACAGGAAAAGGTTATAATATAGGCGATATGAGAATTGATGTTTTAGGTCCGGTTTATCAATACGATGAGATGAATAGTAATTCTGTTGTGATAAAAATTACATATAAAAATAAAAAATTCTTGTTTACAGGAGATGCAGGAACTGAATCGGAAAGAGATATGATTTCGTTAGGAGAAGATTTGAGTGCGGATGTGTTAAAGGTAGGGCATCACGGAAGTAAAACGGCAACATCTCAAGCGTTTTTAAATAGAGTTCAGCCATTATATGCAGTTATTTCTGTTGGAGAGGATAGAAATAAGTTGCCGAAAAAAGAAACAATAAATAGATTAAAAGAAAACAACATAAAAACGTATCGGACAGACCTCGATGGCACTGTAATTTTCGCTACAGATGGAGAATCTTTACAAATTTTTTGTGAGAAAGGAAATAAAAATTAACTCATGTTTTTATCTATAGACCGTTTTGATGGAAATTATGCAATCTGTCAAGCCGATGATCTAAAACTATATGCGATAAAAAAATCGGATCTACCAAAGAATGCAAAACCGGGAGATGTATTAAGTATGTTGCCTAGCGGTATCTTAACTTTAGATATTAAAGAAACGTCTCGCAGAAAGAGAAGAATAAAAAAATTGCAGAACAAACTTTTTAGAATAGATTAACTTATTGTACCAAGATTTGGGGGAAAATTTTATGATTTTTAAAGAAGAATTTATTGAACTATATAAAAATTACATTAAAAGACAAGGGTCACAAGAGCTTTTGAACTGGCTATTAAATACAGATTTTTTTACAGCACCAGCTAGCACAAAATATCACTGTGCCTGTGAGGGAGGATTAGTCCAGCACAGTATAAGTGTTTATAAAACGTTAAGAGAAAGATATTTTGACGCAGAGGTAGATTCTGAAGAGAGTTTTGCCATATGCGGATTATTGCATGATTTGTGCAAAACAGGATTTTATAAAGTTTCAACAAGAAATGTAAAAAATGAAGTAACAGGCGTTTGGGAGAAGCAACCGTTTTATGCTATCGACGATAGTTTTCCATATGGCCATGGAGAAAAATCGGTGTTTTTAATAGAGAGATTCATGAGACTAAAACCAGCTGAGGCAATGGCTATCAGATGGCATATGGGAGGGTTCGACAATTCTGCCAAAGGAGGAGATTTTTCAATTGGCTTAGCATACGAAAAGTATCCTCTAGCAGTGAAATTACATATTTCAGATATAGAATCCTCCTACCTGCGAGAAAAACATACTTCTGCGATAACCAGCAAATAATGAGAGCCGGTTTATTTAAAGAGCACTTGACAAGTCGTTAATAAAATTATATAATTGTAAAAATATTGATGATGTTTTTCATTTGATTAATCTGAACTTAAGGAGGTTAGAAAAATGGCTGTGCCAAAAAGAAAACACTCCAAAGCTAGGCGCGATAAAAGACGCTCTAATGTTTGGAAGATAAAAGTTCCTGCACTTATGAAATGCCCGCAATGCGGTGAGTTTAAATTACCACACAGAGTTTGCAAAGCTTGTGGTTATTATAAAGGGCGAGAGGTTATTAAAACAGAAGCGTAGGTTTATATATTAGAGAAGATGCAACTTTGCACTTCTCTTTTTATATTTAAAAAGATATAATAAAAAGTATAGAAAAGAAAAATTAAATAATTTTTTGAGGTGAATAAATTGAAAAAGCCAATTGTAGCAATTGTTGGCAGACCAAATGTTGGAAAGTCTACGCTGTTTAATAAATTAATTGGAAAAAGAGTCTCTATAGTTGATGATACTCCTGGAGTTACCAGAGATAGAATTTATGGCGATTGTGAGTGGCGTAATAGAAATTTTTTGCTTATAGATACTGGAGGCATAGAAGTCTCTGACAGTGATGAAATTGGATCGCAGATGAGAATACAAGCTCAGCTTGCTATAGATGCTGCAGATGTTATAATATTTGTTACAGATGTAAAAACTGGGGCACTGTCGGCTGATTATGAAGTTGCAAATATTTTACAAAAGAGTGGGAAATCGGTTATAGTCTGCGTGAACAAATGTGATAAAATAGGTGCTATTGAAGCAAATTTTTACGAATTTTACAATTTGGGGTTAGGAGATCCGATAACGGTTTCATCTGTGCATGGCCATGGCACTGGAGATTTACTGGACGAGGTTTTAAAAAACTTTCCAACAGGAGATTTTGCTGAAGAGCAATGCACATATATAAATGTAGCGGTGATCGGAAAACCTAATGTAGGAAAGTCGTCACTAGTAAATAAAATAATTGGTGAAGATAGATGTATAGTATCAAACGTTGCAGGAACAACTAGAGATTCTATCGATACATTTGTGGAAAATAAATTTGGAAGATTTAATTTTATTGATACAGCAGGCCTCAGACGGAAAAACAAAGTGTATAATGACATTGAAAAATATAGTGTTATTCGGGCAAAGATGTCTATAGAACGAAGCGATGTGTGTGTTATATTGATAGATGCAACCACAGGTTTTACAGAGCAGGATTCAAAAATTGCAGGTCTTGCTATTGAAGCGGGAAAAGCATGTATTATTGCTGTAAATAAGTGGGATATGATCGAAAAGACTGATAAAACTATGCTTAACTATAAAAGAGAATTAGAAAATGATTTTTCTTTTATGGCATATGTTCCGATAATATTTATCTCTGCTAAAACAGGACAAAGAATAGAAAGCTTATTCGATATGATAATAAAAGTATCAAATGCAAATACCATGAGAATTTCTACTGGAGTGTTAAACGAAGTTTTATCAGATGCTGTTAGTCGAGTTCAACCACCTACAGATAGAGGAAGACGATTGAAAATTTTTTATGTTACACAAGTTTCAATTAAACCGCCAACTTTTGTATTTTTTGTAAACTCAGAGCAACTTTTTCATTTTTCATATCAAAGATATCTTGAAAATAGAATCAGAGAGACTTTTTCTTTACAAGGTACGCCAATACGATTTATAATGAGAGAAAAAGCAGATAAATAGATCATAATTTTATTAGGAGTGATTTTTTGGATTTTCAGTCTGTAAATTTTTTAAAATATTATTGGGGATATATGATTATTGTTGGCATGCTTGGCTATTTGATAGGAAGTGTAAGTTTTTCAATTTTATTTACTCGCCGATTTAAAAATAAATTAGATATACGCGATTTAGGAAGCGGCAATGCAGGTTTTACAAATGTTTTAAGGTCCGTAGGTTTTGGCCCAGCCGTGCTGACGATGCTAGGGGATTTTGGTAAGGGGATATTAGCCTGTTGGCTTGGAAGAATAATTTTTTCTCAGATTAATTTAGACGGAGTCCCGCAATTTTGCATAATTCAATATGGGACATATATAGCAGGATTTGCCTGTTTAATTGGTCATGTTTATCCATGTTTTTTTGGGTTTAGAGGAGGAAAAGCGGTTTTAACAGCGCTTTCTCTTTTAATTATGACAGACTGGCGTGTTGCAATTCTTGCTTTGGCAGTTTTTTTAATAACTGTTATTATAACAAGGTTAGTTTCTTTAGGGTCGATATTAGCAGCCGCTTCCTATCCGATTCTCACTTTTTTTATTACATATTATTATGATTATCTTGGCTCAAAGCGTTCTATAACTTTTGGATATACAATTATAGTAACCACGATTTCAACCTTAGTAGCATTATTTGTTATCTATAAACATAAAAAAAATTTATTAAGAATATTAAATGGAGAAGAAAAAAAGTTAACCATTGCTTCAAAATAGTTATAAGCTAAAGAAGAGCCCGCACTATACCTGAACTGTCCCAAGTTATGCAGACAGCACAAAAAAGCAGGTCTAGGGTAGAATAATTAAATTTTAAGCAACAAACTGATTTCGTTTTTCAAGCGGAGTCAGTTTTGTTTTAGTTTGAATGCGGAAA
>CALWUI010000006.1 GCA_944384705.1 uncultured Clostridia bacterium
TCGATTGTGTGTCTATCCGCCTAAACAACTAATTCTGTGGCACTATTTCCTCCAGACTTAAACACTCCATTTGATTTCGATTTTCTGTTTCCTGTACCAGCATATCTTACCAGCCATTTATATTCTATGCGTTCTTTTTCGACTAGCTGAATAAATTAAATATTAATTTCATAATCCAGGCAATGATAGAAAAATTGTAAAATTTTTAATTAAACTAATAACAAGCTATACAATAGAAAAATTTTTAAGAACAATTATAATTTACTTCCAATAAGAAACATAGTATAATATAATTGTATTAGAATCTTAAATAGATTAAAAATTACGAAAGCAACTGCATATTATCGTATTTAGCACAAAGAGGTTTGTTGATTTTGTATTTATAAAAAATACATCAAATTTATTCAGAAATAAGTTTAATTTTTTGATTAGGTTAAAAAAACAACGCTTAACCTAATTTTTCTTATCATAAAATAGCCAGAAAAATACGCTGTATAAGCTGGTCAGAAGAAACTTAGTATGCAAGACTTATAACACTGCCCTTGCTTGAAAAGGTAAGCATAGCACTAATTAGAATACTATTTTAAGCTCTTTAAATATTATATGCGCCTCACATTAACTTGTGTTGTAGTTTTTATTTTTCCTTAAGCTTTTATAGAAAGGCGGCTGTTTGCGCTCTTTTACGTCTATTTGAGCCGACCCCAAAAACGGCCGACATGGTGATTTATTGTGAAAATCCTTGTTGAAACTTCTGCTAGACATGTTCATTTAACTTTTAATGATTTTAAAATTTTATTTGGCAAAAATGCTAAACTTACGTTAAAGAAAAATTTATCTCAGCCGGGTCAATTTGCTTGTTTTGAACGTGTTAATATACTTGGCTCTAAAAGCGAAATATCAAATGTTTCTATACTGGGACCTTTTCGAGAACAAACTCAAGTAGAGCTTTCTCTAACTGATTCGATAAATTTGGGTATAGATGCTCCAATCAGACTTTCTGGTAACATTTCAAATACTCCTGGATGCACTTTAGTTGGACCAAAAGGTAAGATAATTTTGTCAAATGGCGTAATTGTAGCAAAACGACATATTCATCTTGATTTAGATACGGCTCAAAAATTTAATCTAGAGAATAATCAGAACGTTAAAGTTAAAATTGATACGGAAGTTCGCTCATTAATTCTCGACGATGTTGTTGTGCGTATAGATAAAAATTTTTCTCCTGCTATGCATATTGATACCGATGAAGCAAATGCTGCTGGGATTAAAGGCGCTATTTACGGAGATATCATTTAAAAGTATATTTAAATATATCAGAATTTCCAATTATAAGTGATTATATTATTAACTATTCAAAATTATAAATAAGTCTAATTTAATCAGAAATAACATCATTATTTCTAATGGCGAATAAGAAAATAGGGTTTAAAAAGCCACAAGTTAGTACTAAAAACACTAGCATTATAGTAGATTTTGTGCTGTATTTTTTATATATCTTATACATTACATAAAAGAAAAAAATCAAATATATCAATTGAAAAAGATTTAAGATAACATTACTTGAAGGATACGAGCTGCTTCCATTTATAAATGAGAGGGCTATTGCATAATAAATATTTATTGAAAATAAAACAGAAAGTATATTTAAAAAGAGAAATAAAATTGGTTTAAGTTTATCAGAAAAAGCAACTTTACCAAGTACATAAGAATTTGCAATAGGAACAAAAGCCAACCAACTGTGTTTTATATTACTTCTTTTTGCAATTCTCATAAGTCCAAAACTATTTAAAAGATAAAATATAACTGATAGAACTAAAGTAACAATTAAGAATCCTAAAAAAACCGCTGCTAACTGCGCTACTTGCTGATTAAATGCATTTTGATTAATATTATACACAAAGATCACAGCCTTTCAATATTTGTCAATATTATATTATATATTTACTATTATGTCAATTTTTTTATTTATTTTTTTGGAGAATTAAAAATATTTTAGCTTTTAACACTTCTAAATTTTTTGAATATATTAATCAGAGAGGCTCAAGAAATTATTAAGGTGGAGGAAGCGATAATGGGTGAGCATATTCTTACATTAAATAATTTGGAAATAGGAAAGAGTGCAACTATAATCTCATTGCTTTCTCAAGAGAATGAACGAAGAAGAATGTTAGACTTAGGGATGATAAAAGGAGCAACTATAAAAGCTATTCAAAAAAGCCCAGGGGGCGACCCAACAGCCTATTTTATCTGTGGAACTTTGATAGCACTTCGCTCAGAAGATGCAGAAAAATGCATAGTGGAAGTAGTGTAATCACCAAATTAATTTTTCGTTTACTTAATTTTTTATTCAATTATATAAAAACAGCAATTTTATATGAGGCGATCATTTATGTGGTTTAACAAGAACTCAAAAGCAAGTGAACACCTGTCGGATAAAAAAACAAAAAGAAAGCACGAAAAAGATTTTATAATAGCTGTCGCCGGAAACCCTAACGTTGGAAAAAGCACTTTATTCAATGCATTAACAGGACTAAATCAACATACAGGAAATTGGCCAGGAAAAACTGTCGCTAATGCAAGAGGCGAATTTAAATATAAAAATAAAAACTTTGTTTTAGTTGATTTACCAGGAACATACTCTCTGATGGCAAACTCGACTGAAGAAGAAATAGCAAGAGATTTTATCTGTTTTGGAGAATCAGATCTAGTTGTTGTGGTTGTTGATGCAACTTGTCTTGAACGGAATTTAAATCTTGCTCTGCAAATTTTAGAAATAACAAAAAATGTTATAATTTGTGTAAACCTGATGGACGAAGCCCGAAAAAAGAAAATAACTATAGATATTGATGAACTATCATTGCAACTCGGTGTTCCAATTATCGGCACGAATGCTAGAAGTAAAAAAGGCTTAGAAGAGTTAAAAAATGAAATCTTTGAAATTTGTGTAAATAATAAAAAAACTTATGATATAAAAACTCAGTATAACGAAATAATTGAAAATGCCTTAGCTGAACTTGAGCCGATCGTTAAAAATTTAGTAAAAAACAAATTGAATCCTCGTTGGTTAAGTTTAAAATTGCTTGATATGGACGAAAAATTACATAAAACGTTAAATAATTATCTTTCGTTTGATATAATGGAAAATCAAGAACTAAAACAAGCTTTAAATAAAATAAATCAAGAACTTTTTGCTAGTGACTTCAATGTAGATCTAATACGTGATGAGTTAGTCTCTAGTATAGTTCGAAAAGCTAAAAATATTTATGAAAAAAGCGTAACTTTGGAGGATAGACAATACACTCGAAAAGATAGAAAAATAGATAAACTACTGACATCCAAAATTACAGGCATACCAATAATGATCGCAATGCTTTTTGTTGTTTTTTGGATTACACTAACGGGAGCAAACTACCCTTCAGACTTAATTGCAGATGGGTTATTTTTTTTGCAGGATGAGTTGCTAAAATCGTTAAACTGCATTGGAGCTCCTCAATGGTTAAGCAATTTGCTTGTTTTAGGAATATACAGAACTCTTGCTTGGGTTGTTTCTGTAATGTTACCTCCTATGGCTATATTTTTTCCGCTTTTCACGTTGCTCGAAGATTCTGGATATTTGCCGCGAATCGCCTTTAACCTTGATAGATTTTTCAAAAAAGCGAACGCACACGGCAAGCAAGCTCTAACCATGTGTATGGGATTTGGCTGCAATGCTTGCGGAGTTATTGGCTGCAGAATTATAGATTCTCCTCGAGAACGTTTAATTGCCATTTTAACAAACAATTTTGTGCCATGCAACGGTAGATTCCCAACATTAATTGCAATTATTTCGATGTTTTTTGCTGGAGCCGTAGCATTGCCATATAAAACATTAATCTCAACTTTAATTCTTACCGGAACTATATTAATTGGAGTTATTGTAACTTTTTTAACGTCAAAACTACTTTCTAAAACTATTTTAAAAGGCTTTTCTTCGTCTTTTATTTTAGAATTACCACCATATAGGCGCCCTCAGATCGGGAAAGTAATTGTTCGCTCTATATTTGATAGAACTCTTTTTGTTTTGGGTAGGGCTATTCTTGTGGCTGCACCTGCTGGGCTATTAATTTGGTTAATGTCTAATATTTTTATTGGAGATTATAGTATTCTTTCGTACTGCTCAAATTTTTTAGATCCATTTGCAAAATTAATTGGTATGGACGGTATAATTCTTATGGCTTTTATTTTAGGATTTCCTGCTAATGAAATCGTTATTCCAATAATTATAATGAGTTATTTATGCACAGGAACACTAACCAATTTTGAAAGTCTAGAAGAATTGCATTTATTATTGATCAGCCATGGTTGGACGTGGCTTACTGCTGTGTGTACTATGTTATTTTCTCTTATGCATTTTCCTTGTGGAACAACATGCCTTACAATAAAAAAAGAAACCGGCAGCCTCAAGTGGACTGCGGTAGCTTTTATCCTTCCAACCGTTATAGGAATATTAACTTGTTTTTTTGTTGCAACTACAGCACGGCTTCTAAACTTAGTCTAAATCACTATACCTCCATTAGGACTTATAACTTGTCCTGTAATAAATTTTGCATTATCAGATGCTAAAAATAAAATAGTCTGCGCAATATCCTCACAGGTTCCTATCACACCTAGTGGGGTTTGTTCTTTTAAGCCATTCATAACCTCAGGTGCCAGATTCCTATTCATTTTGGTATCTATTACTCCAGGGGCAACCGCATTAACATTTATATTACATGGTCCAACTTCTTTTGCCAAAGCTTTTGTAAAACCAATTACAGCCGCCTTAGTTGCCGAATAAGCAACTTCGCAAGAAGCTCCAGTTAACCCCCAAATTGATGAAATATTAATAATCTTACCATAATGATTTTTAATCATATCTTTTAAAGCGAGCTGACTACAATTAAATACGCCTTTAATATTAACATCAAAAATTCTGTTCCACTCCGAATCTTTAACATCTGTAAATAACTTCTGAGATGCGATTCCCGCGTTATTTACAAGAATATGTATATCTCCAAAAACTTTAACCGCATTATCAAACATCAATTCAACTTCGTCTCGGGTAGAAACATCTGCCTTTATGGCTATGGCAGTAAGCCCCTGTTTAATTAGATCTTCCTCCAGTTTTTTAGCTTCAAATTCGGAGCTATTATAATTTATTATCACATTATAATTTTGCCTTGCAAACAATACTGCAGTTGTTCTACCTATCCCACGCGAAGCTCCTGTAATCAGCACAGTTTTTTTCAAAATTTTTCAAGTCCTTTCACGATTTCTGCAATATAGATTTTGTGATAATCGTTAGCGTTATAATTTTTTTCAAGACATTTTTCAATAAACATAGCTGGGTCAATAAACTGACCATAAATTTTTTTACAGATAAAAACCAAATTAGCCTGTTCAAAATAAAGAGCTTTTTGATTAAATATTGGAGTAAACTTTATTACTTCTGTTTTATTAATGTCACGGCCAGACTTTGTTCCACATAATGTTAACGCATCTCTATATAACTCATCATAAAAAGATAATGAAAAGTAATCATTATTTTCGAGAAATTCAAACGTATATCGCTGTGGCCTAACAAATATAAATGCAACCGGTTTATTCCACAAGACGCCAAGTCCTCCCCAACTTGCAGTCATCATATTATATTTTTGTTCAGTTCCGCTGCTTATAAGCATCCAAGAATCTCCAATAAGAGAAAAAGGTGCAACAGAAAGACTTTTTAAATCAATTTCTCTAAAGTTAGTCATCAAAAAACTCCCTTTTTATTTCGAAAAAACATTTTATTTGAACAAAATTTGCTAAATTATAAAAAATAAAATTTTAATTTAAATATTCTTCTATTAAGCTTGAGCATTGGCTAAGCGGAATCATTCCGCTCATTCTTTCTACGGCGTTGCCATTTTTAAACAAAATTGAAGTAGGAACACTTTGTATGGAAAATTTTTCTGCGATTTCTGAATTTTCATCAATATCAACTTTTAAAACAGATACTTTTCCCTCATATTTTTGCGAAACTTGTTCAACTATGGGTGCAAACATTTTGCATGGCCCACACCAAGATGCAAAAAAATCCACAAATACAAGATCGTTGTCATTCAAGATTTTTTCAAACTCATTAAAACTCATTTTTGTAATACTTTGCATAAACATGCACATCCTTTCAAAAAAATAATTAAAATTATAAATAAAATTAAATTAAAACACAACCTTATTGTTTATCTGCTAATAAACGTCTCAATTCGTCCATTAAGCTATTCACGTCATCAAACTCTCTATAAACGGCAGCAAATCTTACATAGGCTACTTTATCAATATCTTTTAAAGCTTCCATTACATATTCTCCAATATCGCTAGAATTTATTTCTTTTACCATAGAGTTTTGAATTTTTGACTCTATTTTGTTTACGCTGTTCTCGATAACATTTAACGATATCGGTCTTTTTTCACAAGACTTTAACATACCATTTAGAACTTTAACTCTCTTAAAAGGCTCTCTAGACTTATCTTTTTTAATAACTATTATAGGCATAGTTTCAACCATCTCGTAGGTGGTAAACCTTGCAGTACAATTAAAACATTCTCTGCGTCGTCTTATTTTTTCTCCATCTTCTGTTGGTCTTGAATCTATAACTTTACTTTCTTCGAACCCACAATACGGACATTTCAAAAAAATCGCTTCCTTTGTATCAATAATCCGTTATAAAAATGCATTGAGAATCAACATAGTAGTAACTCCCGGAATCCCCACCACAGCTGCAATTGACAAAGATAGTAAACTAACAGGCAAAGTAACTCCAGTAAAAATTCCTAAAATGTTAACAACAACTAATGTTGCAATTCCCTTTATCATAGAAACTAGCATTTTTTTTATTGGATTTCTAGCTCTAACAATTACTTGAATAAAAAACAGCGTTAAAAACACTATAACACAAATAAGCAAAAATCTCCAGTCCATATTTCAAAAATTCTCCTTTTTATTTTAGCACTTTATAGAAACATCATTCTTTTTTGCTTGCCTCAAAAGATATCTATATCTTGCGTTAAGAGCCTCTCTTTGATATATGCTAGCCTCTATCAAATCGTCGTCATCTTCCATCTCGAACCACATATCAGTACATTTAATCTGAGCACAAATTTCTCTTATTTCATTTAAAAATCGTAACTTTTTTGTATTTTTTAATATATTCTTCTCGTTGCTGCTTTTTCCTTTAAGAATTTCCTTAATTGCATTCATATTAAAAACCTTCCTTTCAAATCAAAAAATGATTTCAAGTTCTAGATTTAATTATTCATATGATATATGCTTACCATTTATTCTAAGAAATATTCAAAAGAAATCCATATTTGTAAAATATTACATAATTAAACTGGTATAAAATCTATTTTGCCCGAAGAAACATCTGCAGACAAAACTTTAATATTAATTCTATCCCCAACGGACATAGTTGCTCCCGTCTTTTTATTGATAAAACTCATAATTCCATCATATTCAAATCCATAACCCGGAAAGTATTCTAGTCCAACAAAGCCCTCCACACTATTATCTAACTCAACAAAAACTCCTGTTTGTATCGCTCCACTGATCTTACCTTCAAAAGTTTCTCCAATATGTGCCAACATATATTCTGCCATATAACATTTTTCTGTGTCTCTTTCTGCTTTCATTGCTCTAATTTCGCATTGTGAGCTCTGGACCGAAACATCCTTAACAAAATTTTTATACTTCTTCTCGATATCTTTTACTGAAACTCCAGCAACCAAATCAGCTAAAATTCTATGTATTGCTGTATCTGGATATCTTCTAATAGGAGAAGTAAAATGGCAATAATCCTTTAGAGCCAAACCAAAATGTCCTAGTGGTTTTTCAAAGTACCGGGCTTTAGACATAGCTCTCAGAATTTGATTAGATATTATACTACTTATGTTTGAGCCTTTTATTTTTGTTAAAATTTCAGAGATATCTTTTATTTTTAGTCCTTGGCGGATTTTATGAGCCTTTAAGCCAAACATAGATATAGTTTGAGCCAAAACGTTAATTTTTTCTGGAGATGGCCCTTCATGCACACGATATACAAATGGGATCTGCATATTTTGAGCATATAAAGCAGCAGCCTGATTTGCCATAATCATAAACTGCTCGATCATTTTTTCTGCAGCCCCAGTAAGCCTTTTTTTTACATCTATACAGACACCATTTTTATCTAGTTTAAATTGTGTTTCTACGCTTTCGAGTTCCATACTGCCTCGTTTTTGAGCGTTTTTATACAAGATTTTTGATAGTTCATACGCTTCAAATAGAGAATTTTCTATTAAAGAATACTTTTGCTTTATCTCATCCGATGCTTTTGATTCTAATATACTATTTACTTCAGAATAGACTCCTCTAACTTTAGAGTTTATAATACTTTTTTTGAACTCAAAATTTCTTAAATTACCGCTTTTATCTATATTTAAAAGTGCAGAAAAAGCTAAGCGATCTTCGTTAGCATTGAGAGAACAAATTCCATTTGACAATTCTTTTGGCAACATAGGAATAACTCTATCTGCAAAATATACCGATGTTCCTCGCGCTAAAGCTTCTTTGTCTAAATTTGAGCCAGGCTTAACATAATGCGAAACATCCGCAATATGAACTCCCAATTGCCACCCTGACTTCAATTTTTTTATAGAGATTGCATCATCCAAATCTTTAGCATTTTCTCCATCTATTGTAAATATTAAGTCTTTTCTCAAATCAAGTCTGTTTTTTATTTCATTATTGTCAATTCCTTTTTTTAACAGTTTTTTTGCTTCCTTTAACGTAGCATCGTCAAAAACACAGGGGATTCCTTCTGCATCTATAATTGCGTCTGAACAAACTTTTGCTTTTTGAGCTTGTCCATAAACTTTGAGCACTCGTGCAAAAATTTTTTTGCTATCTTTTTCTACAAATAGCTTTACTAAAACTTTGTCGTCATTTTTAACGCCTTTAGTTTTATTTTTCTTTATTGGAATATTATATTTATATCCACTGTCTGCAACAAAGTCTACACCACGTTTTGTACGTATAACCCTTCCAGAAATTATTCTGCTTCCCTGCGATACAATTCTTTCTACAGCAGCAATTTTACCTTTCACAGATTTTTTAATCCGATTAAGCATCACGATATCGCCAAGCATACATTTTTTACTTTTTTCTATCGGAACATATATGTCATCACCACCAAAAAGAGGTCTTGCAAATATATAGTTCTTAGAATGCGAAACAACCTTGGCCGGAATAAATCCGCAAACTTTTGGAGAAATAATCTTATTTTTTTTTGTTAAAATTAACTTTGCTTCACGTATAAGCTCATCAACTGCATCATTAAATGCATTAATATTATTCAGTTTTAATTCACTATAAACCGTTTTTACCGGCACAGCGCACGTTTGTAAATTTATATAAGAAAGTATATCATTTTTCAATTCACTCACTATATATTCCTCCATTAGAAGCAAATTGCTATAAAAGCTGTATACAATATTTTCTAAATATAAGAAATTGAGACATTTTTCACCATAGACTTATTTATAAAGCTATTCTTTTAAAATCTTTCATAAATTTTATTTTACATCAATATATTCTTAAATTTTAAAATTGTCAATAAAAATTTAGTTTAACTAAATTAAAAATTAAAAAATTTTAACATTTTTAGGCAAACAGTTGCTTAAGCTATAAATATAGTTCTATTTCCATAGTTTTAGTGTAGAAAATAGTGACTAATATAGACATGCAAAAGTAAGTTAAAACATATCTTTGCAATATATTTTGTAAAAAAATACACTTCATATCTATAAAATAAACAAATTTTATCTATAAAATAGTTGCAATATTCTCAATATTTATGTAAAATATAGTTATGTTTATTTTTATTATTAATTTATTTGTAAAAATGCTAAAAAATAAGCATTGATTTTTAAACAGTAAGGAGTTTTTTTATGTCTAACAGATTATTTCAAGGAATCGTCCATCAAATGCACGACGCAATAGGAAGAACTATCGGAGTAATTGACGAAGCTTCTGTTGTTGTTGCGTGTAGCGACTTGGATAAAATTGGTGAAGTAAGAGGAAATATTACTTCGGATTTCTTTAAACCAGCTTCTACATTTATTATTAATGGTTATACCTATAGGTCACTGGATAGCAAGTCTACCGCGGAGTACGCTGTTTTCGTAAAAGGAGATGACGAAATTGCACAGCGTTATGCATCAATTTTGTCAATATCTTTTGGCAACATCAAACAGTTTTATGACGAAAAATATGATCGTGGCAATTTCATCAAGAATGTTATTTTGGACAATATTTTACCTGGAGATATTTATCTTAAAGCACGTGAGTTGCATTTTAATGTGGATTCTACGCGTGTTTGTATGTTGATTAAGATACATTCTAAGACAGAGGTCTCTGCTTACGATATTTTACAGAGTCTGTTCCCGGACAAAAATAAAGATTTTGTTATAAATATAAACGATACTGAAATCGCTGTAATAAAAGAGGTAAAAGAAGATATAGAACGCAAAGATCTAAAACAATTAGCTCAGTCTATTGTTGATACTCTAACAAGTGAGTTTTATATTCATTGTTCGGTTGGTATTGGTAGTACTGTTTCTAATATAAAAGGTTTGGCGTCTTCATTTAAAGAATCTCAAATTGCATTGGAAGTTGGAAAAGTTTTTGATACAGAAAAAGTAATTATAAGTTATGATAACCTCGGCATTGCTCGTCTTATATATCAACTGCCAACGACTTTGTGCGAGATGTTTTTAAAAGAAGTATTTAAACGTGGTTCTATCGATAGCTTAGATCAAGAAACTTTGTTTACAATACAGCGCTTCTTTGAGAATAATCTTAATGTTTCAGAAACTTCTCGTAAACTATTTGTTCATAGAAATACTTTAGTTTATCGATTAGAAAAAATAAAAAAATTAACCGGATTAGATATGCGTGAATTTGAAGATGCTATCGTGTTTAAAGTAGCATTGATGGTTAAGAAGTATTTATCTGCAAATCCGATTAAGTATTAAAAATAAACAAAGTATAAAAGTAAAAAGGAGTAAAAACCATGATAGAGTTCAAGAACGTATCAAAAGTTTATTCTAATGGTACGAGTGCTCTTAAGGATATAAGTTTGCATATAAAAAAGGGCGAATTTGTATTTATAGTTGGTTCTTCTGGTTCGGGTAAGAGTACATTCTTAAAACTCATAATGCATGAGGAACTTCCTTCGCAGGGCACTATATATCTTGATGGGATAAATATTTCTCATATAACAAAAAAAGAAGTTCCGTACATACGAAGAAAAATGGGAATAGTGTTTCAGGATTTTCGTCTTATTGATAAAATGACGGTTTTTGATAACGTTGCCTTTGCTATGCGCGTTACTGGAGCTTCGGAACGTGATGTTAAAAAGCGAGTTCCTTATATTTTAAATTTGGTTGAATTGCAGGGAAAGTCTAATAGACGACCAGCAGAACTTTCTGGAGGAGAACAGCAACGAGTAAGTTTGGCAAGAGCGCTCGTTAACAACCCTTCTATTATTATTGCGGATGAGCCTACTGGAAATATTGATCCAGAAATGTCGTATGAGATAGTTGAGCTGCTTACAGAAATAAATAAACGAGGAACTACTATTTTGATGGTAACTCACGAACATGACTTAGTTAAACATTTTGGGAAGAGAGTCATTGAGATCAATAGTGGCAAAATTATTTCTGATAACGAAGATCCGGAGGTGTAGATATGAGGCTTAGTTCGTTAAAATATTTATTAACCGAAGGCTTTAAAAATGTATGGAAAAACTGGATGATGTCGGTAGCTTCTATAGGTGTTTTAGTTCTTTGCTTATTACTGACTGGTGCCGCAGCGTTATTTTCTATGAATATTAGCAATGCACTAAAATCAATTGAGGCTCAAAATAGTGTTACAATATATTTAAATGACAACATAGAAACTGGAGCCGCACTTGAAATCGGCGAAAAAATTAAAGAGATTGCTAATATTGCTGAATGTAAATTTTATTCTAAAGAGGAAGCAGTAGAAAAATTTCGCGATGAATTAGGGTCTATATTTGATGGCATAAAAGATAATAATCCATTCCCCCATGCTTTTCATGTTACTTTAGCAGATATATCTAAATATAATGAGACTGTTGAAAAGATAAAACAAATCAATGGAATAGATAGCGTTGTTAACCGAAGTGAATTGTTTGAAAAATTGACAAAGTTTGATAGATTAGTCTCTATTAGTGGCATTTTTATTGTGGTTGTGCTAGGATTAGTTTCTTTGTTTATATTGTCAAACACGATCCGGCTCACTATGTATAGTCGTCGATTCGAGATCAGTATAATGAAATCTGTTGGTGCTACAGACTGGTTTGTTCGGATTCCTTTTATAGTTGAGGGTATTATTATTGGAATTATTTCTGCAATTATCTCGGCTACTGCCTTAAAGTTTATATACGATATTCTTATTGGTTACATAAATAATATGATACCGTTTTCACATATTCCATTTGGTAGTGTTTCGTTTCCTATATTTTTGGCTTTTGTTGCTGCGGGCATTGCTTTTGGTTTGATTGGTGGACTTATTTCTATAAGTAAATATTTGAAGAAAGAAGGAGGAGAAATTCTTGGATGGTAAGAAAATTTTTTCACTATTAATCTGTGCAAATTTTTTCTTTACCAGCAATTACTTTTTTTATCCTGAATCTTACGCTACTTCTCTTTTTGATATAAATCAACATAAGTCTAGAAAAGATAAATTAAAAACTAAACATGGAAGCATAGAAAAAACATTAAAAGAAACTCAAAAAAAGAACGAAAACACACGACAACAGTACGATATTGTTAATAGTCAAATTTTGGAGACCAAAGAAAAAAAAGTTAAATTAAACGGAAATATTAATAATTTAAAAACGCAAATAAATCAAGTGAAAAACAATATTGCTGATAAGGAAAAAGCTATAGCTGAAGGAATTGAAATTCTTAAACAAAGATTGGTTGCTGTATATAAAGCAGGCGAAGTTCATTTGATAGACTTGATTCTTAATGCCAAAACATTTGAGGATTTTATTGATAAGGCTGAGATAATTTCTAAAGTGAGTGAGCATGATAATCGGTTGTTAAATGCTTTAAAGGCTGATGTTAAATCTTTGGAGGATATGAAAAATTCTTTGTCTGAAGAAGAAAGTAAACTTGTGTCTGAGCTTGAAAGCTTAAATAAAACGGAGGCTCAGTTAAAAGAGCTTTTATCTGAAAACGAGTCTTTATTAAAAAAGTTAGAGGGAGAACAAGCTGTCCTACAGGTAGAGCTAGATGAAACTGATGCTGAGTATAAAAAAATACAAAATGAAATTGATAGATATTTAGCAGAAGAGGCAGAGAGAAAACGTAAAGAGGAAGAAGCCCGAAAAAAAGCAGATGCTAATGACCTTAAGGACGGAAAAAATAATTTAAAAACCGAAAAATTAAGCTTATCTTCTAAGTCTAATACAAAAGGAAGTTTTATCTGGCCTGTGCCAAGCTGCAGGACATTATCTTCTAAATATAATGAAAAACGTGGCAGCGTGTATCATAAAGGAATAGATATTGCTGGAGCTGGAATTTATGGTGAAGCTGTGGTTGCCGTTGATGATGGGGTGGTCATAACTTCTTTCAACGGATGTAAACACGACTATGGCAAGTTGCGCAGCTGTGGCTGTGGTGGCGGATACGGTAATTATGTTGTCGTATCTCACGGAAATGGCAAAGTTTCAATTTATGGGCATTTATCTGCAGTTTACGCCACTAAAGGACAAGAAGTAAAAAAAGGAGATAAAATTGGTGAAGTTGGTAGTACTGGTTACTCTACTGGACCTCATCTGCATTTTCAGACAAAATATAATGGCGTAGATTATAATCCTATGAATGAATATTAATTTATGAATTTTTAAATGCGGATAACATTTTTGCTATTCGCATTTTTTATTATAATTAAAACGAAAGAAAAATTTTGTAGAAACTTAGCTTCTAGGTTAGAATATTTTGTATAAGATCTTTTAATGAATCAGAGGAACAGATTTAGAATTTTATTTCCAAAATTTGCTTTGATTTTAAAAATCTGTCTTGACACAACATAACAACTAAATTATAATTGGTATGTTGTTTAGAAATAATCTTAATTAAAAAGGTGGTTTGTGCAAAAATGACTAAACAAGTCTTACTTACTGATGAAGGACTTAAAAATTTAGAAGCTGAACTCGAAGAATTAAAGACTGTTAAACGTAAAGAAATTGCTGAAAAAATAAAGGTTGCGTTATCTTTTGGAGATTTATCTGAAAATAGCGAGTACGATGAAGCCAAAAATGAACAGGCCATTGTCGAAGCGAGAATAGCTGCTATCGAAAATGTGCTTAAAAATGTACAAGTGATTAATGAGGATGAACTTAGTACAGAAATTATTCATGTTGGCTCTAAGGTTAAAGTTAGAGATATCGATTTTGACGATATCTGCGATTACAAAATTGTAGGTTCGAGCGAGGCTGACCCTGTCAATGGGCGAATTTCGGATGAATCGCCTGTGGGTAAGGGGTTAATTGGACATAAAGTAGGAGAGATTATACAAATAGAAACCCCAGCAGGTTCAATGTCTTATGAAGTTTTAGAAATTTCTAAATAACATTTTTAGGGCAGTTGTTATTTTAAAATCTGCCCACTTTTTATAAAATTAAGGAGAGTTTATAAATGAACGAAAATAACGGAACTTCTACTGTAAATAATTCTAGTGATCAGAATATAAAAGAATTGTTGCAAATCCGTAGAGATAAATTGAACTATCTGCAGCAGAATAATAAAGATCCTTTTGAAATTACAGTTTGCAATCGTACAGCTTATAATAAAGAAATAGTTGAAAATTTTGACGAGTTTGAGAATAAAAATGTAGTTATTGCAGGCAGAATTATGAGTTGGCGCGATATGGGTAAGGCTTGCTTTATTGATGTGCTCGATGGAACAGGCCGGATTCAAATCTATATTAAGATAAATGACATTGGAGAGAATTTTTATAATGAACTCTCTAAATGGGATATCGGAGATATAATCTGTGTAGAAGGTTTTGTTTTTAAAACTAGAAGAGGCGAAATATCTGTACATGCTCAAAAATTAACCCTGCTGGCAAAATCCTTATTGCCGCTGCCAGATAAATTTCATGGATTAAAGGATACGGACTTGCGTTACCGTCAGCGCTATGTCGATTTGATTGTTAACCCAGATGTGAAGGATACTTTTATAAAACGTAGTATTATAATTAGAACTATCCGGAATTACCTTGATAATAAGGGTTTTGTCGAGGTTGAGACTCCTATTTTAAACACGATAGCTGGAGGAGCAACTGCTCGTCCTTTTATCACACATCATAATACGCTCAATATGGATTTGTTTCTTCGTATTGCACCTGAGTTGTATTTAAAACGCCTGATTGTTGGTGGAATGGAAAAAGTTTACGAAATAGGACGTCTTTTTAGAAATGAAGGTATGGATATTAAACATAATCCAGAATTTACTTCTATAGAACTATACGAGGCCTACGTAGACTATAATGCTATGATGGAACATACTGAAAATATTATTTGTGAATGCGCAAAAGCTGTTGGAGATTCAAATATAATTACTTATCAGGGTGAAGAGATTAACCTTAGCAAACCCTTTAGACGTATTACTATGATTGATGCAGTTAAAGAGGTGACTGGTATCGATTTTGCTGAGTTTATTGGTGATGATGAAAAAGCTTTAAAAGTTGCTAAGCAATTTGGGTTTGATACTAATGGCAAAAATACTTGGGGAGATATTTTAAATCTTACATTTGAAGAAAAAGTAGAAGAAACTTTAGTTCAGCCAACGTTTGTTTACGACTATCCTGTCGAAGTTTCTCCGCTTACTAAACGCAAAAAAGATAATCCGAGGTTAGTTGAGCGTTTTGAGCTATTTATAACACGTCGAGAAATGGCAAACGCTTATTCTGAGCTAAATGATCCAATAGATCAAAGAGAAAGATTCTTGCATCAAATGAAGCTGCGTGAGGCCGGTGACGATGAAGCTAATTTGATAGATGAAGACTTCATTAGAGCTCTTGAATATGGCATGCCACCTACTGGAGGTCTTGGAATCGGAATAGATCGTTTGGTTATGCTGTTAACTGACAGTTCTTCTATTCGAGATGTTTTACTATTTCCGACAATGAAGAGCATCGGCGGTGAAAAGCCCGGAAATGAAGGGATTAAAGAAGAAAGCAGTGCGAATTATGAAGGATTTGCGAAAATTGACCTTTCAAAATTAAAGGTTGAACCGCTTTTTGAGGATATGGTTGACTTTGACACCTTCAGCAAGTCCGATTTCAGGGCTGTAAAGGTTAAAGAGTGCGAAGCAGTGCCTAAGGGCAAGAAACTGTTAAAGTTTGTTCTTGATGATGGCACAGGAAATGACAGAGTGATTCTGAGTGGTATTCATGAATACTATGATCCAGAAGAACTGGTTGGAAAGACCTGTATTGCGATTGTAAACCTGCCTCCGAGAAAAATAATGGGAATTGATTCCTGCGGTATGCTTATCAGTGCGGTTTATGAATATGACGGACGTGAAGGACTGAATCTGCTGATGCTGGATGACAGCATTCCGGCAGGTGCAAAGTTATACTAAAACAGCGATTAATACTATGAAGAAGAGAGTGCTGCGGCGGCACTCTCTTTTTTATGGGATTATGAATGGAATTTTCTTGTATTTCCTAAGATTTCCACGGTTGGATAAGCGTGGAACAAGCATGGCCTGGCGGACAGAGCCGCCAGACAGATAGAGAGCATGGAGTTGCCCTGACCAGACGGTTGATGAATATAACAGCTTTGAAAAAGACTGTGTGGATAATACAACAAGCACTGTGGTGCTTATCAATGAGTTGAAAAAAGTGGATAAGAAGCTGATTGTGACAACAATTCAGAAGATGGCAAATGCTGTAAAGAGTGAGAAGTATGCTTCTATTATGGATGTTTATAAAGACAAGAAAGTGGTCTTTATTATTGATAAATGTAATGTCACAGGAGTCAGTTTGGAGAGATGCATGGGCAGATTTAGAAGCATTTCCAGAACGCAAATTGTATTGGATTTACTGGTACGCCGATTTTTGAGAAAAATAAAGGGGCTGATGGGCGTACAACCGCCGATGTATTTCATGCTGGTGGAAGGCTGGATGCATGCCTGCATCGGGACATGATAAAGGATACGATTGCTGACGGGAACGTGCTTCGGTTCTCCGTTGAGTATCAGAGGACAATTTTTGCCAGTCAGATACAGAAAAACGGCATCGATCCGGAGTAGTTGGATGACTCAGAATATTGCAAAAGGCATAATATTGATATGACGGAGTTGTATCATGATGAGGAACGGATTCAGACGATTGTAAAGCATATCATGGAGCATCATGAACAGCATGTTAATCCGCAGGGAAAGGATATTTATACCGCTTTGTTTGTGGTAGATACCATTCAGACTCTTGGGAAATATTATGATGAATTTAAGAAATACAATGATAAACTTCCGGAAGATAAACGGTTGAAAATCGCAGCTATCTTTTCCTATCAGGCAAATGAAGATATGGATGATGGAGCCGATGAGCATTCTCAGGAATTACTGGAACGCTGTATGCTGGACTATAACGGGATGTTTCAAACCGGATATACGCTGGAAACATTCGATTCTTACAGAAAAGATATTGCAAAGCGGTTGAAACAGAAGGATTTGCCGCAGGTAGATATTCTGCTTGTGGTTAATATGTTCCTGACCGGATTTGATGCAAAGCCGCTGAACACTTTGTATCTGGATAAGAATCTCATCTGGCATTCTCTGGTGCAGGCGTACAGCCGGACAAACCGTGTAGATAAAGTGACAAAGCAGTTTGGTCAGATCGTGACGTACCGGAATATCAAGAAATGGCAGGATGACGCTCTGACACTGTTCTCCGGAGACGGAGATCCGAATGCGTATTTGCTTGAGGATTATGACTGGTATCTTCATCAGTGGATCAATCAGGAGCGTGTTCTGCGCAAGATAACGCCGGATGTGGAAGCTGCCGGACAGTTGCAATCCGAAGATGAAATCCGGATGTTTATTATTGCGTTCCGTTCCATGGCAAAGACGCTGGCAACGCTCAAAACGTTCTCCAAATTTGACTGGAATGACCTGGCTGTTGTGATGGGCGAGGAAGAATACGAAGGCTTCAAAAGTTGGTATCTGTATTACAAAGACCAGGCTGGAAGCCAGGAGCCGAAAGTCCCCGTTCCTGTGGATGTGGATTTTGATATTGAACTGGTGCGTACAGACCGGATTAATGT
>CALWUI010000007.1 GCA_944384705.1 uncultured Clostridia bacterium
TATCTCCTTTGAGATACCGTTCCACAATTTCCAGCTTGAGTTCGGCGGAATATATTTTTCTTCCAGACACAAAAATTACCCCTTTCATTAGACTTCTATTTTTGTCTAATAAAAAGGGGGCACTTCAATATCATGATGTGTGCACTTGATTTTTTAGTAGTTTTTGTTATTTGACGAGTTTTATGATATAATTTAATAACAGTAAAAAATATTTAGGTGAAAAGGTAATGTTAAATAAGCTAAAAAGTATGGACAATAAGGTCATATTAAATGTAAAAAGGTTGCATAGAGATAAACTAAGTAAATGGATGGTGGTTATAACTAAACTGGGGAATAATGGAATGATTTGGTTTGCTGTGGCTATACCTTTTTTATTTAATAGAAGTTATAGAAATGTTGGTGTGAGAATAATTTTAGCTTTGCTTTTGAGTGGTTTTGCTGGAGAAATTTTAATAAAAAATATTGTTGCAAGAACTAGACCATCAAAATTTTTACTTCAGGAAGAAATGCTTATAAAAGAACCTATAACATATTCTTTTCCATCAGGACATACTTCATCATCATTTGCGGCATCTTGTATGTTGGCGTCTTGCTTTGGCGCGTTTTCGATTCCGGCTTTTATGCTAGCTTTTTTAATAAGCTTTTCTCGTATCTACCTTAGAGTGCATTATTTTACCGATGTTTTGGCAGGAGCTGTTTTAGGTTCTGTATGCAGTTTGTTGGTGAATATTTTTATACCATTTTGAGCCGCTTGATCATATTATGTTTTTGTGGTATAATTTATCTTAACTTTTAGGCTGTAAAAGGAAGGAAAGTTACATAAAGTGAAAATACTTGGCATTGATCCAGGATATGCTATAGTTGGCTATGGATCGATTACTTTTAATGGTAATAAATTTTTGCCTTTATGTTACGGAGCTATTCAAACTAATGCTAAATGCTCTTTTTATGAAAGATTAGCAAAAATATATGACGACATGAATAACCTCCTGCTAAAGGTTAGACCGGACGTGATGGCTATAGAAAAACTCTATTTTCAAAAAAATCATAAGACGGCTATTGATGTGGCGCAGGCTCGTGGAATAATTTTGCTTAGTGCTAAACAACATAATATTCCTATATTTGAATATACGCCACTTCAGGTTAAAACTGTTGTTACTGGATATGGAAAAGCTAAAAAAAATCAGGTTATGAATATGACTAAGCGTATGTTGTCATTAAAAAAAATGCCAAGTTTTGATGATACTACTGATGCTTTGGCTATTGCTATTTGTCATGCGCAGGCTTGTGGCTCAGATTTGAGATTAAAAATGTTAAAAAGGAGTTACAAATACAGTGTTTTATAGCCTCAGAGGAAAGTTGATTGATATTAGTAATTTGACAATTGCTATAGAATGTGCTGGTGTAGGGTACAAGTGTATTGTTACACAAAATACTTTAAAAGAATTGCCTGCTTTGGGTGAGGAAGTATATATATATACTTATTTGAATGTGAGAGAAGATGCAATGGAACTTTTTGGTTTCTCTAAACTTAATGAGTTGAATTGCTTTAAACTTTTAACATCAGTTTCTGGAGTTGGTGCTAAGGTTGGAGTCGCAATTTTGTCTACACTGTCTGCAGAACAGGTGGCAATTGCAATAGCTTCGGACGATAGCAAGACTTTAACTATGGCTCCCGGAGTTGGTAATAAATTGGCGCAAAGAATTATTTTGGAGTTAAAAGATAAAGTTGCAAAGGCTCAGGTTAATGCTAGCTCTCCTCAACTTACAAACGTTACAATACCTGTAGGCAATGCGGCCGCGGCAGTCAATGCACTTTTTGTTTTAGGATATTCAAAATCAGAGGCGACTGCGGCAATAGCTAAACTTGACGACAACATGCCAGTGGAGGAACTGATTAGAACTGCATTAAAATCTATGGCTAGGAGGATTTAATTTTTGGAATTTGATTTTGAAAACAGAATTTTGGATCCGGAAGAAATTCCTGAAGATTTTGATGTTGAAAATCCCTTGAGACCAAGAGTTTTAGCTGAGTACATTGGTCAGGATAAGGTTAAAGAGAATTTGTCTATTTTTATTAAGGCTGCGCAGATAAGACATGAACCGTTGGATCATGTTCTGTTATATGGCCCGCCAGGGCTAGGTAAAACTACTCTAGCTGCTATTATTGCAAATGAAATGAGTGTTGGCTTTCGGATTACTTCTGGCCCTGCAATAGAAAAACCTGGAGATCTGGCAGCTATCCTCACAAATTTGAATGAGGGTGATGTTTTATTTATTGACGAAATCCATAGGTTGCAAAGGACTGTCGAAGAAATTTTGTATCCTGCAATGGAAGACTTTTCTATAGACATTATCACTGGAAAAGGTCAGATGGCTACTTCTTATCACTTGCCATTGCCAAAGTTTACCTTGGTTGGAGCTACAACCCGTGCGGGGCAACTTTCAGCTCCCTTAAGAGATAGATTTGGCGTTATTTTACGGCTGGAAATGTATACCCCAGCTGAACTTGCTAAAATTATTACGCGCAGTGCAAAAATATTGAATATAAATATTGATAAGGATGGTGCATTAGAGCTTGCTTCACGCTCTCGTGGGACACCTAGAATTGCAAACCGGCTTTTAAAAAGAGTGCGTGACTTTGCTTTGGTTAAAAGTAAAGGAGAGATCAATTTTGTTGCCGCAAAAGAGGCATTGGATAAGCTTGAAATTGATGAACTGGGGTTGGACTCTAACGATAGAAGAATGTTAAAAGCTATGATAGAATTTTATAACGGAGGTCCAGTTGGAATTGAAACATTGGCTTCAGCTATTGGAGAGGAAGCCGTTACAATAGAGGATGTTTATGAGCCATATTTGATGCAAATCGGTTTTATTAGCCGTACACCTAGAGGCAGAATTGTTAATAAGTCTGCTTATTTACATTTGGGTATTAAACCACTTGAATAACTATACTTGAGGAGAGTATTACTTTTTATGGGAAAACTTTTTGGAACAGATGGTGTTAGAGGTATCGTAAATTTGGAATTAACAGCTGAAATTGCTATGAAGATAGGTAAAGCAGTTGCTAGCGCTTTTTTAAGAAATAAAGGTGAACGAGCAAAAATTTTAATAGGTAAAGATACTCGTGTTTCTTGTGACCTTTTGGAAGGCGCTCTTATTGCTGGGATATGTTCTATTGGTGCGGATGCTGTTTGCTTGGGAGTTGTACCGACTCCGGCTGTAGCATATTTGGTAAGAAAATATTCTGCTAGCGCTGGAATTATGATTTCTGCTTCGCACAATTCTTTTGAATTTAATGGAATAAAAATATTTGGTGCGGATGGATATAAATTATCAGATGAATTGGAAGAAAAAATAGAAAAAATTGTGATTAAAGATATTCCCGTTGATGTTTCTAAGGTAAAATATAGCGAATTAGGAAAAAGGATTTTTGTACAACAGGCCGTTGATGATTATGTTGAACATGTATCTAATTCTATAGATTGTGATCTGAAAGGGTTAAAAGTTGTTTTTGACTGTTCCAATGGAGTTGCTTCTGAAACCGTGAAAAAACTTTTTTTAAAATTGGGGGTTGACTGCGTTGTCATTAACGCAGAGCCAAATGGTGTTAATATAAACGAAAATTGTGGATCGGTTCATATAGAAAATTTGGCAGAGTATGTAAAAAAACATGATTTTGACGCGGGATTTGCCTTTGACGGCGATGCGGATAGATGTTTGGCAGTGGACGAAAATGGCAATGTTATAGATGGCGATGTTATTATGGCTATTTGTGCAAAGGATTTGAGTAAAAAAAATAAATTAGCTAAAAATACGGTTGTAGGTACAGTGATGACAAATATCGGATTCAACCACTTTTGCATTGAAAATGGACTTAATTTTGTTGCTACTAAAGTTGGAGATAGGTATGTACTAGAAGAAATGCTGAAAAATGGATATAATCTTGGTGGAGAACAATCTGGACATATTATTTTTCTCGACTATTCAACTACTGGAGATGGTCAATTAACTGCTGTACAACTTTTGAGTATATTAAAAAATAGCGGAATAAAATTTTCTGAACTTGCTAAAATTATGAAAAAGCTACCTCAAGTTATGCTAAATGTTAAGGTGGATAATTTAGGCAAGCTGAAATTTTATGCTGATGAAGAAATTAAAAATGTAATCGATAAAGTTAATAAAGAGTTTGAGTTTAAGGATAAAATAAGAAACAAGCTAAGTTGTAACGGAAGGATTTTGGTTAGAGCCTCTGGAACAGAACCATTGATCCGCGTTATGCTGGAGGGAGAAAATCTAGAACGGATTACAATTTTGGCAAATGAAGTAGCTAATTTGGTGAGAGAAAGACTTTCTTAGAGGAGCTTTAAATGAGAATTTCACGTTGGAAGGATTATGAGCTTATTGATACTTCTGGTGGAGAGCGGTTAGAACGATGGGGAAATGTTATTTTGATAAGACCTGATCCACAGATTATTTGGAATACTCCTAAAATAAATCCCTTGTGGAAGAATGCTCACGCGATATATCATCGTGCTAACACTGGTGGTGGAGCTTGGAGAGAATTAAAAAGGCTCCCTAAAATTTGGACGATAAACTATAACGGGCTACTTTTTAATTTGAAGACGATGGGTTTTAAGCATACGGGGATATTTCCGGAACAAGCTGTGAATTGGGATTTTATTTTTAGTAAGATAAAATATAAAGAACGTCAACTTAAAGTGCTTAATTTATTTGGATATACAGGAGCGGCAACTTTATTTGCAGCAAAGGCTGGAGCAAATGTTTGTCATGTGGATGCATCTAAAGGCATGGTAGGTTGGGCTAGAGAAAATGCTGTTGTTTCTAATTTGGCTGAAAGACCTATTCGATGGATTGTGGATGATTGCACAAAGTTTGTGCGAAGAGAAATACGTCGAGGAAATAAGTATGATGGGATTATTATGGATCCACCGTCATATGGAAGAGGTCCTAATGGAGAAATATGGAAATTTGAGGATGAGATCTTTTCGCTTGTGAATTTATGCGTCGAAATTTTATCAGATAATGCAGAATTCTTTATTTTGAATTCATATACATCCGGGTTGTCTCCGTCTGTTATGGACTGCATTTTAAAACTTACCTTAGCAAAAAAGTTTAGTGGGGATGTACAGACTGACGAGATTGGATTACCCGTTAGTGATCAGGGATTTGTTTTACCGTGTGGTTCAACTGCAATTTGGCAGAGTATAAATTGAAGGCTTTTTATTATGAAAAATTTTATTGATATCGTTGATTTGAAATTTAGCTATAATAATGAAGGTAATAATGCAAAAAATATTTTAAATGGAATAAATTTAAATATAAAAAAAGGTGAATTTTTGGCTATTTTAGGGGCTAATGGTAGCGGAAAATCCACATTAATAAAACATTTAAATGCAATGTTACTGCCTACTAAAGGTAATGTTTTTGTTAATGGGATTAATACTAAAGATGAGGGAAAACTTTATGACATAAGGAGTACGGTCGGTCTAGTTTTGCAAAATCCTGATAACCAAATAGTGGCAAGTATCGTTGAGGATGAGGTAGCTTTTGGACCAGAAAATTTGGGTGTAGCTCCTAAATCTATTAGAGAAAGAGTAGATATGGCTTTGAAGTTAGTCGACATGTATGAATATAGAAAAAGTACTACTTACAGCCTATCGGGAGGCCAAAAGCAACGAATTGCTATAGCAGGAATTATAGCTATGCAGCCAGAATGTATTTTATTAGATGAGCCAACTTCTATGCTTGACCCTGAAGGAAGAAAAGAAGTTTTAGATACGATAAAAAGTCTGAATAAAAACTATGGAATAACAATCGTATTAATAACACATTATATGGAAGAAGCTGCAAATGCGGATCGAATTGCTATTATTAATGAAGGAAAAATAGTTAGAATTGACGCTCCAAGAATTATTTTTTCTGAGGTTGCTTTTTTGGATAAATATCAGCTGTCAATTCCTACAGTTGTAGAGCTAATTCATAAGCTTAAACTTAATGGGTTACCTTTGAATAATATGGCTTTAGATGAAAGAGAATGTGTAAATATCTTAAAAAAATATTTTAATTCTCTTGAATAAATAAAACTCGTTTAAGATTCAATAATTAAATTTTAAAATGGATATATATGTTAATTTAGTTTTGGAGGTGTTCTTTATGGCTAAAATAGAAATTCAAGATTTGACTTATATTTATTCAGAAGGGACACCTGCTGCAAAAAAAGCTTTAAGCAATATAAATCTGTGCATAAAAAAAAATGAATTTATTGGTATAATTGGACGTACTGGTTCAGGAAAATCAACCTTTGCCAAGCATCTAAATGCACTGTTAAAACCTACAGAAGGTAAAGTTATATTGGATGGTAAAGATATCTGGGACGAGCCAAAAGAAATTCGGAACGTAAGATTTAAAGTTGGAATGGTTTTTCAATATCCTGAACATCAACTTTTTGAAGAGACAGTATATAAAGATATTGCATTTGGACCATCAAACATGGGGCTGCCAAAAGATGAAATAGAAAAAAAAGTTTATATGGCATGTGAGTTTATAAATTTGGATTTTGATTTACTTTATAAATCGCCATTTGAACTTTCTGGAGGAGAAAAAAGAAAGGTGGCTATTGCCGGAGTTATAGCTATGGATCCTGAAGTTTTAATTTTGGACGAGCCAACTGCTGGATTTGATCCAAAAAGTAAAGAACAACTTTTATACCAGCTACATTGTTATTATAAAAATAGAGGAAAAACGGTTATACTTATCTCTCACAACATGGACGATATTGCAAAATATTCCGACAGAATTATTGTTTTAGATAATGGAAATTTAGTTATGCTGGACTCACCTAAAAGAGTTTTTTCTCAAATTGATTTATTAAAGAGTATTGGGCTTGAACCACCACAAATAACTTCTATAATGCAAGCTCTTAAGGAGGAATTTCCAGATTTGAGCGATGAAATATTAAGTGTAGATGAAGCTGTTGAAGCTTTATCAAATTTTGTGAAAAATAGGTGAAGATTTTGCTAAATAATATTACTTTAGGCCGATTCTTTCCTGGAAACTCGTTTATACATAAATTAGACCCTCGAGTAAAAATTTTATTAATGATTGTTTTATTATTTACCGTTTTTTTATCTGCAAATTATTTATCTCTTTTTGTTAATTTTTTTGCAATAATGTTATTTGTATCACTAACAAAAATAAATTTAAAAACTTATTTAAAAAGCATGAAGTTTATATTATTTATAGTTTTGTTTACTGGTATGCTTAATATATTTTATGCAAAAGGCACGGCTATATTTAAATTAGGCGTATTTGTTATAACAGATGAGGGATTTAATAATAGTATTTTTGTTTCTATGCGATTGATAATGTTAATTTTAGTAAGCTCACTGCTTACATTTACTACTTCACCAACAAGTTTAACATATGCAATAGAAAGATTAATTCGACCGTTGGCTAAGTTTAAAATAAAAACACATGAATTGGCAATGATGATGACAATTGCATTAAGGTTTATTCCTACACTTTTAGAAGAAACAGACAAAATCATAGATGCGCAAAAATCGCGCGGGGCGAATCTGGAAACAGGCAACATATTAAATAGAATAAAATCGTTTGTTCCGGTTTTAGTACCTCTTTTTGTCTCTTCATTTAGAAGAGCATATGATTTAGCTTTGGCTATGGAATGCAGATGTTACAAAGGTGGAGAAGGCCGGACTTGTATGAAAATTTTACGTATTGGAAGCAATGATATTTGGGCTATTTTGATAGTTTTTGGGCTGCTTGTGTTTGTTTTGATTATTAATAGTTTATTTCCGGCGGTGAGGTTATGAGAAATATCTTGCTGTCAATTTGTTATGTTGGAACAAATTATCATGGTTGGCAAATACAAAAAAATGCATTAACTGTGCAAGAAGTTTTTCAAGGTGCGCTTTTTAAAGTTTTTGATAAGATTGTCGATATAAAGGGTTGCAGCAGAACAGATGCCGGCGTACATGCAAATATGTATTGTGTAAGTGTTAAAACAGAATGTAATATTCCTTGCAATAGATTAAAATTGGCAATAAATAAATTCTTGCCTGGTGATATTGTCGTTAATGCTGCTGTTGAAGTTCCATTAGATTTTCATGCCAGATACTCTTGTATTGCAAAGGAATATGTTTATAAAATTTGGAATGCTCCGGTTATGGACCCGTTTTTATATGGACGAGCTCTTCATTATTGGCATCCTATTGATACTGAAGAATTAAATTTAGCGGCTCAATATTTTATTGGTACACATGATTTTGCTTCTTTTTGTACTTATGATAAAAGAAAAAGTCAAAATATGATTAGGAGCATAAAAAACTTTGCTATAGATAAAAATGGCGCATTAGTTACTATAAGAGTAACTGCGAATGGATTTTTATATAATATGATGAGAATTATGGTCGGAACACTTTTATTAGTTGCAAGAAAAAAAATTAGTCCAGAATCAATAAAAGATATAATAGAAGCTAAAGATAGGGCTAATGCTGGACCAACTGCAGTAGCTTGTGGGTTGTATTTAAATAAAGTTTTTTATGAGAATGTAAATTTTAATAGTTTTTAAGAGCACTTTGGAGGAGCACAAAATGATAAGATACTCTAGAAAAAAAAAATACTCTAAAAAGATTTATAATGAGTTGAGTATTAATAGAAGAAAAGGCATAAACCTTTTTAGTAGGATAAAAAATTTTGTAAAGAGAATTCCTAAGAGATTTATAAATGCTTTTTTTATACTTGTTTTAAGCTTTTGTTTTGTGCTAGTTTTTATGAATAGAGAAAAATTTTCACCAGACTACGTCGGCATTTTTTTTGAAGATTTATTTGCACAGATGCAGTCAGGAAACGGATACCCTTATAAAATAGCTGGAAATAAAGTTAGTAATGAAAATTTTAAAGCTATTGATAATTCTTTATTTTTGGTTAGTGATTCTTATTTTACAACTCTAAATAATTCGGCCAAAGTAATGTTAAATAAGCCGCATTGTTACCAGAACCCAATGATTAAAGTTTGTAAAACCAGAGCAATCATTTATGATTTAGGAGGAAAGAACTTAAAATTAATTAGCAAGTCTAAAATTTTACATAGCATGGATATTGAAAATAATTTAATTTCTGCAGATGTTTCGGATTATGGAGTTTTTTCGATTGTTAGTGGAGCAAAAGGCTTTTTGAGTCAGCTGACTGTTTATGATAAAAACGGAAAAGATATTTATTATAAATATAATTTTGCAGAACATTATGTTACGGATGTTGCAATTTCTCCGGATGGAAAATCTGTGGCGGTGTGTGGTTGTACAGCTAGAGATGGTTCCATTTTATCAAGTGTTTATGTTTTTGATTATAAGAGTGAGGTGCCTGTAGCTAAATTTGACTACGAAAATAATGTTTTTATTGGAATAAAATATCTTTCAAATGGAAATATTGCCGTTTTGGGAGAAAGCTTGACTAGTATTGTAAACCCTAAAAATTGTACAAAAGAGGATTTTTCTTATGATAATAAAAATCTTGTAGGTTTTGATATAAATAAGCAAGAAGGTGTAACTTTAGCTTTGTCTATTTCGGAAGATGGAAATAACTCTGAAATATTTGTGCTTAATAAGAAAGGAAAGTTAGAAACATCTTTTCGAACAGAACACAATATTAAAGCTCTAAGCTTTAATAAGAGAAGAATCGCAGCTCTTGCTTACGGAAAAGTATATATTTACAATTTTAGTGGAAAAAAAATAAAGGCGGTTGATGTAGGCAACGATGCAAAAAATATTAAACTATTTTCTAACAGAGATTTTTATGTTTTAGGAGTAAATGAAGTTAGAAAAATAAGATTTTAATAAGAATATTGTGATTTTATGTCGATATCGACAAATTTAGCTAAAGATATTGATTTTTTTTAACGTTTATGATAATATATTATTACATTGGTAATATTAGTGAAATTTAAGGAGAAGTAAATAAAATGGGCTTGTTTTTAGATTTTGTAGTGGTCGTAGCAGTTGGAACTTTTTTATGGAAAGGTTTAAAAAATGGATTTTTTAAATCTATAATTGATCTAATAATTATGATTTTATCTGTGACTGTGCCGTATTTATTTGCTCCCGTGGCAGCAGAATATTATTATAATAATTTTGTGCTAAGTGATTTACTTAATAAAATAAATAATGTATTAAATCAAAATGGTAACATAGTAAGTTCTGCAAAAAATATTTTAAATTTATTAGATAAGATTCCAAGCTTTTTTAAAAATAGCTTTATTTTGTCCGAAGTGAATATAAACGATATTCTAAAAGTGTTGAACTCTTCTGGAGATAAAGCTTTAATAATTGCAGATTTGCTGAAACCATCAATTATAAAGACATTAACATTGATTACATTTGCAATATTAACAACTTTAACTTTTATTGTACTTAAACTTATGTTCAAATATACACTAAAATTACCAAAGATTCCTCTTTTTGGAATTATAGATTCCATTTTGGGGTTATGCATGGGAGCTCTAAAATTTGTTGTATTTATGTTTATTTTTACTGTTGTATTTAAGTCTGCTTTTTTTATAATTCCAGAAACTACTTTTAGTCAAACTATAAATTCAGGCATAAGTGATTCAAAAATATTTAAGGTTTTATATAACTTAAATCTAGATGCTTTAAAAGATTATTTAAAATTACATTAAGACTGTAGAAAGTTGAGTGGATAGTATGATTTTTTTGAAAAAAGAAAATTTTAATATTCCAAATATGTTGTCTTTTATCAGAATAATCATAATTATTCCATTTGTATGGTATTTTTTAAATGATGAATATTTATTAGCAGCTGCTATGCTTATGCTTTCGGCTATGAGCGATATGTTTGATGGAATTATTGCAAGAAAATTGAATCAGATAACAAAATTAGGTAAGATATTGGATCCTGTAGCAGATAAATTAACTTTGACTGCTGTTGTTGTTTGCATTGGAGTAAAATTTCCTGAAACAATTTTATTAGTTGTCATTTTAATTTTAAAAGATGTATCTATGTTGATTGCAGGAAGCTTTTTATTAAAAAAAGGTGTTGCCCCACCAGCTGCAAAGTGGTATGGCAAATTATCGACTATATTTTTCTATATATCTGTTATAATTATAGTTGCATTAAAAGCCATTTGGGGTATAACAAATCCTATAATTTCAATTTTGTTGCTGTCGATTACATCTTTTTTTATGTTATTTGCTTTGTTTAAATATTTTATCCTTTTTTTAAAATTACTAAATGTTATAATTATAAAAGAAAAGAGTATTAATAATGTAAAAATTAATAAGAGAGGAGAGTAAAAAATGCTGTGTTCACGGTGTAAAAAAAGACCTGCTATGGTTTTTATAACAGTTGATAAAAATCAGTCTGAACCACAGGGGTTATGTTTGACCTGCGCTAAAGAGCTTGGAATAAAACCTCTTGACGACATAATGGATAAGATAGGCGTTTCTGAAGAAGAGGTTGAGGCTATGGCAGAACAGATGAATGATATTATTAATTCTGGAGAAGATGGCTTAGAAAGTTACGAAGATTTAATAGAAAAAACTTCGAATTCGTTTCCGTTTTTAAAAAATGCCTTTTTAGATAATGCTGAAAAATCTGTAAATACTTCTCAAAAGACTTCTAACAAAAAGAAAAAAACAAAAAAGAAATATTTAGAACTTTATTGCACAAATTTGAATGATAGAGCTCGAAAGAATGAATTGGATAGAATAATTGGTAGAGATAAAGAGATTGCTAGAACTATCCAGATCTTGAGTAGAAGAACAAAAAATAATCCTTGTTTAATCGGAGAGCCGGGCGTTGGCAAAACAGCAATTGCAGAAAGTTTAGCTATATCTATAGTTAAAGGTAAAGTTCCTGCTCGTCTACAAAAAAAAGAAATTTACCTTTTGGACTTAACTGCACTTGTAGCAGGTACACAGTTTAGAGGTCAGTTTGAAAGCCGAATAAAGGGGCTTGTTGATGAAATTAAAGAAACTGGCAATGTAATTTTATTTATAGATGAGGTTCATAATCTAGTTGGGGCAGGCGAAACAGAGACTAATTCTATGAACGCAGCAAATATTTTAAAACCTGCATTGTCTAGGGGAGAAATCCAAGTTATTGGAGCAACAACTTTTAATGAGTATAGAAAATATATAGAAAAAGATTCTGCACTTGAAAGACGTTTTCAACCAATTACAGTGATGGAGCCTTCTGTGTACGATACTATTGATGTTTTAAAGGGGATTAAATCTTATTATGAGATATATCATAGAGTCAACATCTCGGATGAATTAATCCGAAAGATGGTGATTCTATCAGAGCGTTATATAACAGATAGATTTTTGCCGGATAAAGCAATTGATCTTATGGATGAATCTGGTGCTTATGCTTCTCTTAGAAATATAGAGATGGAAAAGTATGATGAACTTAACCAAAAATTAAATGATTTAAACGCAAATGAGGTGCAAATCACTTCTCTTGAACCAGATAACCCTGATAATATTGATTATGAAAAATTAGCTGAGGTTCGGTCTGAAATTGCAAAGATTAAAGATCAGCTTAAAGATTTGTCTAAAAAAGCGTTTGGAATGAGGGTTACTGAAGATGATGTTGCGCATGTTATAGAGTTATGGACAGGAATTCCTTCTGCTAAGATAAAAGAAGATGAGTTGAAAAAGTTATCTAAAATTGAGGAAAAATTAAAAAGTAAAATAATCGGACAAGATGAGGCAGTTGAATTGGTTGCTTCAGCGATAAAAAGAAGCCGAGTTCAGATTAGCCCTCGCAGAAGGCCAGCTTCATTTATTTTTGTGGGTCCTACTGGCGTGGGTAAGACCGAATTAGTTAAAGTTTTAGCTCAAGAATTATTTGATACTCCTGAAACTTTAATTCGGCTGGATATGTCTGAATTTATGGAAAAACACTCAGTATCTAGAATAATTGGTTCGCCACCAGGTTATATAGGTTATGATGAATCTGGTCAGGTTACTGAAAAGGTTAGAAGAAGACCGTATTCGGTTTTGCTCTTTGACGAAATTGAAAAAGCACACCCGGATGTTATGAATATTTTGCTTCAAATATTGGATGAAGGAAGAATTACTGATGCACAGGGAAGGAAAGTAAATTTTGAAAATACAATTATAGTTATGACTTCTAACGCTGGCAGCGACAAAAAAGAAGGTGCAATGGGCTTTGCAAAAAGTCAGAATGATCTGACAAAAGAAAAGGCACAAAAAGCGCTATCAGAATTTTTACGTCCAGAATTTTTAAGCCGAATAGATGAAATAATAATATTCCAAAACTTAAGTAAAGATGCATTTGAAAAAATAGCAGATTTAATGTTGAGTGAATATGTAGAAACACTTGCAGAACGAGATATTTCTTTGAGTTATGATACTTCAGTGTTAAAATGGCTTGCAGAAAAATCTTTTGGAGGCAAGAGTGCAGCGAGAGATCTGAGAGGCTTGATTAGAAAAAATGTGGAAGACAAGATTGCCAATGTTTTAATTGAGAACAGCGATAGAGAGATCCAGAAAATTAATTTAAAGTGTAACAATGAGATTAATGTTGAAATATATTAAGCATAAAGTTATTATAAACATAAAGTAAATCTAAATTTTTGCAGATTTATTTTTAGAAAAAAGATCTTGACTTTGTCTCGAGTTGTATGCTAAAATATAACTCGTTGATGATGCGGGTGTAGTTCAATGGTAGAACTCCAGCCTTCCAAGCTGGTCGCGTGGGTTCGATTCCCATCACCCGCTCCATATTTTTATTTTGCGCCAATAGCTCAGCTGGATAGAGCAACTGCCTTCTAAGCAGTAGGCCAGGGGTTCGAGTCCCTTTTGGCGCGCCAAGTCTATGGTGGGTATAGCTTAGTTGGTTAAAGCGCCAGTTTGTGGCACTGGAGACCGTCGGTTCGACTCCGACTATCCACCCCACATAATGATTTATATTAGTAATATTGGGGTGTAGCCAAGCGGTAAGGCAACGGACTTTGACTCCGTCATTCGCTGGTTCGAATCCAGCCATCCCAGCCAATATTTTTTAGGAGCCATTAGCTCAGTTGGCAGAGCACTTGACTTTTAATCAAGGTGTCCGGAGTTCGAATCTCCGATGGCTCACCAAATTAGAATAGAGAATAAAATCAATAGATAGATAATTTTATTTTATTGCGTTTTTATACTTAATAATGTTACTTTCTAAGAGCCATTAGCTCAGTTGGCAGAGCACTTGACTTTTAATCAAGGTGTCCGGAGTTCAAATCTCCGATGGCTCACCAGAATAAAAAAGCTCAGTTCTTATTTTATTTGAGAACTGGCTTTTTTTGTTCTCTAAAATTTAATAGAAAGTTTTTAAACATATTTGTAATGTGTTTCTCATATGAATAATTATCAAATAAACCCAGGAGAGATGTCACTTGCAAGGAATAGTTGAGAAAAGAGCCATTACTTTTGGAGAGTATATTTTAAAAAATAAAGCTACAGTAAGAAATACCGCAAAAGAATTTGGAATTAGTAAATCTACTGTACATAAAGATGTATCTGAACGTTTAAAATACATAAACCTTAATCTGTATAGAGAAGTGAAAAATATATTAGAATTAAATAAATCACAAAGACATATAAGAGGAGGACTAGCTACAAAAAATAAATATTTAAAAGAAAAACAAAATAAATTTAATGATACAAAATAGTTTCGTGCGCTATCTGTAACGTTTACCGATTTTAGCTCTTTTTCTTCGGGCTTTTTTATTGTAAGAAGCAAGCAAAAAAATATAAGCGAGAATCAAAACAACAACCAAAACAAGTGTAAGTTTAAACCAAATTGAACTGATAATAGTATTTATACATTTTATAATATAGAGAATAATATTTCTGTCGATATCTTCTGCAGCTATCAAGTCTATATTAGATATTTCTTTGTTTGCATAAGATAATATAGCTACACCAATTTTTTGCCCGGCTTTAATTGGAGCGTCAATTGATTCGGGTTTTTCTATTTTTATATCGATACTAGTGGTGTTTACTTTTTTGGGCAATAGTGCAGAGTAATCGTCCGCAGGGTGAAGTAAAATAGAGCCTTTGTTGGTAGTAAGATTAACTTTAACTTCACAAAGAGGATCGGTTTTCTTTAAAATAGGTTTTAATTCAAGATTAGTAAAGGCCCATTTATATATTGACTTTGAATCTAGCATTGCATAATTATCATTAATTTTGTGGCCAGAAGCATCTTTAATAGGAGCACCCAAGGCAACACACAGATAAGAATATCCATTATATATTGCAGATGAAACTAGACACCAGCCAGCTTCATCGGTATGTCCGGTTTTAATGCCTCGTGCATATTGATAATAATATTTTCCACCGCGGGATTGATCGATCATACTATTTGTAGTAACTAGTGGATACTTATCTTGCCCCATAATGTATGATGTAGGGGAAGAGCAAATTTCCATAAAATTAGGAAGTTCCATAGCATATTTGGTTATAATAACAAGATCTTTAGCGGTAGTATAATGGTCATCATCATGAAAGCCGTGTGGATTAATAAAATGAGTACCGCTACAACCCAGATCTTTTGCTTTGGCATTCATCATTTCTATAAAATTATTTATTTGACCATTACCGACATAATCGGCTAAAACTAAAGCTGCATCGTTGCCCGATTTTATCATAAGGCAGTGAAGCAGTTGCATAACAGACAAGACATCGTTAGCTTTAAATCCAGAAACTGAACTTCCGGTTCCTAACAGGCTATCCATTAGTTCTTTTTTGACTGCTATTTTTGTATTATCAAAATCTTTGATGTGTTCAGCAACAATAATGTAAGTCATGATTTTTGTTATTGAAGCTGGATACATTTTTTTTTCTCCATTTTTATCATAGACTACGGTATTAGTATCTAAATTATAAAGATATAAAGCCTCACAAGATGTGGTAAAGTCGATATTAAAGTTTGCCGAAAAAACCAAGTTCCAATCAAAGCTGGTTAAAGTAAATACGGCAAAAAGTGAACAGATTATTTTTTTTAGCATGGAAAATCTCCTCTTAATGTGGTATCATAGTTTATATTTTATATTATATTTTTCGGATTATCAAACAGTATGTGATTACGACATGATTATAAATTTTTTGATATGAAGTGCATATTCTGTATTAGAAAAAATAAATTTGGGGTGATCTTTTTGGATAAAACAAAAACTAAAATTATATACAAAGTTAGTGTAAATACTATAATTATAAATTTTTTATTAACAGCTATAAAGCTAGCAGCGGGTTTATTAGGTAATTCTATGGCACTTGTTTCGGATGCAATACATTCGGCTTCTGACGTGCTGAGCACCTTTATTGTTATGCTTGGCGCTAAATTATCTAGCAAAGAGCCTGACGAAAAACATCCGTATGGCCACGAAAAGTTTGAATGCTTGGCTGCAATTATTCTGGCTTTAATGCTATTTGCCACTGCTATAACGATTGGATTTTATGGGATTGAAAGTATTTTTAACAATAATGTAGCTATTCCATCAGAGATAGCTGCATTGGCAGCGATACTTTCTATAGTTGTAAAAGAGTGGATGTATAGGTATACTAAAAAAGCTGCAAAAAAAATAAATTCTACATCTTTATATGCAGATGCTTGGCATCATCGTTCGGACGCATTATCTTCAATTGGCTCATTAATTGGAGTTGTGGGAGCTATATGTGGATTTCCCATTTTGGATCCAATTGCTTCATTTGTAATATGTATTATAATAATAAAGGTTGCTTATGATATTTTAAGAAAGTCTTTGACTCAGATTATAGATTCTGCGGCGCCGGCAGAAGTTGAAGAACAAATAAGACAAATAATTTTAAATAAGAGAAATATAAAAGGAATAGATATGTTAAAAACAAGACTTTTTGGTAGCCGAGTATATGTAGATATAGAAGTTCAAATAGATAAGAATATGAGTTTTAAAGCTGTTCATGATTTAATTCATGAACTACACGATGAAATAGAAAGTAGCAATACTTCGATAAAACATTGTATGATTCATGCTAATCCGACAATTTAATTCACCGCTAGACCCTTCTTAGTATATACTAAAATAAACGTGTATATTTTAGGAGGGAGGTTTGTGAAAAAGAGAGGGTACAAGCAAAAAAGGTTATCTGTTAAAATAAAAATTATAATAATTGCTATTTTTTTGTCTGCCGCTGCAATTTTGTTCGACGTTCAAATGAGACCACTTATAAAATCAGTAATATTTAATCAGGCACAGACTGCATCGATAAACATAATAAATAAGGTAGTTGCAGAAGAATTGTCACGGGTGGACATGGATTATTCAGATATATTAGATATTCAAAAAAATAACAATGGTAAAATTTTGGCTATAAGTACTGATATGAAAAAAGCAAATTCTTTAAAATCTTTATTAGCTATTTCGATTCAAGAAAAATTATCTAAACTAGAAAATCAAGAAGTAGAAGTTCCGATGGGAACTTTTACAGGGACGGAAATTTTGAACGGTAGAGGCCCTAAGGTAACTGTGCATATGTCGATGTCTGGCAGTGTTGTTATGGATTTTAAAAGCGAATTTGTTTCAGCAGGTATAAATCAAACAAAACATAGATTATATCTTGACGTAAGTACTGAAGTTTTTGCAATTATTCCTGGTTATCCTGTTAATACGGTTATGAGTACGAGCATATTAATTGCAGAAACTATAATTGTTGGAGAAGTTCCAAAATTATTTGCTGGTTTTGCTCAATGAATCTTTTTATAGAGGTAGGATGTAAAAAAAGATGGAAATTAAAGAAGCCAAAAAGTTAGTTGATGACTTAAAAATAGAAATTAATTATCATAACAAAAAGTATTATGATGAAGATGCCCCAGAGATAGATGATTATGAATATGATATGTTGCTCAGAAGGCTTGAAAGTTTAGAAGCTCAGTTTCCAATGTTAGTAACGAGTGATTCACCAACTCAAAAAGTTGGTGGGTCTGCTGCGGCTAAATTTAACCCTGTAGAACATCAGATAAAAATGGAAAGTTTGCATGATGCCTTTTCTTATGAAGAATTAAAAGATTTTGATCGTCGGGTTAGAAGTCAGCTGAACGATGTGGAATATATTGTTGAGCCTAAAATCGATGGTTTATCTGTTTCTGCTGAGTATATAAATGGAATTTTCGTAAGAGGTTCCACTAGAGGTGATGGCATTGTTGGGGAGGATATTACTGAAAATTTAAGGACGATAAAAACTTTGCCAATGCAATTGAATGAAAGGGTTCCTTTTCTTGAAGTGCGTGGTGAGGTTTATATGTCTAAAGAAAATTTTTTGGCTCTTGTAAAAGGACAAGAATTGAATAACGAAAAACCTTTTAAAAACCCAAGAAATGCAGCAGCGGGATCATTAAGACAAAAAAATGCAAAAATTACTGAAAAAAGAAATTTAGATATTGTAGTTTTTAATGTTCAAAGGATTGAAGGCAAATATCTTGACAAGCATAAAGAGTCTTTAGAATATCTGAATGAACTTGGCTTTAATGCTATAAAAATAGATAAAGTTTTTGATAATATTGAAGATGTTATAAAAGAAATTGAATGGTTGGGCAACATCAGAGGCAAATTTCCTTTTGGAATAGATGGGTCTGTGGTTAAGATAAATTCTTTTGCGCAGAGAGATAGATTGGGAAGTACGGCTAAATTTCCAAGATGGGCCGAAGCATTTAAATATCCGCCAGAAGAGAAGGCAACTAAACTTTTAAAAATAGAAGTGAAGGTAGGACGGACAGGAGCTATAACTCCTACTGCTGTTTTTGAACCCATTTTATTGTCTGGAACAACGGTGAGTCGTGCAGTTCTTCATAATGAGGATGTAATTCGTGAAAAGGACATAAAAATAGGTGACACTATAATTATTAGAAAAGCTGGAGAGATTATTCCGGAAGTTGTTGCTGTAAAACAACATAATTCTGATTCTATAGAGTTTAATATGCCAAATACATGCCCGTCTTGTGGCTCTCTAATTATAAGAGAAGAAAATGAGGCTGTTTTGAGATGTAATAACACACAATGTCCGGCACAGCTTCTTCGGCATATGATACATTTTGCTTCGAGGGATGCTATGGATATTTCTGGCCTAGGTCCAGCAGTTTTAGAGCAATTGCTCGAGAATCATTTTATATCTTCGATCGTGGATATTTATAAATTACAGAGAGAGAATTTAATTAGTTTAGAGGGATTTGGCGAAAAATCAGCTGATAATTTATTAAACGCAATAGAAAAATCTAAAAATAATGAGTTTTACCGGTTTATTTATGCATTAGGAATCCGTCATATTGGAAAGGGAGCTGCAAAGCTTTTAACTAAGACTTTTCACAATATTGCAGATTTATTTACAGCAAAAGTCGAAGAAATTGAAAAAATTGACGGTTTTGGAGCGGTTATGGCGCAGAGCGTTACTGATTATTTTAAAATAGAACAAAATAGAATTTTTATTAAAGAACTAGCTAACCTAGGAATAAATATGCAAGAATTAGAAAACACTGTTGGAAATATTTTGGCAGGAAAAGTTTTCGTCTTAACAGGGACATTACCCACGTTAACTCGCCAGCAGGCCACATCTATGATTGAAAGCCAAGGAGGCAAGGTTACAAACAGCGTATCTAAAAAAACGGATTTTGTTTTAGCAGGAGAAGATACGGGAAGTAAGCTGATTAAGGCGCAGAGTTTAAATATCGAAATAATTTCTGAAGATGTATTCTTAAAAATGTGTGAGGAAAATAAATAAAAATAAGAACCACATTATATTTATGCAGCTCTCATTAAAGTTTTATTTATTTTACAAAGCTAAAAAGTGATCCTATTAAAGGCAGTGGCTTTTGATTTTGCTTTAAAGCGTTATTAATTCCAAGAGCAGTAAACAAAATGTAAAATATAAGCCAAAGAACTTCGAATAAAGCAGAGATACTAGTTAAAATAGGTGCAATAGAATATAAAAAATTGGATAAAATATTTATAATAATTAAAGAGAAAAAAGACACTGCAGATAAAATAATTCCTTGATTGACGTGAAATTTAACGGCTGGATTATCTTTTTCTGCCAATAATCCAATTATCCAAAGAACATGTATATATGACAAAACGCAATATAAAATCTGATTTGACATTTTAAAAGATTTTATTTCTTCTGTTTTAAATTGTTTATTTCCATTTTGACTCATAGAATTTACACCTCTTTATTACTTATTTTTTTAAGAAGGCCTCCAATAATTGGCAAGTAAGTTTTTGAGCTAGAAATAGCTGAGATTACTCCCATGATAGATAAAATTACCCACGTAACACTAATCCCAATTTTTAACAAAAAACATATAATGCTTAATGAGTCCGAAATAAAGTTAAGGATGTAATCAAAAATTATAGTGGATAAAATCAATATAGACATAGTGAAAAATAGAATTTCTCCCTGTCTATAATGAAAATTAACTTGATCACAATCCTTTTCGTAAGAGAATTTTCCGATTACAAAAAGAGGACCAATATAAGATACTACAGATAAAAATTTAATATTCATTTTGTTATATAAATTCATAAAATTCAACCTTCAAATTTTGTTATTTCTATTTTTTCTATAACTACGTCGGTTAAAGGTTTATCTTTTTCATCAGTTTCAACAGACGCGATTTTATTTATAGTTTCCATACTGTCAAAAACTTGAGCAAAAACTGTATGACCTTTATTTTGTGTATTAAAGGCTCCATCAAGATGAGGATTACCACCATTGTTGTTATACAAATCTTTTATTTCTTCGGTAATTTTAGACATATCGATAATGGAGACTTTAGGATTATCTTTATATTTATCATAAACTTTTTGGGCATAATCCCAGCCACCAAAAGAATCTTTTCCTCCTTGATTTATAAAAAATTGACTTCCATTTGTATTTTTACCACTGTTAGCCATAGCTACAGCACCAGTAATATTAAATAATTTATCGCTAAATTCATCTTCAAAAGGTTGCCCCCATATACTTTCTCCACCTGTTCCATTTTGATTTGGATCGCCACCTTGAATCATGAAGTTTTTGATAACTCTATGAAAGATTCTTCCGTTGTAGTAACCATTTTTAGAATGAGTTTTAAAATTTTCTACAGCTTTAGGAGCAGCTTCTGGAAAGAACCTCAATTTAAATTGCCCCATAGAAGTAGTAACAATAGCAATCTCCTCATTATGTTGAGGCAGTTCAAGTTGGTAACCGACTTTTTTATCCGCCTGAGCATTTAAATTTTTATTAGAACATCCACTTAGTATTAAAATGGATGTTATGAGCACAAAAAAAGAAGAAATAAGGATTGATTTTTTCATAAAACAAAATTTCCTCTCGTATTTATAATTACAGATATATTTTATTATATTTATTTTAATATTTCAAGCATAGTCAAATCAGACTATGATTTTTGAACTTGCATAATTATAAAAAATAGGAGGAAATAAAATGACAGATTTTTATCCGGAAGGATGGCTTATTGATACGTTATCCAATAAGCTAGCTATGCAAAATCCGTCTACTTTAGCTCAGGCAAGCCACGAAGAAAAAATTTTAGAATCAAGAGCCCTAGTTTGTGATGGAGATCACAACTTAATTGTTGACTTGGGCTGTATGAAAGGAATTATAAATAGAGAAGACGGTGCAATTGGAATAAAAGAAGGCTTGGTTAGAGATATCGCAGTTATATCGCGCGTAAATAGACCGGTTTGTTTTATTGTAAAAGGTTTTAAAAAGGATAAAAAAGGGCGAACTTATGCAGTTTTGTCGAGAAAAGATGCCCAAACAAAGTGTATGAATCAGTATGTTAAAGATAAAAAAGTAGGTGATGTAATAAAAGCAAAAGTTACTCATTTAGAACCATTTGGTGCTTTTGTAGATATTGGCTGTGGAATCGTATCTTTTTTGCCAATAGACACAATTTCAATCTCACGTATAGAACATCCTAGAGAACGATTTTCTATAGGCATGGACATAAAAGCGATTGTTAAATCTATAGAAAACGACAGAATAAGCTTAACTCATAAAGAATTATTAGGATCTTGGGAGGAAAATATAGAATCCTTTTCTGTAGGAGAAACAGTAGCAGGAATCGTCCGATCAATAGAAGAGTATGGAGTATTTATTGAGTTAGCTCCCAATTTAGCAGGCTTAGCTGAACCAAAAGAAGGCATTAGACCAGGTCAACAAGCTAGCGTATATATTAAAAATATAATTCCTTCTAGAATGAAAATAAAACTTATTATAATAGATACCTTTGATTATGATTATAAGCCCACACAGCCCAAATATTTCTTTAAAGAAGATCATATGGACAAATTTATATATTCACCTCAAAATTCAGATAGATTAATAGAAACTATTTTCACTAAAGAAGATGAAGACTTTAATCCTGCGTCTACAGAAAAAGAATTAACCTATACATAAAAAGGAAAAACCGCTCAACAGTACCAAAAGTTTTAAAACACTGTAAGCGGTATTTTTTATTTTTATATTAACTGGCCTCTAATGCTTTGCAAAGCCAAACTTCAGCAATATCTAAAGCTTCGTATAGACCATTTTTTTCACACTTTTTTATGATTCTTTTTCTAGCGCTAAGTTCTGGATCGGTACTTAGAAGTTGCACAGAGATTTTGTCTGAAACAACAGAGTCAAATAAAGGTTTATCATTTAAAATTTCAAGTTTAATGACATATTCATCAGAGCTGTTTCCATAATAAACAGTATTGCCACAACGGACCAGAGGTTTATTTTTATAAACAGTAGTTTTATAATCCAAAGTGTTTTTTTTAGGCAAAATAACCCCTCCAAACGAAAATAAAAAAATAAGAATTATCAATTAATATCTAAATAAGATTTAACTAGAGCTTTTAAGAGATCATCTCTATCTATTCTGCAAATAAGACTTCTAGCATTGTTATGTGTGGTGATATAAGTTGGATCTTGGGATAAGATGTAACCTACAAGTTGATTTATGGGGTTGTAGCCTTTTTGCATTAAAGCCTCATAAACGGTTTTTAAGGTATACTTAATAGACTCATCTTTGTTTTCGCTAACAGAAAACATCATAGTTTTATCAACCATAATAGATCCTCCTTTTATAATATAATGTTACAACAATATTTTATTTTTTTCAAGTTGTCAAGAACGAAGGGTTATATTATTTTTTTCAAAAGCATCTACAACCTTTTTAATGATAGAGTTGATTTGCTCGTCAGTTAAGGTAGCAGTATTTGATCTCATAGAAATATTAACTGTAACGCTTTTTTTATTTTTAGGAATTTGTTCACCTTCATACACATCAAAAACCGTTACATTTTCTAGAAACTTTCCTGCAGAATTTTTTATGATTTTCTGCAATTTACCAACAGGAACTTCTCTATCGCAAATCAAAGATAAATCACGGTTAACAGCAGGAAATTTAACAATACGACTATAAGAAATATTAAAGTCTGCATTATCGAATAATGCTTTAACATCAAGGGCAATAATATAAGCTCGTTTGCCTAAATTGAAATTTTCAAGCACAGTAGGGTGAACCTCAGCAATATTTCCGAGAAAAACTTCGTCACATAAAACATCTGCGCAGCGGCCTGGGTGAAAGTAAGCGATTTTAGAATTAGCTACAAATTCATAATTTTTAATGAATAATTTATCCAGTAAACCTTCTAAAAGACCTTTTACGTATCCAAAATCTATATTTTTGCCATAAAAGCCTGCAATGAGCTTAAGGTTTTCATTTGGTAGTTCACTGTTATGATTAGGGATAAATTCTTTAGCAAGTTCAAAAAGCTTAGCCTTTTCATTTTTGTGATTATAATTAGAAGAAAGCACTTCTAGCATCGATGCGATAGCAGTAGTACGCATTAAACTGGTTTCTTCTCCAAGCGGGTTCGAAATTTTTACTGAATTTCGCAAAAAATGCTCAGGAGGCAATAATAGTTTATTATATTGTTTTGGACTTAAAAATGAGTAAGTAGCGATTTCATCTAACCCCAAAGCTATCATAGCATTTTTTATTTTTTGCTCGAACTTTTGTTCCTTTGTAAGTTTACCATAATGACTACCACGAAGGGAGGTTGATGGGATACTATCGTAACCATAAAATCTTGCAATTTCTTCTGCAATATCATTTTTATTTTTTAAATCCATCCTAAAACTTGGGACAATAACATTATTGTCAACCACTTTGCAGCCAAGCCTAGACAAGATTTTCTTCATTTCTTCGCAAGAAAGATCTATATTTAAAAATTTATTAATAAATCCTGAGTCAAAAGGAATTTTAATAATTTCTTCTAAAGAATTATCTACAATAAAAGTTTCAGAACAAACTTCACCAGCACCCAACAATTCAATTAATTCACAAGCACGGTTTAAAGCAGGAATACAATTATTTTTATCAAGCCCCTTTTCAAATCGAACACTAGAATCTGTACGAAGGGCTTGCTCTTTAGAGGCTATTCTTACAGCAACCGGGTCAAAAATAGCAGATTCAAGCACAATTGTAGCAGTATCATTTTTTACCGAGCTAAATTCTCCACCCATAACACCAGCGAGCGCAATAGGCTTTTTAGCATCAGCTATAACAAGATTATTTTCATTTAATTTGTGCTCATTTCCATCAAGAGTTATAATAGATTCATTCTTGTTAGCTCTTCGAACATTAATTTGTGAGCCATCGATATAACGCAGATCAAAAGCATGCATAGGTTGACCATATTCAAGCATAACGTAATTTGTAATGTCAACGATATTATTTATTGAACGGACGCCCATTGCTCTAAGTCTCTCGCGAATAAATCTAGGAGAAGGTCCGATTTTAACATTTTTAACAATTCTAACAGAATAAAAAGGACACAGGTCTTTTGCAGGGACATTTACTTTTATTTCATCTTTATGCGTTTTAGCTAAAGCTCTAACAATCGGTTTATGGAGTTTTAACTCTTTATTAAAGGTAGCTGCAGCCTCACGAGCTAGGCCGATAACTGAGAGGCAGTCACCTCTGTTAGGAGTAATTTCAAACTCAAATTTTACGTCATTAAAACCGATGGCGTCGCAGATATTCTGACCAATTTTACAACTTTCTTCTTGCAAAACGAATATGCCATCCTCAACAGCATAAGGAAAATCACTAACGCTAAGACCAAGTTCGGCCAAAGAACACATCATTCCAAGGCTTAAAATACCACGGAACTTAGTCTTTTTTATTTTTGTCCCATCACTTAAAGTAGATCCATCAAGAGCAACAGGAACAATATCATCAACGCACAGATTTTTAGCTCCAGTAACAATTTGAACAGGTTCGATAGCTCCAACATCGACCATACAAACAACAAGCTTATCAGCATTTGGATGTTTTTCTATAGACAAAACCTTTCCAACAACAATTCGACTTATTTTTTCTCCCTCAATCTCATATTTTTCAACTTTAGAACCGCTCATTGTCATTCTGTCAGAGAATTCTTTTGGAGAAACATCAACATCCACAAACTCTTTTAACCAATTCATAGAAAGATTCATAAAAAACCACCTTATATTTAATCTAAAAAATTAATTAAAATTGATTTAAAAATCTCACATCATTTTCATAAAATAAACGCATATCATCAATATTGTAGCGGCGCATAGCTATTCTTTCTAATCCAACGCCAAATGCAAATCCACTATAAATTTCAGGATCAATACCACAGTTTTTAAGCACAGTAGGATGAACCATACCGCAACCAAGAATCTCAATCCAGCCCTCGTTTTTACATAACCTACAGCCCGCACCACGACAACCAAAGCATTGCACATCAACTTCTGCGGATGGTTCGGTATATGGAAAATGGTGCGGCCTAAATCTAACAACAGATTCCGCCCCATAAAGAGCCTGGATAAAAGCTTCAAGAGTACCTTTTAAATCTGAGAATGTTACACCCTTATCTACAACTAACCCTTCAATTTGATTAAAGAGAGGAGAGTGAGTAGCGTCAATAGTGTCAGAACGATAAACTCTGCCGGGAGAAATTATACGTATAGGCGGCTGAGTTTTTTCCATTGTACGTATCTGCACACAAGATGTTTGAGTACGTAGCAATACATTTTCGCTAATATAAAAAGTATCCTGAGTATCTCTTGCTGGATGGTATTTAGGCATGTTTAGTGCTTCAAAATTGTAATAATCTGTTTCAATTTCAGGTCCTTCAACGATATTGAACCCCATACCTATAAAGATCTCTTTAACATCATCCAAAACTATGGTTAAAGGATGTTTATGTCCAATAGATCGGTGCAATCCAGGCAAAGTAACATCAATTTTTTCATCATTTAATCTTTGTTCAAGATTAGACTCTTTGATTTTTTTTATACTAGATTCAAGGCTATAATTAATAAAATCACGAGCTTCATTTACTAATTGTCCGATTATGGGCTTTTCATTATCCGAAAGTTTTCCTATTTGCTTTAAAATAGTTGTTAGCTCACCTTTTTTACCCAGATATTTGATCCTCAGATTTTCAATATCTTTTAGTGTTTTTACATCTAAAATTTCTTTTTGTGCAGTATTTTTAATCTTTTCAATTTGATCTTTCAAAAAATCACCTCATAAATATAATAAAAAATTCACTTTAATCCCTCAATAGGGACGAAAGTGAACTTCCGTGGTACCACCCTAATTTTTGCGCAAAAAAACGCAAACACTCAAAAGAATTTAACGGTTCTAACCGATGCTCTCTACATATCAAGAACACAGCTCCAAAGTGAACTTCATTTTCGTTTTGCAAATAAGCTTACAGCCAAGGCTTATCTCTCTAAAATACAAAACAAGAAAATTACTCTCTTTATCGTAGCCATTAAATTAAGTATAACACACTTTCTTATTTTTTCAAATAATTTTTTCTTCGTCTTGAAGAAGCAAGGTGAATATATTATAATAAATCAACATAAAAAACCTTTTCTAAAAAATAAATAGAAAAGGCTATTATAAAATTTAGTATTACTGTGTGCAACTATTGTAATTTATATAAAGAAGAAATTATACAGCTTCTGCAGCAAGAGAAAATTCTTTTAATTTTTCTTTAAAATCTGCCGGACAATTTTCAGAAACTTCGATTTTAACAGGTCTTGACAAATCAAGTGCAAAAATTCCCATAATAGATTTTCCGTTTATTATGTATTTGTCAGAAAGAATTGTTACAGGAAATTCATACTGATTTGCAAAAGATACGAACTTTTTAACAGTTTCGATATCAGGTAATAAAATATCCTCTTTATACATTTTGTACCTCCAAGAATCAAACAGATAATTATTACACATATATGTTAGCAGGATATTTTATGCAGGTCAAGGTAAATATAAAAATTTAAAATGAAAAAAGAAAATTTCTTAGAAAATTATAAAAAAAGGAGAAAAATATGAAATTTTTTATTATAACTTTAGGCTGTAAAGTAAATCAGTATGAATCTCAGGGTATATTAGAGAAGCTTTATGCGGCAAATTGCACAAAATCAGATTCAATTAAATGTGCAGATGTTATTATTATAAATTCTTGTACGGTTACAGCAGAAAGTGATAAAAAAGTAAAAAAATTATTACATAAAATTCGAAAAATGAATCGGTCAGCAATAATTGTTCTTGTAGGCTGCATGCCGCAGGCTTTTCCTAAAAAAACAGTTTCTATTGAAGCAGATATCATCTTAGGCAATTCAAATAAAAATGATATTTTAAAATATATATCTGATTTTATAAAGTCTAAAAATAAAATAATAGCGATTAATGATATTGAAAAATATTCAAAATTTGAAGATCTAAAAATAACAAATTTTAATGAGAGAACAAGGGCATTTTTAAAGATAGAAGATGGTTGTAATAGATTTTGTTCTTATTGTATAATTCCGTACGCAAGAGGAAGAGTGCGCTCTAAGCCTATTGAAGAGATCTTATTAGAAACACAAAATTTGGTTAAAAACGGATATAAAGAGATTGTTTTAGTTGGAATAAATCTTTCGGCATACGGAATAGACTTGAGCTTGAATTTATGCGATGCTATTGAAACGATTTGTTCAGTTAATGGCGTAAAAAGAGTAAGACTGGGCTCTCTTGAGCCGGAATATATGGACGAAAAAGTTATAAAAAGATTATCAAGGCAACAAAAACTATGCCCGCAATTTCATTTGTCACTTCAAAGTGGTTGTGACGAAACTTTAAGGAGAATGAGCCGACACTATAATTCGGAGGATTATTTTAAAATTGTAAAAAATTTAAGGTCTAGTTTTAGAAATGCAGCAATAACTACTGACGTTATGGTTGGTTTTGCAGGAGAATCAGATGAAGAATTCGAAAAATCACTCAGTTTTGTAAAAAAAGTTGGTTTTTCTAAAGTTCACGTTTTTTCATATTCTGTCCGAGAAGGAACTCGTGCGGCAACCTTTAAAAATCAAGTCAAGTCTTGTGTAAAGAAAATGCGCAGTAAGATAATGATTAATGAAACTAAAAAAGATAGAATTGAATTTTTAAAATCTCAAGTAGGAACCATAGAACCAGTTCTTTACGAAAGTCATAGTAAAAATGGCGTATTTGAAGGTTATACTCCTAATTATACGCCAATAAAATTGATTTCTAATTTAGACTTGTGTTCCCAAATAATTCCTACAGAAATTACGGAAGCAAAATCTGATTATTGTGTAGGGAGAATAGTTGGGCAGTTTAATTTAAAACAGACATAACATTTTGAATTTCAGTATTTGCATTTTCGTTTTTAAAGTCCTCAAAAGAAAAAAATATAAATCCATTGCAGCCGAGCTTACGACATTGTTCAATTTGCGTTTTTAAAATATCATCATGATCCTTCCATGTGCCAAAATCAGCAGTAGGACTACCAGCTTTGTACATTGCAAGGCCAAAATAAAGCTTTACTTTATCACTCCTCGGCAGATTCATCCATTGATTAACTGCTGTTGAAGAGGGCAAAATTGGGTGCTCAGGACTAAAATATATTTGTGGGCATATGTAATCAATATATCCGGGAATTTTGCACCAAGTAGCAACATCTGCACCTATTTTTGAATTATTAGAAAGATTTCCCGAAGGAGAAATGCCAAAAACAACGGTTGGATTTATATTTTTTATTGCACTATATGTACCAGAAACAAGTGAGTTAATATTTGCGAATCGCCAGTCTTTAAGTGAAATTGGTTGAGACTTGTCTAAAAGACTACAACAATATTCTTTATAACTTATATTGTCTAAATTAGGACCATCGGAAGGATAAAAATAATCGTCAAATTGAATACCATCTACGGAATAATTTTCTACAATTTCTTTAACTCCGTTGATTATGAGTTCTCTTACTTCTGGATATGCTGGGTTTAAATACTTTCCTGTTTCGGTTTCTAATATTATGTCTTCCGCATTACTGGTACTTTTCAGAGAAAAATAAATATTGGTTTCACAAAGAGTATTAGGTCTATCAGTTATTTGTATTCTCAGAGGATTTATCCATGCGTGGAATTGCAATCCAGATTTATGGGCAGCTTTAACCATGTATTCAAGTGGGTCAAATCCTGGATTTTTTCCTTGTTCTCCCGTTAAAAGATGTGACCATGGAAAATATTTAGACGGATACAAAGCATCATTAAAAGGTCGAACATGAACAATTATAGTGTTTAAATTGTGAGATATAGATTCAGAAACAATATTGTCAAACTTAGCTTTAAAAGCTTCTTCACTGTAATCTGTACCTTTCATATCTAAAGACATAAACGGAACCCAGACTGCCCGAATTTCAGAAGTATTTTTGGACGGGTTTTCATCTGTTTCAAAAGAGCCTTGTGTTTGAACGTTTTCTGGAGGAAGTTCAGCTTTTATTTCATCTGAATTCATCTTTGCGTTAGCCGATAAAAAAATTGATACAATTAGAGAGATAACGGAAAAAGTAAGAATTTTGTTTTTCATAATTTTATCATCCTTAATAAAGTTTAATATTATATTATTATTTTAACATACTATAAAAAAGTGTTTTAATATAACACCTTTTAATTTTGGGCTTTGAATTTTAGTTAGGGTGTGATATAATTAGGGAAAATTTTAAAATGTTTTGGGAGAGAATTCTTTGAAAGCACAAATAGAAACTTTTAAAAGGTATAAGTATCTTCTTATAAACCTTATTGAGAAAGATATAAAATTAAAATACAGACGATCTGTTTTGGGAATATTGTGGAGCGTTTTAAATCCTTTGCTTATGATGATAGTTATATCGGCTGTTTTTTCTAACATATTTAAGGTGAATATTGAGAACTTTCCAATTTATTATTTAACTGGTTCAACTTTATTCAATATGCTTTCTGAAACCACTAACTATTCTATGATGTCTATTTTGGAATCTAGTAGCCTTATAAAAAAAGTATATATTCCTAAGTACATATTTCCTTTAGAAAAATGCATGTTTGGACTTGTAAATTTTCTTTTTTCTATGATTGCTGTAGCTTTTATGTATGTAATTTTAGGGTATCCAATTTATTGGACGGTTTTGCTTTTTCCTATTCCTGTAATTTACACCCTAGTATTTTCTATAGGTTTGGGGTTAATTTTGTCTGCTTTGAGTGTATTCTTTAGAGATATTATCCATTTGTATTCTGTGCTGCTTACTGCTTGGACTTATTTTACACCAATTATGTACCCCTATGATATATTAAATGATAAAATAAAAATAATTATGCATTTAAATCCAATGTTTCATTATGTAAAATATTTTAGAGATGTTCTGATGTATAAAACAGTTCCAAGTTTAGAAACAAATTTGCTTTGTTTATCAATAGCATTTGGAACTTTGATTCTGGGCATTTTGTTTTTTAAAAGTAAACAAGATAAATTTATTCTATATATTTAAAGTTAAAGGTGAGATTTTGAAAAATATAATAGAAGTAAAAAATGTTGAAATGCATTTTAATATGAGTAAAGAAAAAATAGATAATTTGAAAGAGTATTTTATAAAATTATTTAAACGTCAGCTAATGTATGAGGATTTTGTAGCTCTGGACAAAGTTAGTGTTAATGTAAAAAAAGGTGAGGTCTTTGGTATAGTGGGGAGGAATGGTTCTGGAAAGAGTACCCTTTTAAAGGCTATTTCTGGTATTCTAAAGCCTAGTGCCGGAATAATAAAAGTGAATGGCTCGATTGCACCTTTAATAGAACTTGGAGCTGGATTTGACTTAGATTTAACAGCGAGAGAAAATATATTTTTAAATGGTTCGGTTTTAGGTTTTTCTAATAATCTGATAAGTGAAAAATTTGATGAAATAGTCGAGTTTTCGGAACTTAGGAATTTTTTGGATGTTCCAATGAAAAATTATTCTTCTGGCATGGTGGCAAGAATAGGTTTTGCTGTTGCTACTATGGTAAAGCCAGACATATTAATTGTAGATGAGATTTTGTCTGTGGGAGATTTTCTTTTTCAACAGAAATGTGAGAGAAGGATAAATGACCTAATGCAAGGTGGAACCACTGTTTTAATAGTTTCTCATATGTTAGAGCAAATCAGAAGACTTTGTAGTAGAGTTATGTGGTTAGATAAAGGCAAAACAAAAATGATTGGAGAAACAAAGTCCGTTTGTGATGCATATGAGTCTTGCGTTTGATTTTTAACTTTGTTATATAAAATTTTACTTTTTTATTTTGCATTTTGGGAGGTCTTCTTGTGGAGTTTACTGGAGAGAGATTGGTTCCTGGCAAAGTCGATTTAGAATTAGAAGTAGAACATATGAACAGATATATTTTTGCTCAAAGTTTAGTAAATGACAAAAAAGTACTTGATGCGGCATGTGGTTTGGGTTATGGTTCTGCAATTTTGGCAGAAAAAGCAGACAAAGTTTTTGGTGTGGATATTTCTGAAGAGGCAATTTTGTATGCTAAAAATAACTATCGGACGAAAAACTTGGATTTTAAAGTTGCAGATATAGAAAAATTACCGTTTGAAAATGATTTTTTTGATGTAGTTGTTTCGTTTGAGACAATTGAGCATATTGACTGTGAGAAACAGAAAAGTTTTTTGTCTGAAATAAAAAGGGTTTTAAAAAATGATGGTTTACTTGTAATTTCAACCCCAAATAGAGAAGTCTATAAAAAAAGAGAAAAAAATCAGTTTCACATTGCAGAACTTTCTGTTGAAGAGTTTAAGCAGATTCTTGATGATAATTTTAAGAATGTGCAATTATTTTGTCAAAAATTCGAAGTGGGTAATATCATTGCTTCGGGTAAAGTCAAATTGTCACAATTTTTTGGCAGAGTATCTCTTGAAAATTCTGAATACATAGTCGCGCTATGCACACAAAGGGATATTCCTAAAAATGTAAATAATATTGTTAATTTTTATAAAGAAAATAAATACAGCCAAATAATGGATTGGGCTATAGAAAATCATGAGCGAAACGAGATAAATAATAAGAATATAAAAGAAAATTTTAATATTATAAAGATTTTAAAAGCTAAAAATGAAGATTTAAGAACTAAAAATAAAAATTTAAAAAAGGACAATTTTGCTCTAGACTCCGAAAACGACAATCTAGAAAGAAAGTTATTTGAAGAGAAGATTAAGTTGAGGAGAATAAAAAGTGAGCTAGAAAAAGTCTATAATTCAAGAGGATATAAAATGTTAAAAAAACTGTACAAATTAGAAGGCCTTATTATTCCGCCAGGATCTAGAAGAAGGTTTGTTTTAAAGTTTATATTAAAAACTTTTCGACATCCAATTGTTTACTTGAAAAAATTAAATCTTACAAATATTAAGAAGTTTTTTTTATTAATTTTACGGGGAAATATTTATACTTTAAATGAAAAGTTAGACATATTAGATAATGAAAAATGTGTATTTGTTTTTGAGCCAGTGGATTTGAATCAAACAGAATTTGAAAAATTAAGACTCCCATTTTGTGAGGACCCTTTGGTCTCGCTTATTATTCCTGCTTATAATCAATTTCACTATACTTACAATTGTATAAAGTCGATTATAAATCATACGCGAGGAATAAAATATGAAGTTATTCTGGCTGATGATGTTTCAACCGATAAAACCAAAGAAATTGAAAATGTTATTGAAAATTTGAAGATTATCAGGAATGGAAAAAATTTAGGGTTTCTTCTAAACTGTAACAATGCAGCAAATTGTGCCAAGGGGAAATATATACTTTTTTTAAATAATGACACCAGCGTTCAAAGAGGTTGGTTATCTAGTTTATTAAATTTAATAGAAAATGATAAAAGTATCGGTTTGGTTGGTTCTAAATTGGTTTATCCTACGGGTCTTTTGCAGGAGTCTGGAGGAATTTTATGGAATGATGCTAGCGCATGGAATTATGGAAATGGAAAAGATCCTACGTTAGCAGAGTTTAATTATGTAAAAGAAGTCGATTATATCTCTGGTGCAAGTATTATGATCTTAAAATCTCTATGGGATGAAATTGGTGGCTTTGATACAAGATTTGCTCCGGCTTATTATGAGGACAGCGATTTAGCTTTTGAAGTACGAAAACATGGATACAAAGTTGTTTATCAGCCAGAATCTGTTGTAGTGCATTTTGAAGGGATATCTAATGGAACCGATATGGCTAAAGGAGTGAAATCCTATCAGGTTGCCAATAAAAATAAGTTTTATGAAAAATGGAAAGAAATTCTAAAAAAAGATCACTTTGAGAATGGAAAAAATGTTTTTTTGGCTAGAGATAGATCTAAAAATAAAAAATGCATTCTATTTATTGACCATTATGTGCCAACTTTTGATAGAGATGCAGGATCAAGAGCGACTTACCAGCATTTAAAATTGATGGCCAATTTAGGACACAATATTAAGTTTATAGGAGATAACTTTTTTAAATATGAAAAGTACACCAAAGCCTTAGAAGATTTAGGTATAGAAGTTCTTTATGGACAAAAATATGCATTAGGCTGGAAGAATTGGATAAAGGACAACTCTGAATACATTGATACAGTAGTTTTAAGCCGACCACATATTTCTAAAAAATATATAGATTTTGTGAAGAAAAATACAAAAGCAAAAATTGTTTATTATGTTCATGATTTGCACTTTTTGCGTGAATTTAGAGAATATGAAGTAACGAAAAACCCTAAATTAAAATCTTCATCAGAATATTGGAAAGAAATAGAGTTAGACCTGATGAGTAAATCTGATGTGGTGGTTACTTTTAGCTCATATGAGAAAAAAATTATTGATGAGTATTTTTCAAAAGATAAATCAATAGTAGTGCCCATATTCATATTTGATAAGTTTGATTATACTCCGGTTGATTTATCGGGAAAAAAGAATATATTATTTGTTGGAGGATTTAGTCATCGGCCAAATGAAGACGCGGTCGTTTGGTTTGTAAAGCAAATTTGGCCAAGTATTTTAAAGAAAGTTGTAGACTGTAAATTTATTATTTTAGGTTCAAATCCTACAGAAAAAGTTAAGTCTCTTGCCTCAAAGAATATAATCGTAACTGGATTTGTTACGGATGAAGAACTGAAAGAATATTATTCTAATTGCAGAGTTTGCGTAATTCCGCTAAGGTATGGAGCGGGAGTAAAAGGTAAAACAATAGAAGCTATATATAATAAAATCCCAATAGTTTCAACATCTATTGGAGTTGAAGGCCTTGATGAGATTGAAAATTATATTTCAGTGGCAAATAACTCAGATGATTTTGCAAACAAAGTTTTAGAGTACTATGAGAATGATAAACTAGTAGTTGATGATGTTTTAAAATATCATGAATATTTAAATAAATATTTTTCTGAAGAACATATAAAAAAGATTTTCAAGAGTATCCTTTGAAAGATTAACTATTAAAAGTCAAGCCCCAAATGAAAAGATGCGGTGAAAAAGCAGATGGTTGAAAAAAGGTAAAGCAAAGCAGAGGCCGAGAGAGGCCCGGATCAACTATCAAACAAGAATTAAGCT
>CALWUI010000008.1 GCA_944384705.1 uncultured Clostridia bacterium
TTTGTTATCGAGTACTTGAGTTGAGGTTGAATTTTCCTTGGCAATATGTTATAATAAAAAGATGCCAACAGGGAATACTTGTCAAACAAGGAGGAAAAAATAATGACAGGTATTCTGCAAATAAAAAGAGATAAATACTATTGTGTATGTTTTTCTACCATTTTTTCTACCAAATCTTCAAAAAAAGCTTTTTTACATTACAAAAGTATGTTCTAAATCTTTTGCCATGAATTCTTTTCTGGATTTGCTGATGTGAGTATAAATATTGGCTGTCGTTTGAATGTCTGCATGGCCGAACCAGGTTTGAATAGCATTCAATTTCCAGCCTTTGTCGTACAATATACTTGCACAACTGTGCCGCAGATCATGAAATCGCATTTTGGGAAAATTATTTTTTGTTAAAACCTTTTGAAACGCTGAAATTATATAACCGGGTCTATTTTTAGATTTCTTTTTCTCTAGCCATTGTATCAAATAATTAGTAAACAATATGTCATCGGTGTTCGGTTGAGTTTCTTTTGCTTCGTACTCGGCCATAATTTTGTTTAAAATTTATGTAGCTTTACGTTTGTTGCCTTTTGCCGACAATCCAGTACTTATCCACTTTAATTTTCTTTTACCGAATTCATCTTTAAAATCTCATACTTTTTACACATACTTCAAAAAACTTTTAACTTACGAAACCTAGAGAACAAGCGGCTTTGAAGATGGTCGAGGTGACAGGGCTCGAACCTGCGGCATCTTGGTCCCAAACCAAGCACTCTACCAAACTGAGCTACACCTCGATATTATAAAAGTATATTATAAAAAATAATACTTGTCAAGAAAAGAATAAATCATTTGACTGGAAAGGCAAATATTATACGATTAGTATAGATAAATAAATATGAAAGCTAGTACAGGTGCGTTATGTAGCCTGTCCAAAAGTAAAATTCGAAAAATATATTCTCTTGAAGTTAATATACTTGCTATTTTTTCTATCCAGAAGCATGCTAGAAAAAGGGGGCCAAGCTAAATGACTCGATTGTTACAACGGTGCAACAAGTTTTTAAGTAAAAAGCTTAGGCACTAAAACAAGAACGTAAGGTCAGTTTTGGGAAAATTGATAATCCGATAAGTGGAATGACGGAGTAACACCCTGAAACGCTCACTCTAATACTCCGATTAGCAGTAAAAATTGTCAAAAGCTCGGTGAAGTCGGCTGAGAGTTGACGTAAATCAAAAAAAAATTGGTACGAAAGCTTTCTAGAGGTAGATGGTGCAACCTATAGGCCGGATGTCTAAAAAATACCTATGATTAGAATGATATAAATCTTTGACAAATCCTTGAATGTACGGGTCTAAACGTCGAATGCATAGAAATGTGCATACACCGAAATAGTGGGCATGTGAGGTAAAGTAAAAACTCGGAGTTATAAAATACCTTTTATTGTTAAAGGCAATGCCAAGCATGCAGGTTTATAGAGGAACCCTAAGTGTACATAAAAAGATAGGATTATCAGAATTTTGGAAGCAGAAAAGCCAAGAACTTGGCTGCCTTGTGAAAACATAAGCAAGGGAGTTTTCTGTGAAAGTGATGGCACAACCTGAGAAATTTCTGTAATGAGAATCGAGGAACAGCCACTAGTCAAACTGAAATTAAAGCAAGATAAATTAGTATTAACAGCTTCGAGTAAGACAAAGAAAATCAAATTCGTAATGAGATGATGCTTTATATAATTCTATGGTTATGGGCATTCAAAATTATTATCAAATGGATACATTAATAAGTCTTGACGCTAGAAAAATAGCACGAAACGTTAATGCTGTGATGAAAAATCGGCTTAAAGATAAGTTAACAGTAAAAGGAAATATAATATCAGGCAAATGTGTGGAAACATCAAACAAATGCGATTTATAAACAATTTTCCCATAGTTCCGATAGGTTATGTTCAACATTAGGTTGCAAAAAGTATGAAAAGAATAACTAACCAATACACTGCGGAAGGGAGGAAAGAAATTCACAAAAATCTTTGAGTAGATTTATCTATAATGCATAGGCTTATAAACATCAAAAATGCTTATGGGAGTATAGAATACTTAGACAATAGAATATTTACTCTATGCAGCACAGAATTGGAAATGTGCCATTACTGAAAAAACTTAGAGATAGATGAAATCCACTGCCATCATAAACAGCCAAGATGCCTTGGTGAAACAAATTTTTATCAAAATTTAGTTATAATTCATGCTGATGTACATGCTTTAGTGCATGCAAAACGAAACTGTTCAAAAATATATTAGAAACCTTCTCTTAAACAAAAGTCAATAAATTGCGGAGAAAAGTTCAATTAGAGCCAATCTAAACTGTTTTTTGAACATGTAAACTTGCTTCATTTTGAAACAAGTTTAATTTGATGGAACGCCGTGTGAGGGGAAACTCTCCTACACGGTGCAGAGCGGGGGAAAAGCTGGAGATTACTTCAAACTCCTACCTAATAAATAATTTGCAGCATTCATTTCGAGAAATGATACGCCCAAAATCCAAAAACAAAAATAATTGTCAAGGAGATTAACTTATGAAAACAACAAAAATTTACAGCAACGAAAAAGAAGTTTACAGCGGGAATTATTACGGTGCGACACGTTCCTAATTGAAAAGATTAGGCACTAAATCGAAATCTAGAAAAAGAGATGAAAATTTAGGAGAACTGACAATCCGACAAGTGGAATGAGGGAGTAACGCCCCGAAACGCTTGCACTGATACTCCGATATGCAACTACCCGTGCAATAGAGAAGTTGTATAAAGCTCGGTGAAGCTGAGAGTACACCCAAACAGGTTAAGCTGTGGAAACGCGAACTAGAGGTAGTCGAGTGTGTGATAGGCCGGGTGTCGGATATATATGTTGAGAATGTCTGAGAAGACTGACGGACTTCTGAATGTAAAAGTCTAAAAATTCAATGTACAGAAATGTATATCTCGTTAAGCGAGGTCAATATGGTTGAGTAAAAATCGTAGCTATAAAAAGCCATAACGTGTCAAAGGCACGCTCAAGTTGACAGGTTCAAAGGAAGCACCTAAGTATAGCCAATGATAGGATTATCGGGACGTGAAAAGGTCGGAACAGTTAAAAACCCATTGCAGAGGACTGTTACTAAGGAAACGGCTCCAATTGAACAAAGCAAGCCAGGGGAACTTAGTTTAATTCGACTGAGAGCAGTGGCACAGTACCAGGGAAGCTATGGATAACATAGTAAAGGGATAGCCACAAGCCAGTATTACAAACACGAGAATATATACACTAATTCATAAAGTCGAGTAAGACAATAGAAATTATCACCCAAACGGAGGTGGTGTATATATGAAAACTAAAAATCACAAAGCAACCATAAACTCAATACTATTACATGCAACAAACCCAAGACGAACTATACGAAATGAGCTTAAAAGGACAAGTATTTACCCAATTAATGGACAAAATACGAAGTCCCGAAAACATAAAGTTAGCGTATAGCACAATCAAGAAGAACAAGACAAGACGCCATCAAGATAAAAATGGCGGTAAAGGGTTGGACAAGTCATAGACTTAAATTTCAGGTATCGGAAGAAAAAACAAGCATAACAAACTTAAAACGAAACTACAGTGAGTTTTTAGGGTTCAAGTTTAAAATGCAAACGAAAGGCAAAAAGCAAGTAATAAATGCCCAAATGAGCAATAAAGCCGTGAGATCGGCAAAATCTAAGCTCAAAGACCAAATTAAGTTAATACAGAAGCCCAAAGACGGAGCAGAGCTCTACAAAACGGTCAATGTATACAACTCAATGGTCGTGGGAATCCACAATTACTACGGAATAGCAAACAATGTCTGCATAAACCTAAGTAGCATACAGAGGAATATGAGCACAGTCAAAAAAAATAGACTCACAACTGCAAAACAAGGCGAAATCAAGAATAGTTATTTAGCAAAAAGATATGGTAAATCGAAGCAAGTAAGGTGGATATCGGGAATATCGATTATGCCTATTGGATACTGCAAAAGCAGAAATCCAATGAACAAAAAATCTAGTATAAACCAATACACACCAGAGGGCAGAAAGGAATTGCACGAAAAACCAAATGGAGTGCTTGAGAAAGTTCTGCATTTCATAATGCGAAGCCCAGTAAAGGGTCGGTCGATCGAATATAACGACAACCAAATATCTCTTTACACGGGGCAACAAGGCAAATGTGCAATCACGAACGAAGTGCTTGAAATAGGTAAAATGCACTGTCATCACATAAAACCCATACACACGGGCGGAACTGATGAATACAAAAACCTTATATTCATCACGAGTACAGTGCACAAGCTGATTCACGCAACAGATGAAAATACCGTATCAAAACATCTGGAGATAATGCCTCTAGACGAAAAGCAGCTAAAGAAACTAAACAAACTGTGAGTTCAAGCAGACAACAAGCAAATTGAACTAAAAATGTGATTTTAAGTTAATGTATATATTCGAAAAGAAGTGATATTGGTGGAACACCGTGTGCGGTGAAAGTCGCACACACGGTGTGGAGCGGGGGAAAATCCGGAGATTATCTCAAATGAGTACCTATCGCTATTTAACACGGTGATTCGTCTTGTCAAAGCTTACTACGAATTAGAAAAATTAGCCAAGTATGTAGAAATTTTAATTTTTAATGGTGGAGATAAGCAGAATAGATCCGCTTCGAATAAAATTAATTGATAGCAGGCTTAGCTTTATGTGGTTTATCGAGGGCATAAAAAGGAAAAACGCGAATTTACTAGGATTAAAATAAAAAATTCGTAGAAAAATTTAAAGAAGATAAATTTCTCTAACAGAAAAATAAGCATAGATAAAATTTATCAACAAGCTTAAGGAAAGCCTTGGGCTATTATTATAGCAAAAATTGAAAATTATGGAATTAAAAAAGTGTACCTTAGAATTATTAAGAAAATAAAAACAACCAAAAAGCTCAGGACATTCTGAGATTTTTTTATATATAATATTTAAAAAGAAAGATGTCAGACTTAGAATTGACCATAGTTTTGGCAATCGCAGTGCCACTCTTAATCATCGTATACTAGCAAAATTGCATAAATCGTATAGAAAATAAAGCTTTTCGTACACTAAAAATTAAATGCGAAACGCTGGAATCAATGTCAAAATAAATAGGAGATAAAAATCATAGAACTAATCTTAATTATTATCACAGTTGTTTCATCAACATAGTTATTTGTCGAGCAAATAAGTTGTAATGGACAGACCGCCCTTCAAACGGCTATCTCTTGCTACTTTTTTGTTGTAATACTAAGGATAGAAAATATCAATAAAAATTTTTGAATTTATTAAATAAAGCCAGAAGCATTTTCTGATATCAATAAGAAAACCGGAAGAAAATCGAGAAATCTTCCGGTATTTTTTTGACACCGGAAAAAATTTCGGCTATTGTATAAATACAAGAAAAAATTTTAAAAATCTTCCGATATTGAATTTGCAAAAGAATTTTTTAAAGTTGGGATTTGATTAAAAATGTTAGAAATGTTACCGCTAAAGAGAAATCTGGAAACAAAAAGAGTTCTTAAACAACTTTCTCGAGCAAGTAGAGCCTTGGCTGAGTTAAAAGGTCTTGCTAAAATTATGCCAAATCAGAATATTTTAATAAATGCAATAATGATTAATGAAGCGAAAACAAGTTCTAGTATTGAAAATATAGTAACTACACATGATGAAATATATAAAGCTATGGTGAAAACAGTTAACACAACTCCAGCAGCAAAGGAAGTCATTGATTATAGATCTGCTATATGGGAAGGATTTGAACTAGTGAAGAGGAATCAAGTGATAAATCTCAATATAATTATGAAGATACAAGAAAAATTAGAGCATAATCAGGCAGGGGTTAGGAGCTTACCTGGTACAGTTATAAAAAATAGCATAACAGGAGAAACCGTATATACGCCACCACAAAAAAAGAGGATATATTAAAATATATAAGCAATTTAGAAGAATATATAAACAATGATGATGCGATAGAGCCACTAATAAAGCTTGCAATAATACACTATCAATTTGAGTCAATACATCCTTTTTATGATGGAAATGGAAGAACAGGAAGAATAATTAATATCCTATATTTGGTCCTAAAAGAGCTATTAGACACACCTATATTATATCTGAGTAAATTATTAGAAATCAGAGAAGAAATCTTAAACATGAAATACGAATTAAAAACAAAAACTAAAATATATTCTAAAGAGTTATTGGAATCGCTATTTTACGAGTTTTATACTAAAATACCATATATTCAAGAGCAGTTTTGGGGGGCAGATAAAACAGCTCAAAAATACTTAGATAGTTTAGTTGGATTAGGTTTTTTAAGTTCAGAAAAAATAGGTAGAGAAAGAATATACAAAAATGAAAGATTATTTAAAATTATAAAAGATGCAGATATGGTATGATTACGAATAAAATCTAAAATTTAAAAAGTTTTACGAAAAGTACGAATAAAAAGAGATATAATAAAGAGGCTGTCAAACTTTTAATTTTTTCATTGATACATGCTCAAGTAAACAGGGATGCACTTTTTGCGTTAATCGAAATTTGAAAGATGTAAAATATGAAAAAGCCTCAGCAACAATAGTAATGAGTAAATGCCTTGTGCGTATATATTGGAATGATGTTGTGCCAAAAGAAGAATTAAATTACATAATATGGAATCCCCCATTTGTTGGATATCACTTGAGAATTTGCGATCAGCAAGATGATATAGATTTGTTTTTTTGCAATGGAAAAAAATACGGAGTGTTAGATTATGTAACAGCGTGGTACAAAAAAGCCTGCGATTATATTATGAACACGAAAATAGAATCTGCTTCAATTTATCAAGGCAAACAAACAGTAATTTTATGGGAACCGCTGATGAAAGAGAACAACATTATAATAAATTTTGCACATTAAATCTTTGTACTTAATAGGCTTTTCATTGAAATCAGATGAATTTCAGGTCAATTTAAATTTTCTTCGAGCAATAAAAAAATTCGCTCTCTTGCTTGAAGAATTCTCATTTTTGCGGAGTTTAAAAGTATAGAGTTTATGGGGCAAACTCATATTATTTAAGTCGCTGATATAGCAATTAAAACTGTATTTCTGAATACATACGTATCATTAACTTTCTTGTAAATCTCTTTATTCACGATAACGGTAAATCCTTCAAGTTTATAGTCCATAGTTGAGCCACCTCTACGCGAAAAACAGGGAAAAATTATGTGACCATTTTTCTGAACATTATCAATATCGTAAAGATTCAAAATATAATCATTACTCACCGTTCCACCTAAACCCGCAAGCTAAGACACTCAAGTGTAAATTTTTCATTGCCAAATTCGTCCACGTCCAATTCTTTATTTTCTGAAATTATCTGACTATAAGCTCTGAATTTAGTTTATCAAAATCAACTCCGGTATTCATTGTAAGTTTGTTGTGAGCTAAAATATATGCTTTTTTCTGGTGTTCGTTTAAGTGGATAAGTCTTACTATTTCGATTTCAGCAAATTATTGTTTCCAAACTCCAAAATTTGATTTTTTTATTTGCTCAATCTGCTGATTTGCACATAATTTTTAATGCGGAACTTAAACCTTCCTTTTTGCGTTTTTCCATTCGTGATTCTGGCCACGCATTCTCCAAAATTCACGTTTAGTTACTTTGGTGTAAATTTACATGAGGCCGTCGGTGCTGCAATTTCTCGACTTTTTCACTTCAGAACGCCGGGGGAATTATTTCAAAAGTTCTGTCACAATTTTAAAAATCGAATTTTTGTTAAAGAAAGCTACGTTGTCTTTGCTCGAAACTTCTGTAGAATCCAAAAACTCCACTTTCAAAAAGCCTGAAAACTCTGCTGAGTCCTCAGCTTTCAGGTTCTTAAGTACTTCAACCTGTTCTGAATATGGATTTTTGATATATAACTCTTTAACTAACATGACTTACTATTCCTTTCCTGCTCTAAAATTATCTTTTTGATTTTATCGCGAGGGATCTCACCTCTATCGCACATCTCATGGTGCATCGGACAAAGTGTGATGAGGTTGCTGTCTACTAGCCTTAGCTCTTCACTTGCATCAATCGGCACAGCGTGTTGAACCTGTAATCCCTGATGGTTATACCTTCTCCAGGTGTTGTGCAAATCTCTTATATACACACCTCTCACATGTAACTATCGCGCTCCTTGATTTGTCTGCGTTTCTCTTGCCATGCAGAAGTACTCCTAAATCTCGATGCCTCATCTGTTTTCTTTTTATTTTTGTGAGGCTTTTTACTACATATATAGCTATCCTCGTGGATTTGGCCGCAATACTTACAAGTTTTATAAATCCTTTGGCACCTTATATTCCTGTGCCAGTTTTTTGAGTCCAATATCTCCTTTGAGATACCGTTCCACAATTTCCAGCTTGAGTTCGGCGGAATATATTTTTCTTCCAGACATAAAAATTACCCCTTTCATTAGACTTCTATTTTTGTCTAATAAAAAGGGTCCATTTCAGCGCTATAGGCAGTTGTTAAATAAAAAATAACTATTGTGGACAAGCCGTCTTTGCAAGGCATATGTGTTGTGCCACAAAATCCATAATTATTCACATATTTTCAAAGTACATACTTTTACTAAATAAAATTCAATGTTTTTAAAAAACTAATTGATTTTTATACAGTTAGCTCCATTAAGGTTGATTTTTGCGGTAGTATAATCCGTACCTTAGCCCGATCGCGACTGTGTTTTTATTATATTATCGCCGCCGTCGGTAAATGTATACGTCAAATAATCGAAACCAGCTTGACTGCTTACTTCCCAGACAAATTGCAGCGTGCCAAATGTGCTCACCTCAACTAGTATCGTCATTTCACTCGCGGTACCATTAGAACTCACGTTCAGCGAAACACATATACTCCTTCTATGCCATCAAATTTCCATTTTGTTTTCTCAGCCCCATTGCTATCCAGAGTGTCTGAATCCGGATTCAAAGTTTCTTCTGATGTGTTTGCTTCCGCCGCGTAATCTGTATGATTTTGCCAGCCAAGCGGCACCATTGCCAACATCAGAAATACACTAACTCCCGGTGAGAGCAATTTTTGTGCAAGTTTATTATGAATATTGCCCCACTTCCTATCTATTTAATGAATTTTTCAGTTTTTTTGCTTAACTTTTTTCAAAATCAATTTATTTTTAACATTTTAAGCGCTCATTTTTATATACAAATTTACTTTTTTTAAGCATTTTCATTATAATACAATTTTCACGAATTTCAAGTCATTTACATATAGAATTTTATCAAAATTTTTGCGTAAATTTCTACAATAATTCTGCCGCCATCAAATAAAGTAAATTCTGTGGCATTTTTTGATAATTTTCTCATAAAGTTCGCAATCTTTTTGCAAATAAATTTAAACGCGTAAAAAGTTTTTTAATGTCTCTCAATTCATTCGTTTGTTTCAAATTGACTACTATTAACAAAGATGTTTGAATGATTTTCCTTCTGCAAAAAATAAAATTGCCACCTTAAAAATTTTTAATATGACATGAAAATTGTGACATTGAATTTTTTGCCTCTAGTGCAATAACAAGCATTAAAGTTATCGATTTAAGGCAAATGCAAGATTAGATAAATATTATAAGTGGCTTGAGCCCTCTTATCTAAAAGCCTCCTAAAATTTACACAATTTTGCCTGATAAATTTTCTTTTATTAAACTAGCGGTCTATTTTAAATTACATAAAAAATAATACCGCATTAAGGGCTACAACTAATAAAAAGAAACCTACAGAGATAAATTTAGTCCAACGCTCTAAAAACACTTCTAGAGAACGGGATTTATTCCTTGTGTAAAAAGTTTCTTTAATAGCTGCAGCTTCGCCGGAATTTTGTTGATGACCTTCTTGCAGCAAAACAACTAGTATAATTGCAACAGAAAAAACTAGCAAAATGATTCCAAGAGTTAATTGTAATGTGCTCATAAAAAACCTCCAAAATATATTTTAAAATTTAATTATATGATATCATAACAAACAGTCATTTGCAATACAAAAATTACAAAAGGATTTGTGTTCCTGTATAAAATGAATATAAAATTTTTTCTGAAACTATTTTGCCTGTACATTCCCTTAAAGCCCTTGAATATAGCATTAATTGTTTTTTGTATTGATTTTTTAGTTCTTTTGAACTTAATTTATTTGTTTTGTAATCTATAATTATTAGATTATTTTTTTCTTCAAAAACGCAGTCTATTGCACCTTGCAATACTATTTTTTTGTCAGCAAATTTTTGCCTTATTTCAGGAATAACTTCAGAAGCATTAATACTTACTGTAAATCTAAATTCTCTAAAAACATTTTTTGATGCTAAAATTCTCTTACACAAACTACTATCCAAAAATTTTAAGATCTTGTCTCTATCCAAGGCATAACTCTCTTCTTTTGAGATAAATCCTTTGTTTACCAGACTGCTTATTTCTGCATCTAAATTCTTTCTAGCTTCTTTTAAGTTTGCATATTGCATAAAAACATGCAGGGCAGAACCTTTTTGTGCTGGAGTTAGCTTGTATTCCGACAAAAATGCGGGAATTCTAGAAAAGTCTAAATCTATTAAATTGTTTTTGCTAGAAACTAATTCTGAAACTGTTATTTTAGGCGGTATTTTTGATAAATCACTATATTCATAAACATGATTTATTCTGCTATTGATTTTATTCAAAAAATTCTCGTCTATTGTTTCTACTTTATCTGAAACTTTGCTTTCAATATCTAATATAGAATTTTTTTCTGGAGTTATGATATCAACCCTCAAGTTATTTTCGTCGTCTATAGTTATACTAGAGGATATATCTGCCAACTGCCTAATACAATTGCCTTTAGGATGCCTTAAGGCACACAATAAAATCCAATCAGAAAAGCTGTTGGAATTGCTTACCACATATGAAGACAGTTGTAAATCGTTCGTAAGCTGTGTGCCTAACTTACTTAATGTAGATTCTATATTTTTCAACGACGTGATCATAATTAATTTTTCTTTGGCTCTTGTCATTGCTACATAAAGAATTCTTAATTCTTCTGAAATAGATTTTTTATCCATATCTAATTTTATTGCGTCTCTTTGAATCGTTGTGTACTTGCACATATTTTCATGATCCAGTAATTTTATGCCCGGTCCTAAATCTGGATGAAGCAAAACGGCTCCGGTATCTTTATTAAATTTTCTAGAACAGTTTGCTAGAATACAAATAGGAAATTCAAGTCCCTTAGATTTGTGAATACTCATTATTTTTACTACATTTGCATTCTCTGCCAAAGAGTTTGCTACCGACAATTTTATTCTCTGCTCCTCAATTTTGCCTATAAACCTAATAAATTCGGGTAACCCCCTATATCCAGATGCTTCATAACTTCTTGCATACTCTATTAATAAACGCAGATTGTTTAAACGTAGCTCACCATCACTCATCGCCTGAACTATATAAATATAGGCTGTATCATCGTATATGTATTGAATTAATTTGTCTGATGGCAATGTCGCTGCTAAATTTCTGTACTTACTAATAACATTTAAGAAGTTTTTACATTTTTCATTGCCAAAATCTGCGTATTTTTTTATAGCAAAATAAATTGGCAACTCTCTACCAACTGCCCTTATTTCGCTCAATTCGTCTGGGGTAAACGCAAAAATTGAACTCATCAAAACAGATAGTAAGGGCACATCTTGGATAGGATTATCTATTATTTTTAATAGCGACAATATAGTTATGATCTCAATTGATTCAAAAAAGTCTCCCGAGTTGTCTGACCAAGCAGGAATCCCATATAACCTTAATGTTTCAACAAATTCTGATGCATGTTTGTTAGCACTCCTAAGCAAAATACAAAAATCGCCATAAGTTACTGGTCTTGTTGTATTACCACATTTTATTTTATGTTTTTCTCCTATCATTTTTAAGATCATTTCAGATATACACCTTGCTTCTAATACATTCATGCTTTCTTCAATATTATCGGCTGATATATCTATTATTTTTAATTCCACATCTGCAGAGCCAATACTTTGTTCTTCTTCATAATTAGCACCAAATACTAATTTTTCTTCTTCGTTATACTCTATTTCTCCAATAGAATCCGACATTAATTGAGAAAACATGAAATTAATTATGCCAATAATCCCTTTTTTGCTTCTAAAATTTTTATCCAAGATAATCTTAGCTGGATAATTTTCTTTTTTTGCATCAAACATTTGATATTTTTGTTTTCTTCTTAAAAAAATTTGTGGCATAGCCTGCCTAAAGCCATATATACTCTGTTTTACATCTCCTACAACAAACAAATTTTTTTCATTATCTGAAATAGCTCTAAATATCATGTCTTGAGCTTCGTTTGTATCCTGATATTCATCAACCATAACAAAATTAAAGTGTTTAGTTAACTCTAAGGCTAAATCTGTTTTTTCAAAGCCTTTATCTGTTTTTTGAACTAATAACTTTAAAGTCAAATGTTCTAAATCTCCAAAATCTACAATATTTTTTTCATTTTTTAAAGAATTTATCTTTAAACTAAACAACTTTACAAGCTCAAACAATTCTGAAATTATTGGTCTAATCAAGCTTAAATCGCTTAAAGACTGCTTTTCGTTCTGAAAAAACAACTGTGTTAAATTCTTTATTATGTTTTTTACCTCTTGTCTGCTTTGCAAAACTTTCTGCTTTATTGTATCTTCACTATGACTAGAAACTCTTTTTAGCGCAGAAAAACTTACTAACTTTAGTTCAGACGATATTTTGCTCCAATTTTTAGTCTTAACCGCAGCGTGCAGATTATTAATTATAGATTTATCCTGAAAAAGAGTTTCTTCGTAAGCTGCCTTTAATTTGTCAAAATCCTTTATTAAGTTCAGAGAATTTTCTGTTAAATTTTTGCAATTTGCTAGTGCCATTATGGCGTAGTCATATAAAATCTGTGCAAACACTGTTTCGTTTATATTTTCAGTCTCATTATAAAGGCTTAACTTATCATCTAGCCACTTTTCTGAAAAAGGATGCGCTCTTATAAAATCATATATTTTTAAAATCGTATCAACCAAATTTTGATCATCGTGGGTTGAAGAAAAGGTCTCTACCAGATTCAAAAAATTTTTTGAAGATTTTTCATATTTTTCCTCTAGAATTAACTGGACTGCATCGCTTTTTAAAATAATCATTTCATTCTCATCTGCTATTCTAAATTCTGGAGAAAGATTATCTATTTTATAAAAATATTCTTTAATTACTTCGTTACAAAAGCTATGAATTGTGCTTATATGTGCACTTGAAAGTAATAATTGTTGCCTTTGTAAAATTATATTTTCAGGATCTAGACTAAGCATTTCAGAGATTTTGCTATAAATTCGCTCTTTCATCTCTGCCGCTGCTGCTTTTGTAAAGGTCACTATTAATAATTTATCCGCATCACATGCACCATTTTTATCTGTCAAAAGTCTTATTACTCTCTCGACTAAAACAGCTGTCTTACCGGAACCAGCCGCTGCTGAAATTAGAACAGGACCATTTTTTATATTTATTGCTTCTAATTGATTTTTAGTCCATTTATTTTTTATCATTTAAGTCCCTCACATTTTCAACAGATTTCAATTTTTCTAAAAATTCTTCTTTTTCAAATCGTTCAACTTTTCGAGCGGTTTCATTTTTTTGTGCAACACAAACCGTTTTATACTCACAGAACTCGCATGCATCGTAGGCTCCCTTCGCGGGTTCTGCGGCTATATTGCCGGAGTGCAGATTATTTACCATAAATACGATTAATTTGTTTATGTATGCCATAATTTCTTCCATTTGGACTAAATCTAATAGAGAATTATAATTTTTAGGTTTATTGTTTTCTAATTTTACCGGTATATAAATACCTTTTGCATCAGGTTCCATACCGAAAATCACCGCATTATCATTCAATATTAAGCCTTTCATGCGTAATTTTTTTAGTTTTTCATTTTTTAATTTTTCAAAACTTTCAAAGCGATCTAGATTTAAAACCGTAGAAACAGCAGGATAGTAAAGAACTCCAGCAGGTATAGCTTTTTTATGCTTTTCGCTCAAGTTATAACACAAAACTTCAAGATACAGAAGCATTTGTAAATTTAGCCCGTATAATATATCTGACAAATAAAAGTCTTTGTGCCCAGTTTTATAATCAATAACTCTAACGTAAGTTTTTTCACCTTTTTTCATAAAATCCACTCTGTCTATCTTGCCATCTATAGATACATCTGTGCCATCTGATAATCTCAATCTTAGAGGATTAATTTTGTCATTATCAGAAAGATCCAGCTCAAAAGCAACCGGCAAAAATTCACTCTGGGAAAGTTCTTCTGCCATATGGATAACTAGAGGTGCTGCCGCATTTGCAACTCGATTAAACAAATATTTTAAGCGTTCTGATTTATCCTTCCAACCGCCTAAATTATTTTCAATATACCTGTTTAGAATAGCCCTCTCCGCGCTTAATAATTCTTTTTTAGAAAATTTTAAAAGTTCTTCAGCGCTGTAGTATTTTAATATATTTTCAAAAATAAAATGGATCAAATTGCCATACTGTAATGCATCGAATTTTGCTTTTTTTCGGTCTTTTGCCAAAAGGCCATATTTACAAAAATAAGCAAATTTGCATAGATAAAATTTTTCTATTTGCGATGCTGAAATTCTCATGTTTTTACCAAAAAGAGCATTTGATTTTTTAGGATCATCAATTTTAAAAGGCAAGTTTAGAGTCGCTTTTTCTATTGACTTTATTTTTTGTTCACACGTTGAATCATTACTAATTTTACAAAAATATTCTTTTAATGTTTGAGAAAATCTTGAATTATCGTTCCAATGTTTTGCACAGATTTCGAAAGCCTGGTTAATTGACCAAATTTCGTCGTCTAAATCAAAAGAATATTCATCTAAACACTCAACCTCTGGCAAAATAGCTTTAGTTTCTTTTATTATTGCTGATGCAGACTTTTTGCCTCCAAAAGTTGTCATGCTAGACCAAGATATATATAATTTTTCACTTGACAGTGTTATAGCCTTATATGCCAAAAATCTTTCATTAATTGCAAGGCCTTCTATCGAATCATATAGTGGAAATCCCATAGAAATTAATTCTTTCCGTTGACTATCGCTGAAAATTCCTGTTGTAACTGGCGCTCTAGGGAATTCTCCCTCAACTGCGCCAATAATAAAAACAATTTTGACTTCATTCATACGGATTCTATCTATAGAGCCAAATATTACTTCATCAATTCCACGTGGAATAAAAGCAATATCGTTTGATTTTATAGCAAGTTTTAAAAGTTTAGCATATTTTTTGGGGGATATCTTTTTGTCCTTTAAAATATTGGAAATTTTATCAAATATTTCTATAAGCAAATTCCATAGTCTAACCTGCTCTGATGCTAAATTTTTTTGTTTGCATCTTTCTAAATTTTCTCCAAACAATTTTAAATTCTCACGTATTTTAATATCCTCTAAAAACTCATAAAGAGCTTTTGTAATAAAATCACCCTTATTATTAATTAATTTCTCTTTTAATTTAACAAATGGCTTTATAAAATTCTTTCTTAAGTCGTTTATTTTTAAGAGCCTTTCTTTTGACTTCTCATTCATCTGTGAATATCCATCCGGATTAGAAGTAAAATCATAAAGCCAGCGCTCACCGGTTATATTCCAAAACAGAGAATAATTTTCTAATTCAGAAATTTCATCCACATCAAACCCTGATAAATTAGTTTTTAAATATTTAAATATATTTTCTGAGCAAAAATTACTATTTATTATTTCAAGTGTAGATAGCACAAGTTGCATCAACGGTTTAGAATCTATATCTTCTCGACGATCCATAAAATATGGTATCTCATATTTTTCAAAGGCTACATCTAAAATTCCTTTATATGTCTCATCATTTCTAGTTAATACTGCAAAATCGCTATATTTATAATTAGAACTACAAATATAACGTTTTATTGTTCTGCAAACAAATTCTGCTTCGCTGTATTTTGTGCTTCCATTAAATATAAAAACATCGTTTATTTTTTGAGTTAGAATTTCTTTTTTTGAGCAAAAAAATTGCCTTTCTAAATTTTTTAACTCTACGCTCTTAAATCTTTGCGGTACTGTTAAATAAAATGTATTCCCTATTTTTACATTGTTTTTTTGTGCTATTCTTAAAATTTTATTTACAGTTCTGTTGACACCAGAGAACAAGTTTAATTTATCATCAAATAAGGATTTTTGATTAGTGCATAAAGTTATATAACAATTTTTACTTTGTTTTAAAATCGTTTCAATAATTGAAAATTGTTGTGCAGTAAATCCGTCGAAGCCATCCAATAATACAGTATGACCATTGAAAAAGTCTATTTTATGTATTTGTTTTACCAAACGTGTAAGATCATCAAGTGGATCAATATAGGCATCCTTTAGTAGAGCTTCATACGCTTCTAAAATTTGAGTTGTTTCATGTATTTTCTTTTTGAGACTTAAGTCTTCTGTTTTTAAGGAGGCATTTGAAAAAGCATCATAATTTATATTACACATTTTAAATTCTGATAATACAGAAACCATAATTTCGATAAATTCTGTTTTACCAACTTGTCCAGAAAACAGCTCCAACTTATCTGCAACCTTATCAATTGCTAGACTCATTAATATATTTCTGTCTATATTATTTATTCTTTTGCCAAAAAAACTGCCTGTTTCTCTCGAGACTAAATCAATAAGTCTTGTAAACGTTGAAACTTGAATTTTGGTAGCAACTTGTGGCCCGAACAAATTTAAAATATTTTTTTCTGTATCAAAAGAGATTTGTTCAGGAACAATTAATATTATTTTTTTTAAATCTTTTTGTAAACATTCATTAATTATCTCATGTATTTTTTTAGTTTTTCCAAAACCTGCTCGTCCAAAAATAAAGTGCAGCATAGGAATTCTCCTGAAAATTTTTTATAATTTTGGTTACAGATAAATTATAGCATAAAAATAAAAGATGACCAAAAACTTGATCATCTTAAGTGACTGCCGACTGTTCAATAATTTTATTAAAATCATCTAATGAACAAAGCTCGATAAAATCGTATTCTTGGCTAAAAATTTCACATATTTTTCTGGTTTCTTTGTCCATACCTAAATCCAAACAAAATATCGGACGTCGAGTATTTTCTGCGGTCCAACTTATGCTTGAAATTTCACTTCGTAATTTCATTTCAATTTTTTCATCTTTTCCATAAATAGGAATAATCAATATGCTTTCATAAGAATCTTTTTTTTTTAAAGTAAACAAAAATAATATAAGTCTAAAAACTTCTACTAAACCCAAAACGGCTAAACATGATGTAAATATGCTAAAAACGACTTCCAACATGCATATCACCTCTACAAATAGCATATGTAAGGCATAACAAGTTGGTTAATTTTTTATTTTTTACATAACAGCTCTTGCTTTAAAGCTTCAACTTTGTCAAGTTTTTCCCATGCAACATCGAGTTCTTCTCTGCCCATATGGCCATACGCAGCTAGATTGCGATAAATTGGCTGTTTCAACTTTAAATTTTCAATAATTGCAGCTGGTCTCAAATCAAAAAGCTTTTTAACTGCATCAGCAATTTTTTCGTTCGATATCCTAGAAGTTCCAAAAGTTTCCACCATAATAGAAACCGGATGTGCAACTCCAATTGCATAAGCAAGTTGAACTTCGCATTTATCTGCTATTTTTGCTGCAACTATATTTTTAGCTATGTGTCTTGCTGCGTATGCTGCTGAGCGGTCAACTTTTGTTGGATCTTTACCCGAAAAAGCTCCTCCTCCATGTCTAGAATAGCCACCATAAGTATCCACGATTACCTTTCTGCCTGTTAAGCCGCTATCTCCTACTGGGCCTCCTATTACAAATCTACCTGTTGGATTTATAAAAAACTTTGTATTTTCGTCTATCAAATTTGCTGAAATAACAGAAAAAATCACTTCTTTTTTTATATCTTCTCTAATTTGCTCAAGCTCAACTAACTCATTATGCTGAGCAGAAACAACAACAGTATCTACTCTTATGGGTTTATTATCATCATATTCAATGGTTACCTGTGTTTTGCCATCTGGACGCAAATAAGAAAGTATTCCTTTTTTTCTCACATACGTTAACTTTTTGGCCAATTTATGTGCAAGTGATATTGGCAACGGCATTAATTCTGGAGTTTCGTTGCAGGCAAATCCAAACATTAAACCTTGATCTCCTGCACCTATGATATTATTTTTATCATTAAATTTATTTTCTTCTTTAATTTCAAACGACTCATTAACCCCATGTGCAATATCTGGTGACTGCGCATCAATCGAAGTTATTACCGCACAGGTTTTTCCATTAAATCCTGACGATGTATTGTCGTATCCTATTGAAGTCACAACTTCCCTAACAACCGATGCAATATCCACATAGCATGATGTAGATATTTCGCCCATAACGTGAATCATTCCTGTTGTAGCAGTAACCTCACAAGCCACATGTGCCTCCTTATCTTTTTTTAATATTTCATCTAAAATAGCGTCCGAAATCTGGTCACAAATTTTATCAGGATGACCTTCTGTTACGGATTCTGAAGTAAAAAAGTGTTTCGACATAAAAATTCTTCTCCTTTTTAATATAAAATTAAAATATCCGGTAAAAACCGGATAAACAAGAAAACTCATCTTTCGGTTTTTACCGCAGAATTTAGCACCTTACCTAAGTAGGTTGCCGGATTTCATCGGGTCTGTTCCCTCCATCACTCTCGATAAGCAACATATTCAATTAAAGAAGCTTACATACAAATCTATTTTATTGTACAAGACTTGAGAAATTTTGTAAAGAGCAAAAATTACATTATTTTACAAATTTATAAAATAATCTATTAATAATACTAGATGACTTCTTATAGATCAATAGTGCAAAAGTACAAACCGCTAAACCTTTTATTAAATTAAATGGGCAGACAGCAAATATGATAAAGGTAAATCTATCCGTAACAAAAGGGTTAACAGCGTTGGCAACAGAAATTATTTTATCTTCTGAAATTAAAAATAATCGTTCGTATGCAGGTATTAATAAAAAATAATTAATTATAGCAGAAACCAAAATCATGCAGAACAAACCTAACAATACAGCTAGAAATGCTCCTTTTAAAGTTCTATATCTTTTATAAAAAGCTGAACTTGAGATCACAAGTGCCGAACCTATAACGAAGTTAGCAAAATCTCCAAGCCCAAATGTGGCGGAACCTCTTATAGTAAGTTTAAGAATTACTTTTAATAATTCAGTTATACATCCTGCTACCGGACCTAAAAAAAAACCACTTATTAAAACAACTGTATTACTAAATTCGAGTTTATAAAAATTAGGCGCAAAAAATAGCGGTATTTCAAAAAGAGATATAACAAATGCAACCGACGAAAATATAGATATCTGTATTAATTTTATTAATCTATTTAATGCCAAAAATTTGCCTCCTAACTTTTATTTTTCTTTTAATAAATATTATCTTTAAAAGTTGTCTATGTCAACATTAGATAATTATAAAGTTGAAAAATTTTAGTGGATATTGTATAATATATTAATATTTATTAGTGTTTATTTAGTTGAATATTTAAAAGGAGTTAATTTTTATGGTTGCTAAAATAAAAAGTCTTGGACTTATTGGATTAGATGCTTTTTTAGTAACAATTGAAGCAGACTTAGCTACCGGTCTACCAGCTTTTGATGTAGTTGGCCTTCCGGATGCTTCGGTAAAAGAATCTAGAAATAGAGTTAAATCGGCCTTAAAAAATTGCAATTTCGAATTTCCTACCAATAAAATTACAATAAATCTTGCGCCTGCAGACATAAAAAAAGAAGGGTCTATATATGATCTTCCAATTTTAATTGCTATTCTTATTGCATCCGGCCAGCTAGATTCTAAAATAGAAAGTTCCGCTTTTTTAGGAGAATTATCTCTAAGCGGTGAATTATGCCCAGTTAAAGGAGTTCTTCCCATGACTATAAAGGCAAAAGAACTCGGAATAAACAATCTTTTTGTGCCAGCTCAAAATTCCATTGAAGCTGCTTTAGTTCCCGGACTAAATATTTATCCTTTGAATAACATAAAAGAGTTATATTTTCATCTAATCGGCAAGACTATAATTGAACCAGCAAAGGCAAAATTCAATACAGAGTCTTGTATAGATAATTTGCTCGACTTTTCTCAAATAAAAGGTCAATATGAAGCCAAAAGAGCTCTAGAGATTGCTGCCGCAGGTGGACATAATGTTATATTGATTGGACCTCCTGGTTCTGGCAAAAGCATGTTGGCCAAAAGGATTCCTACTATTCTGCCAGCAATGACAATGGAAGAATCAATAGAAACTACAAAAATTTATTCTGTTGCCGGATTAATAGACAGAAAAACTCCACTAATTATTGATCGTCCTTTTCGTGCTCCACATCATACAATCTCTGCAATAGGATTATCCGGCGGCGGGTCCATGCCAAAACCTGGAGAAATCTCTCTAGCGCATAATGGTGTTTTATTTTTGGATGAACTCCCGGAATTTTCTCGCAGTGCCATGGAGATTCTTCGTCAACCAATAGAAGATGCTAACGTTACAATTTCTCGTGTAAATGGAACCATTACATATCCCTGTTCGATTATGCTTATTGCTGCCATGAATCCTTGTCCATGCGGATATTATGGGCATCCTACAAAAAATTGCATCTGTTCTGAGAAATCTATTACAAGGTATCTTTCTAAAGTTTCTGGACCACTTTTAGACAGAATAGATATTCATATTGAAGTCCCACCAATTGAATATTCTGAGCTAGCATCTAAAAAAGCTTCAGAAAGTTCTGATAAAATCAAAAAAAGAGTTGACGTCGCCAGAAAAATTCAATTGGAGCGATTTAAAGGGAAAAATATCTCATCAAATGCAAAAATTACTCCAAATTTACTTCAAAAAACATGTATTTTAACTGAAAATGCAGAAAATCTATTAAAGAAGGCTTTTGAAAATATGGGGCTGTCTGCTAGAGCTTATTCTAGAATATTAAAAGTTGCTAGAACTATTGCAGATCTGGCTTTTTCAGAAGAAATAAAATCATCTCATATTGCCGAAGCTATACAATATCGTAGCCTCGACAGAAAATATTGGGTGCGAAAAATGTAAAAAATTATTATTAAACAACAGCAAAATCTAACGTTTAATCATAAAATACTAAAGATATAAGAAAATGACTAAATTAAAACTAAATTATAGTTTCTAAAAAAATTAATATGGATTTTTTTGGTGGTTCTCATTGACTTTTTATAAGTATTATATTAATATTAAACTAAAAAGTTTAGGTTAAAATATATTCATTATTCGTTAATTTTGTATAGAAATCAACTGATGTTTATCTAAAAATTACAGGAGGCATAGAATTGGAGAAATTTTTTATAAATGGTCATATTCCTTTAAAGGGTGAAGTGAATATTAGCGGTGCCAAAAACGCTGCTGTTGCTATAATTCCTGCTGCTATTCTTTCTGATGGAGTTTGTCAGATCGAAAATGTTCCTAATATAAACGACGTAACCTTAATGGCTCATATTTTAGAGCAAATTGGTGCTAGAATTAAAATGATAAATAAATCAACTTTTGAAATCGACACTCGATATATAAACTCGTATATTTCTTCTTTTGATTCTGTTCGGCATATGCGTGCTTCCTGCTATCTTTTGGGTGCATTGCTTGGCCGCTTTCATAAAGCTTCGGTGTCTTTACCTGGTGGATGCGATTTTGGTGTAAGACCTATTGATCAGCATTTAAAGGGCTTTTCTGCCTTGAGTGCTACGCATTCTATTGAAGGTGGACTTGTTAATGTCTCTGCGAACCAACTAGTGGGTGGATCTGTTTACATGGATGTTGTGTCTGTGGGAGCAACTATAAATATTATATTGGCTGCAGTAAAAGCTGAGGGCACAACAATAATCGAAAACGCTGCAAAAGAACCTCATATTGTTGATCTTGCGAATTTTTTAAATTCTATGGGAGCCGAAATAAGCGGTGCTGGCACAGATTCAATAAAAATAAAAGGTGTTCCTTATTTATCTGGAACAAAGTACTCTATTATTCCAGACCAAATTGAAGCTGGAACTTATATGGTTGCTGCTGCAGCTACTGGTGGAGATGTTTTAATAAAAAATGTTATTCCGAAGCATCTTGAGGCTGTCACTGCAAAACTTCACGAAATTGGCGTTCATGTAGAAGAATATGATGATTCAGTGCGGATTTTTAGTGATGGAACCCTTCGTAAATGTAATGTTAAAACTATGCCTCATCCTGGTTTTCCTACTGATATGCAGCCTCAGATTACGGCTTTATTGTCAATTGCTAATGGCACTAGTATTATAAACGAAAACGTATGGGACAATCGTTTTAGATATACTGATGAATTGAATCGTTTTGGTTGCAAAATTTCTGTTGACGGAAAGGTCGCTGTAGTTGAGGGTGTTTCTGCACTTACCGGAACTAGCGTTCGAGCTCTAGACCTTCGCGCAGGTGCAGCTATGATAATCGCTGGGCTTGCCGCTTATGGAACTACAGTCATTGAAGATGTCAAACATATTGAAAGAGGCTACGAAAATATTGTAGAAAAGCTTTCTGCTCTTGGTGCGGACATTAAGAAAGTTTATGTTCCAGATGATGCACCTGTTTTGAAAGCGTTATAAATTTTGAAAAAAGGCTTATTTAATAAGTTGAATTGGGTTTTTACACTTTTTATTGATTCAACTTGTAAAACTAAATTTAGATTTTTTCTCGGTTGGAGGTAATTTTTTGTCACGTATATGCCCTTTATTTAGCTCAAGCAAAGGTAACTCTACTTATGTTGGATCTGGTAACGTTGGGGTTTTGATAGACGTCGGAAGAAGTGCAAAGCAAATTGAAAAATCTTTATACGACAACGATATTAGCATAAATTCAATAAAAGCAATTTTCATTACTCATGAACATTATGATCATATTCAAGGATTAAAGATTTTTGCTTCTAGATATAAAATAAAGGTTTTTGCCTCCAGTGGAACAATATCTGCTTTAGAGCAAAAAGGTGTTCTAACAAATAATTTTTCTGCAAATGTTATAAGCTCTAGTGGAATTGAAGTGTGCGGTATGCATATAAAACCTTTTGAGACTCCACATGATAGCAACCAAAGTGTAGGATACATAATAGATACACCAGATAACAAGCGGGCTGTTATTGCTACAGATATCGGGTACATTACGGATAAAATTAGACAAGCTTCATCCGGTGCAGATGTTATTTTGATCGAATCAAATCATGACGTAAAAATGCTGCAAAATGGGAAATATCCTTATTATTTAAAAAGGCGAATTTTATCTAGTTCAGGGCATCTTTCAAATGAGGCCTGTGCAGATGAGTTACCTAATTTTGTTAAAAACGGTACGGATAAATTTATTTTAGCACACCTAAGTCAAGAGAATAATATTCCAGAGCTAGCTTATGAAGCATCGATCTGTAAACTTGCTAGCCATAAAATGCTTGCTGGTGTTGATTTCCAGATTGTTGTTGCACCTGTTGAAAATTTTGGTAATGTGAGTGTCAATTTTTAAAAAATAAATTAAATAAGTTAGTTTGAAAAATTGTTAAACACTTTTGAGTTAGAGTATTAAAAATTTACTAATAGCCAAATACTAAAATCCAATGAAAAAGGCATTATTCTATTCATATAGTCAAAAAGCGTCGTATTGCGGAAACCTTTTCGACTAACTGATAATTATTCAATTTATTTCATCTTCCGCATTTAAATTAAGATTTCTGTAAATTTTCTCAGCAGATAAAAAATAAATATATATTGCGAAAGTATATTAAATATCGTTGGCCACTTAAAAGATTCTTTGAAAATTTGCTAGAAAAATCTATTTTTTACACGAATCAAAAAGTATTTGAATAAAAAGCTTTAGAAAAAAAAGACTTAAAAGGATTCTTAATTTAAACCATGTGACCGTTAAATCCTATTTTCAAAATATCTAGGATTCATGTACTTCAAAAATGTTTTTATTACAATATTTGATTATTTTCTCCATTTCAAATTTTTACATAATATAACTCTATATAATAGAAGGATTTTTTTATTTTAGAAAACAGAATTTATATATTATACTAAAGCTAGCTATCCTCAAAAGTTTAGAGACTTATTGAATGCTACAAGTCTTTTTATATTCATAAATAAATTTTATAAAAAAACAATAAAGGCACAGTTACCGCTGTGCCACTCTGCCTAAAATTTTATAGCTTTCTACAAATAGCCAAATAAGAGAGTTATACCAGTGCTGATTTTTGTTATCTGTAAAAGTTTTCGTTAGATCGCGGATCGCTAAATTTTTATTTTGATCTAAATTGCATAACGCCCATAATCAGCAGGAGAACTGCAAATATTTTAGAAAGGACTTTGCTGTCGATAAAACATGCCAAATATGATCCTATTATAGCCCCAATTAATCCCAGTAACGAAAAAGTTATAGCGAGTTTAAAATTAATAAGCTTTTTTTTAGAGTAGATTATAATTGCAACAATAGCAGAAGGAATAAAAAATAGTAAATTGATTCCTTGAGCAATAGTCTGAGGAACTTGCGTGAATAAATTAAAATAAATTATTAAAACGCCACCTCCACCAAGCCCCATAGAACCAATTATTGCAGATAATGTGCCTGATATGGAGGCGATTACCCAGTTCATCTAAAGAGCAGCTGTACAGCTGCCCATAACATAAACCCACCAAAGAGCTTGCGAAGAAGTTCCTCATTTATTTTAGATAAAATTAAAGATCCTATAATAGATCCCAATATGCTGAATGGAAGATATGGTAAAGCATCGTAAAAAGTAACTTTGCCGTTAACAAGGTAAATGATAGCACTCAATATGCAGATTGGCAGGATAATGCATATAGAAGTTGCATGAGTGGCGCGTTGGTCAAGACCATATTTTTTTAATATAGGAACAATCAGCATACCGCCACCAGCCCCTAAAAGACCATTTATAACTCCAGCAAGTACTGCTATTATAGGATATACATATTTTTTTAACACTGAGTAAACACCTCTTAAAAAGATGTTAAAAAATTTTTAATTAAACATTTGCAGCCTCAAAAGCTTTGCCTAAGAACTTTCTACATTCTTCGACATTATGCTGTTCAGTAGCTAATAATTTTTCTGCAAGGCTTTGAACATTTTTATCAATACTACCCTTATAATCTTTTAATCTTCTCGTTATTTGAATTATTCCCATGGTACTTCCTTGAATCAGCATTTCGGCTACATGATCTGGAGTTTTATTGTTTAGAGTTTTAATGTCTATCATCATATAAGTTTCAAATTTTTGAATTGCACTTGTTCCTTTTGCTTCATAACCAAGCTTGCTTAATGCTTCTTCTGCAGTATCAAAGATATTCTTGTACTCTTTAAATTGATTTTCTAGCAAGTTTCTAAATTTAGAATCATTTTCAATAATCTCCAAAAGATGATTTATGGAGTTCTGTCCCATCTGTGCGTTTTTGTAAATATAATTTAACATTTCTATATTAGCATTCATTTTATTACCTCCTTAGTTGTTAGTATTTTCAATATCTTCAAGAATATTTATAAAAAATAAAAATTTAGCGCTCCGCGATATATTGGAGCGCTAGTTTATAAAAATTTTAAAATTAATTCAAGCCAAAAAATATTCCGCAAATAAAAACAATTAACGTAACTATGGTAAAAACGTATTTTGAGACGTTAATAAACCATTTGCCAAGCTTTTTCCTGGCTCCCATATTTACGTTTTCTAAGACGAATTTTTCTCCGCAAACCCCAAAAAACATTACTCCAGCAAGCAGTGCACCAAGTGGTATTATATAAATAGACACAACATCCATCCATATTTCGACAATCTTTCCGTTTTCAATGAATAAGCCTATTATAGCCGAGATTGCAATTACGGTTGTAACAGATATATTTCTAGATAATTTAAGACGGTTTTGAATTTCTTCTATAGGGACTTCAAAAAGATTTATAATAGATGTTAGTGCAGCAAATAACGTGGCCAAAAAGAAGATTATTTCAAACAAAGATCCTAAAGGCATTCCGGAAAAGACTTTCGGCATGGCTACAAATAGTAAAGAAGGTCCAGCTTGTGCTTCTAAGCCAAACGAAAACATTGCAGGAATAATTGCCAATGCAACTATAATTCCTGCTAAAATGTCAAAGATTATTACATTTTTTGCACAGTAAATTACGTCTTCATCATTTTTTAAATAACTTCCGTATATCAACGTGCCAGAGCCTGCTAACGAAAGTGAAAAAAACGCCTGGCCCAATGCATAAATCCAATTTTTTGCTACAAAAAACTGATCTAAATTAAATCTGAATAAATATGTATATCCTTTAATAGCACCTGGCAAAAAAGCAACATTTACAGCTAAAATTATAAAAAGTATAAAAAAAATTGGCATCAAAAATTTATTTAACTTTTCTATTCCTTTAGAAACTCCACTAATCATAACCAAAAATATTAATATGAGACCTAAAAGGTGGCACGTTATATTACTAAAGTCTCCAGAAATATTTAAAAATAAAAGTGATGAATCTTTTTTTAGCAGTTCTCCAGAAAAACTAAAAATTAAGAATCTTATTATCCAGCCTACCACAACTGAATATCCAATTGCAATAATCCATGACCCTAGTACCGGTATAGCTCCCAAATATTTTCCAAAAGAGTTTTTAAATCTCATTTTTGTAGCTTTTGCAAAAGCGCCTACAGGCCCAGCTTTCATCGCTCTTCCAAATGCCATCTCTCCGATAACTCCAGATAACCCTAGTACTATCGTAAAAATAATGTATTCTACTAAAAACACTGCTCCACCATATTGACCCAGTCTATACGGAAACATCCAAACAGTTCCAATTCCTACAGCAGACCCTACACACGCCCAAATAAATCCAAACTTAGTTTTAAATGTTTCTCTTTGCTTATTTTTTTTAGGTATAACATCTGTTTTTGACATATTTTCTCACCTCTTTTTCTATTATAATGTAAATATATTCTGCATGCAACTTAGCAAAAATAAAAAACACGTAACTTTAATTTAGCATATATCACCACAAAAAATACTACCAACTAACAAAATAGCTGGCAGTATTAAAATTATGTAATTATATTTAATTTTGTTATTAAATTTCTCTATTTTTTCTTCTAGCCTTGTCTTCTCTTGCAATTAGATATCTTGCAAAAGAGTCTATCTCTTTTTTTTGCCAATTTTTTGCTTTTCTTTTTTTGTAATTTTTACTACAGTTAATTAGTATGTTTTCGTTATTAATTCCATAGCAATTGTAATTTATATTATTACTCATTAATATTGACATCAGCACTAAAACACTAAATATCTTTTTCAAAGTAAACATTCCTTTTTTATTTTATATAAAAGATAACGTTAAATATTTATTTTATAGAATTTTGTCTTTTTTCATTTTTAATTCTTTTAGAAGATTTTTTTGTTTTTTTATTTTTATTATCTTTGTTTTTTTCTTTTCTACGAGACTCATTTCTGTATTGTTTGCTCCAGGCCTTTGCCGCTCTTGGAGGAGCAGAATCTCCTATTTTTATGCAATTAAATAAATTAACTCCAAACAAAGTTACTAAAAGCATAAGTAAGCAGAAAACTTTTTTCAAAATAAAAACCTTCTTTCAAAATAAATTTTTTGAAAACCAAAAGCAAATAAAAAGTATAATAAATAATAAGTCTAAAAATCACCTCCATAATCAACTTTTTTAGATAGAAAAGTGCTTACGAAAATAAAAATTAAAAAAACAGCCGCTACGGCTGTTTTTTGACCCATTAATTAATATGACTTAAATAAATTTAATTTTAGTTCAAATATTAATAAAAGAAGGATATTAAATTTAGCATTTATAAAATTAATTTTTTATAGCGATCTTTGTCGAAATCAATAATAAAATTTTAAATTTATTCATTATATTAAAATAATTTTCAATAACAACCTCAATATAAATTCAATTTTAAATTTTTAAAAGATATCAATTAGAATTAAAAATGATAGATAACTCATCCAGTTGCCTTTTATCCACAAAACTTGGCGAATTAGACATAAGTTCTGCCGAGCTTGCAACCTTTGGGAAAGCAATAACGTCTCGAATACTCTTACAGTTTAACATCAACATAATCAGTCTGTCAAGTCCAAATGCTAAGCCCCCATGGGGAGGAACTCCATATTTAAAAGCTTCTAACAAAAATCCAAATTTATTTTTAGATTCTTCTTTAGAAAATCCTAATACTTTAAACATTTTATTTTGCAGCTCAAGGTTACTAATTCTAACTGACCCTCCACCAATTTCGTTTCCATTAAACACAAGGTCATAAGCTCTAGCATAAACATTTTGCGGTTCTGAGTCTAATTTTTCAATGTCCTCATGTCTAGGAGCGGTAAAAGGATGATGCATCGCTACATAACGATTTTCTTCTTTGTCAAATTCAAGTAGAGGAAAGTCCGTAATCCACAATAAATTCGGTTCAGACGTTTTAATAAGATCAAATTTATCAGCAAGTTTGCAGCGAAGAGCTCCCAAACTTTCTAAAACGACTTTTGTATCACTATCTGCCACAATAAATATTATATCATTACTTTGAGTACCCACAGTCTTTCGGATTCTTATAATTTCAGTTTCATTCAAAAACTTTTCATAAGAAGAGCTCGAGGATAAATCCGAATTAATTTTTGTCCATGCAAGCCCCTTAGCACCATAGTCTTTAATCCAGCTTGTAAGTCGGTCTATCTCCTTGCGTGTTAGCCTTGGAGCTATATCCTTTGCATTTATTGCTCTAACTGAACCTCCCGATGCAATTGCGTCAGAAAAAACTTTAAACTCCGAATTTTTTAGGATATCGGTTAACTCCACAATTTCCATACCAAATCTCAAGTCTGGCTTATCTGTACCAAATCTATTCATTGCTTCAAAATAGGTCAATCTTTTTAGCGGAACGGATATATCCTGATTCAGAATCTCTTTAAAGACTTTTTTTATAAAACCTTCTGTTATAGAAATAACATCATTTTCATCAACAAAGGACATTTCAAAATCAAGCTGAGTAAATTCTGGCTGCCTGTCGGCTCTTAAATCTTCGTCTCTAAAACACCTAGCCACCTGAAAGTATCTGTCGAACCCAGCCAGCATAAGCAATTGTTTATATAATTGCGGAGATTGTGGCAAAGCAAAAAAACTCCCACGAAATATTCTCGACGGAACAAGATAATCTCTTGCTCCCTCTGGGGTAGATCTTATAAGCATAGGTGTTTCTACTTCGATAAAACCATTTTCATCAAAATAATCATGTGCAATTTTAACTATTTTATGTCTAATTATAATTTTATCCTGTACATCCGGTCTACGTAAGTCTAGATAGCGATATTTTAACCTAAGTTCCTCATTTGCATTAGAATTTTCAACTATTTCAAATGGAGTAGTCTCTGCTTCAGATAAAACCTCCAGATCTGAAACAGCAATTTCAATTTCTCCGGTTTTTATTTGCATATTTTTTGAAGAACGCTCTCTAATAAATCCTTTTGCAGCCAAAACAAATTCAGAACGCACTTCAAATGCCTTTTGAAAAATCTTTTTGTCTGTATGTTCGTCAAATGCCAGCTGAACAACACCGGTCCTATCTCGCAAATCAATGAAAATAAGATGGCCTAAGTCACGTTGACGTTGAACCCAACCGCACACGACAACTTCTTTGCCAATGTCATTTATGCCAAGCTCACCACAATATTTGTTCCTTTTTAAATTTTTGATTTTTTCTATCATTTTTATGCTCCTCAACTAAGTCATAATATAAATGATACCTCAATGTGCAGCATAAGTAAAGTTTCAAATTTATCATTTAGTCGTACTCACTTTAAGATTTTATTATAAATGATAACTCCGTTTGTTCCTACCTTGCGAAAAGCTTTATTAAAGTCTAACCCCAGCGCGATTTTATTTTCATACAAATCACTTAATGGAACCATAACAAAAGCGCGTTCTTTTATTCTAGGATGAGGCACAGTTAAAAGTTTTGAGCACACTGAATAGTCTTGAAACAAAAGTAAGTCTATATCTATTATACGAGGGGCATTTTTATATGGACGTAGTCTTCCTAGTGCAGATTCTATTCCTAAGCAAGCTCCAAGTAACATTTGTGGAGAGAGTTCAGTTTCTAATTTTATACAACAGTTCAGATAATCCGACTGTTCATCCTCAACTTGAAACGGTTTTGTCTCATAAACTGAAGATATCTTTCTTATCCTAGTATCGGGCAATCTTTTTAGCGCACTTATTGCATTTTTCAAATTTTCTTCTCTATTTAACATATTACTTCCAAGAGAAAGCGCAGCTTCTTTCATTCAAAACCTCCTCTAGATCTAGAAAGCTCTACTCCAACATAATCAAAATCTGCTTTTATTGGAGCTTCCGGCTTTTTTAAACAAATGTCAATTTTTTGAATAGATTCAAAATCTAAAAAAATTTGCTCAACCACTCTGTGAGCAGCTCTTTCTAATAAATCATATTTACTTTCTTTCATAACCCTGACTGCAGTTTTTATTATTTTAGCATAACTCACAGTATCTTCAATATCATCAGAGAGGCACGAATCTTTTAGAGGTCTATATGCAGTTATGTCTAAAACAAAATTTTGTCCATCTACTTTTTCTTCTGGATTTACTCCGTGATATGCAAAGATTTTTAGTCCTTTAATAACAATTTTATCCATAATTACTCTTCCAAACTTGATTTTAAAATTGAATCTGTAACTTTGGCTGCCTGAGTTGCAGCTTTTACGTTGTGAACTCTTATTATATTTGCACCGTTTAAAATAGCAATTGTATGTGCAGCAATAGTTCCATGATCTCTTTTATCAGCCTGAGGTTCTCCGCAGGCCATGCCAATGACTTTTTTTCTCGAGGCTCCAATCAAAGACGCATAATTATTTGGTAAATATTTTTTAAAATTTTTTATTACGCATAGATTTTCTTTATTGTTTTTGCCAAATCCAATACCTGGATCTAAACAAATTCTCTCTTTTTTAATATTTTTATCTTGCATTTTGCTAATTTGCTTTTCAAAAAAACTTTTCATATTAGATGTTTCGCCATCATACATGACAATACATCCACAGTTACTTTTACTTGCAACGCTCAGCATTTTTTCATTCTTAAACCCACTAACATCATTTATAATGCTAACACCATATTTAATAGCCTCTTGTGCAACTTCAGGATAAAACGTATCCACAGAAATTGGAACAAAAATTTTGTCTTTCAAAGCTGCCAAAACCGGGCTCAACCTTTCTAGTTCCTCTTTAGCAGATATTTCTATACATCCAGGTCTAGTCGATTGAGCACCAATATCTATGATATCCGCACCATCATCTTGCATCTCTAACGCATGAGCCACAGCCGAATCGACTTCAAACCATTTATTACCGTCAGAAAATGAATCTGGTGTTATATTTAGAATTCCCATAACATGAGTTTTTTCTTCTAAATTAAAAACAAAGCTACCAGCTATAAAAACTTTATTCATTGAGATTTAACCTCTATCAAGCATACTTAAAACTTCGCTTCTTTTTTGCGGATCCTCTTTAAAAACTCCATAATAAGCTATGGTTTTTGTTTTTGAACCAGCAGCCTTAATTCCTCTAATAGTCATGCATAAATGCTCTGCTTCTATCACAACCATTATTCCCTTAACACCAGCCTTTTGATAAAAAAACTTTGCAATCTGATCAGTTAACCGCTCTTGAACTTGAAGCCTTTTTGCAAAACAATCAATAATTCTAGCAAATTTAGAAAGGCCAAGAATTTTTCCCTCATCAGAAATATATGCAATACTAACAGTTCCTAAAAATGGCATAAGGTGATGCTCACAAATTGAATGCAACGGCAAATCTTTAATCATAATTATCTCAGATTCACAAGCCTGTTCGTCAAAAAATTTTAAATGTTCGCAAGGGTCCGTATCCATTCCAGACAAAAGCTCCAAGTACATGTTTGCAACTCTTTTGGGTGTCTCGCAAAGCCCTTCTCTATTTGTATCCTCTCCAAAAGCTAGCAATAAATCATGCACCGCTTTTTCTGCTTTTTTTTTATCTATCATAATTTTAAAACATCCATTTCCATATAACATTTTATTATATTTTAAAACATTAAAATTATATAGTCCATAAAATCTGATAAAAAATTTTTGATAGAGAAGTCTTCCATTCGTTTATAAAAAAATTTTATATATTTTCTGGATTTATTTTTCGCAAAACTTGATATTTTTTCTTTTTATGATATACTAATATTTATCACAAAAAGCATGCTGATATAGCTCATTAGGCAGAGCACATCCTTGGTAAGGATGAGGTCACCGGTTCGAATCCGGTTATCAGCTCCACCTTCAAAGCCGCTTGGTTCCTAGGTTTTGTAAGTTTAAATTTTTTTAAAGTATGTGTAAAAATATGTTTTTCTACCATTTTTTCTACCAAATTTCCAAAAAAGTTTTTTTACATTGCAAAAGTGTGTTCTAAATCTTTTGCCATGAATTCTTTTCTGGATTTACTGATGTGAGTATAAATGTTGGCTGTCGTTTCAATGTCTGCATGGCCAAGCCAGGTTTGAATGTCTTTTAGTTCCCAACCCTTGTCGTACAAAATGCTTGCACAACTGTGCCGCAGATCATGAAATCTTATTTTTGGAAAAGTATTTTTTGTTAAAACTTTTTGGAATGCTTTTGTTATGTAACCAGGATCGTATGGCTTTCCATCTTCCCAAGTGAACACATAATCGCTATTGTAATAATTCTTGCCGAAAAGCTTTTTATTATGCTTCTGCTCGAGCCTAATTTCTAACAACATTTCCTTGAT
>CALWUI010000009.1 GCA_944384705.1 uncultured Clostridia bacterium
CTCTCGTTTTTGCTAACTTCTGACGGCTCGCGGCGAAAAAAGTGCTTGCTTCCTCCAAAAATTCATTCTCCTTTTTCAGCCGATTTATCTCTTTATCCTGTTCTTTTATACGTTTTCTAAGTTCTGCTATTTCTTCAACCAAGCTTCTTGCTTCGCTTGACGTATGTGTTTTTTCTCCTAGGTATAAAATTCCTATTTCGGCATTTTTTAGCCATGTTCGTATTGTACCTTCCGGTATCATTAGTTCTTTTGCTGCTCTACTTACGTTAATTTCTTTTGCTAATTTTACTGCCTGAATTTTATATTCTTTGTCATATTTTCTTCCCATTATTTTCATCTCCTGTTTTTATTATTTTTCTTCGAAAATAATGTGTCAACTTTTTTTATACTACATCACAATCCCTTTTTTCTTTTGATTTTTCTAATGTTTTGCATTTATACATTTCTGTTAATTTTGTAGCAAGTTTTTTTGATATTTAGGTAGTGTTTTATCACGTATATTACTTGAAAAGTGTGGCTGACATTTTTTGTCATGGTGATTCAGAATAATATTTGTAAATACCTTGTAAAATTCCATCATATGCATCTTAAACAAACATTTTTACTTCTTTCATTCCTTTCTTTTAGTGACTTCAAAAATTCACTCCATGTTTTTCTAGATCCATTTTTATATATCCTAAATCCAATGATTTTTTATGCCCATCATCCTTAGTTTATACTGTAATCGTTATTGCTTTTGACGTAATTATATGATTTTCTCTAACTTTAAAATATGTTGAGTCCAGCAAGACAAAATTTTTTAATACAATCACAATTTCCATGTATCATCAATAAAATATCTGCGTCGACAAAACAAAAAAAACACAAACGAACGAATTTATTAATTTGTTCGAATAAAAAGTCTTTTTTACTATGACTTAAATTTTTGTTTTATTTTTTCTTACAGCTAATTAAATACAAAAATATCATTTTATCTGCAAGCCTACACGTTAAATTTTAAAAATATATCATAAAAATTTCGACAATATAATTTATAAAAATATTCATTTATACAAAGTTGTGAAAATTATTCAAATCATGCAAAATTCGACTTTTTTCGTCTTTACCATTAATATAATTAAAATTGAGTTAAAAAATAAGATTTAAAATACAATGTATATGTTAATCTTAATTTTTATAAATTCTGTAAAAAAAGGAGGTGAGTATAATGAACAATATTGCAAATATAAATCCTACGCAAGCAGTACAAAAAAGTTTGGTTGAAAAGCTGTCAGCAATCGTAAAACCTGCCAACGAAATTCTTTTTAGGTTGCAAGACCGCTTTAACTCAAGTTCAAAAAAATGTTGTGGCTATAGTCGTATGCATAATCGTCACAATAGAAGCTGAATGTCAAAAAAATGAGTGGCCTAGGAAGGAACTTACTCTTTCTAGGCCGTTTTTATAATTTTTAGGAAGAGGTATATCCATGGCTCAACTTATAGACCTTAAAGTGGGATTTTCATGTAACAATCATTGTATTCATTGCGTCATATCGGATAAAACTGACGAAAATGATTTAACACTTGATGAAATAAAAAAAATGATTGATAAATATATTGAACGGTATGGAAAAATTCAACTTACTTTAACTGGTGGAGAGGTAACCATACGTAAGGATTTTTTTGAATTAATGAATTTTATCAAAAATAGAAAAGAAAATGGTAAAATTACTTTTGTAGATGTTCAAACAAATGGACGTATGCTATCAAATGATGATAGGCAAAAGGCAGCAGAAGATGTTATAGACTTTTATTTAATTGCGCTTCATTGTGATTTACCAGAAATTCATGACAGTATTACAATGGCAAAAGGAAGCTTTATACAAACAACTAATGCAATCCGTAAAATTTCTACTTCTGTTGGTAAAGAAAAAATTGCCATTCAGACAGTAATTAATCGAAAAAATTATCAACGCCTAAAAAATATATACAAGTTTGTACATGATGAATTCGGACTCACTGAGTTTAATATAACATTTCCACACCCAATAGGGCTGTGTTATAGTCAAAAAATTGTTCCTACTTATAAAGAAGTTCAACCATATGTTAATGAAGCTCTTTCTTATTGTTTAGAGAATGGCATAAAACCCTATATAGAAGAGCTCCCATTTTGTGTTTTTATTCCAAACCTTCGAAAGTATGCATTTGATTTTTTGGAACGTAGATGTATTAATGTAATCGGATATGGTGGGCAAAAAGATGGAGAATTAGATTATCAGAAATTATTCTCTTCTGGACACAAAAAATACAAATCTTGTTCGATTTGTAAATATAATAAAAAGTGCGAAGGTGTATGGAAAGAGTATTTTTCATTATATCCTGACGAAAATATGATTGAGCTCATGCACTAGGTTCATTATGGAGTGATATAAAATATGGCTATAAATACATTCTTTCTTCGTGTAGCTGCGAGATGTAATTTAAACTGTGATTATTGTTATGTTTTTAAGCACAGGGATAACTCATGGAAAAAAATGCCTGCTACTATATCTGACATTGTGATTGATAATTTTTCAGAAAGACTTCGCGAATATTTGTTTGAGGAAAACATTAATCAAGCAAACATTATTTTTCATGGTGGAGAGCCTCTTTTTATAGGAAAAAATAGACTTATAGAGATCTCTGATAAAATTCGAACTATGTGTGAAAATTATGCTTCAATATCGTTTTCTTTGCAAACTAACGGGACTTTAATTGATGAAAAATTTTTAGATAATTGTGCAAAAAGAGGTATAGGCATATCTCTTTCTCTAGACGGACCTGAAAATGTTCATAACCACCATAGAAAATATGCTTCAGGGAGTGGTTCTTTTCAAGACGTTTTGAATGCAATTAATTTGTTAAAAAAGTATCCAGAAATTTTTGAAGGCGTAATAGGAGTAATCGATCCTAATTTTGCTCCTGATGAAATACTGTCTTTCTATGATGACAACGATCTTACAAACATAGATTTGCTTCTTCCTGATAGTACTTATATAGACCCTCCAATGGGGAAAGAAAAAGATCATTTCATATATTCAAAATGGCTCATAAACGCATTTGACTCTTGGTTTAGCAAACATCAGCGCCTTCATTATAGAACATTTGAACATATACTACAAGGTCTTTTAGGAACCTCTTCAACGTTAGATACCTTTGGTCTTGGAAAATTAGATTACATTACAATCGAAACAGATGGGTCATATCATACTACTGATATTATGAAAGTGGCCTACGAAAATGCTTCAGCAATAGGGTTAACTTTATTTGATTCTTCAATAAGTAAAGCAATTAATTCTGAAAAGATTTTAGAATATAACAAACTTTTAAGCTGGAATAATATACCATTAAAATGCAAACATTGCGAATTTGGCAATATTTGCGGTGGAGGATCACTTCCACATCGTTATTCTGCTGATAATGGATTTAGTAACCCTAGTATTTATTGTGAAGAAATGCTTGCTCTGTTTGCACACGCACGCAATAAATTGTTTAAAGAAATTGAAAAAGAAACAAAAAGATTTATAAAGGGTTAATTGTATGTTAATCGATGATAAAAATAATTTTAAAAGTGACAACGATACTGTTTTAGTGAAAATAAATAAAGAAATATTCTCTTCTGATGGATGCATTAACTATGAAAAAATAATTGATAAATTTAGTGAATTTGAATTAATTTCTGTAAATAATCTTTCATCAAAAAACTACATTCAATTAATGTTAAAGCGATTAGATTATGCGTATTGTGAAGATATTTCTAGTGGACTTAATTTATTTTCAATCGAGCCTAAAGACGTGAAAGACTATTGCAAGATTACAAAAACAAATTGTCTATGTTTATCTGAATGCTGGATGCCTTATGCTTGGAGTGTAATTAGAAACAGAGAAAATTTTGACATTAAAAACTTAACTGTAATTCATATAGATGATCATAGCGATTTAATGTCTCCTCTGATTAGCTACAACGGTGCTTGGCATACAGATTTACTTACTCAAAAAACAGTACAGATTTCAAACCCAGAGTCAATAAAAGCTGCCATAAAAAGTGGAGCAATCACAATCGGAAGCATGCTTACACCTATAATCAGTTCTGTAGAAAAAGTTAGTGTTTTACATTTAAAGCAAAACATTATTAAGAAAAAAGAATTTGAGATGAGATTTAGATCTGTCCCAGATATTACATTTTATAAAAAAACTCATCGATTCAGTATAGATTATTTGCCTATTTATACAAATTTAAAAAGCAATAACATCTATGTAAAAACATCAGAAATCGTTGATTTATTTAAATTTATAGATAAAAATAGCAAAATTCTTTTACATATAGATATGGATTATTTTAATAATCGTTTTAACGGGTCAACTAGTTGGGAGCATGAAAGACAATTTTTACATAATCCAAATATAGATGTCCAAAAAAAGGTTATGTCTATGTTATGCAAAAAACTAGGAGATCTAAACAAAACCCATCATATAGATTATATTTTTATAGGAGTGTCACCATCTTTTTATCCAGTTGAATTTTGGAATGTTGGGCTACATCACCTTTTTGAAAAGTTAATCAACTACGGAATAGACGTGAGTGACATTTCTAAGTTTATAAAGTGAGATGTCATATTATGTTTAATATCGAAGCTTTTTCTTCTTTGCCAAAGGGCCTAAAAAATTCTGATTATGTTGATATATTGCTTTTTTTATCTGGTTCAAAAAGAGCGATTAGGCTTGGGAAAAATACTTATAAAATTTATGAAAAAATGCATAATTGGTGTAAAAAATTTAAATATAAAAGCAAAATTAGCCGTTCTGGGTTGATGTATATTTCTAATCATTTATTGTTAGCAACGATTGTAAATGTTGTCGATGACTCGGTTTTTCCTCATACTTATGTTTTAGGATGTCTTTTGGGATATCCTTCTTGTTGTTCTAAGCGAATTGCTAATCTCGGAGAAAACTCTATTGATCAATGGGAAAAAGAATTAGTTATATCAGGTAATTTTCAAAAAGATTATTTACTGATAAATCCTGCAGATTATTTGTTGGGAACATCTTTGATCTCTCACGTACCGTGCTCATGCAAATGTAATAAATCACTTGAAATAGCTAAAAATTCATTAAAAATAATTAAAATGTATAAAGATTATGATTGTATTAAAAGATGGCAAAAATGGCTTTAATTTTTATTTAATACACATTACAACAAATAAATTAAGGATGTCTTATATAAAAGCATAAATCTCGAGTATGAACAAGGTCGATTAAAATGTTAAATAAATTAAAATTGTTTTATAAAAAATGTTTTTTTATAATAAAAGAAGTGTATAAATCTGATCCCAAAGTTATGTTTGTATCAATGATTTCTATAATAATTTCAGGATTAAGTCCAGTTTTTACTGACTTTTCTATTTCAGAACTTTTAAAGGTATTTGAACAAAATATTGATGGGCAACTTAAATATAACTATACCTTAATTGTTTTGTGGATTTTTGCCATAGTTTTTAGTGTTACTACGAATTTAATTACAAATAATATTAAATATTCTATTTCGGAGTTAGCAGGATCTAAATTATCTCAAAATATTGAAGATCTTATTGCAGAAAAATTTCAAGATATTCCTCAAAAAATAATAGATAAACCTGAATTTTTAGATCTTTATAGAAATACATCAGAACAATCTTCATATGCTCCACTAGAAATTCTTGACAATTTATTTAATATAATTTCATCTGCAATAGGATTAATAGGATATATTATTATTTTGGTTCAACTGAATATATGGTTAGTTTTTCTTTTAGTAGCTTTTACATTTCCGGTTTATTTTATAAAATATAATGTCCAAAATGAAATTTTCGATTTTATGAAAAATTCAACTTGTAAATACAGAGAAATACAATATCATTATGATTTAATTTCAGATAAAAAATTTTCAAATGAAATAAGGTTATTTAACCTTTTTGATTATTTGAAAAAACAAAGGAAAAAACTATTTTCAAAGCTTATTAATGAAAAAGTTAAGATTATAAATAAAAATATAATTTATACTTTTGGAACTACTATTATTGCTGCCACAATAATGGTAATTTTAGAATTTATACTGATTAATGGTGTAATTTCAGGATTTATTTCTTTATCAAAATTTGTGCTATACAATACTGCGTTAATTTCTTTAGAAACTGGCTTATTTTCATTTATAGAACAAATCATAGACAATAATAAGTGTATGCAATTTTTAAATTATTTATTTGAATTTCTAAACTACAAAACATCATATCAACCAGTAAAATATTACATAAAAAATATAAATAAACCCTATGAAATTATTTTTGATAATGTTTCTTTTAAATATCCCGGAATAAAAAATTTAAGCTTAAAAAATATAAATTTAAAAATAAAATTAGGAGATAAAATTTGTTTGGTAGGCGAAAATGGAAGTGGTAAAACAACTTTAATAAAACTACTTTTAAGAATTTACAATCCTACTAGTGGAAAGATCCTTTTAAATGGTGTTGATATAAAAGATTATGATATAAAAGATTATCAAAGTATTTTTGGAATTACTTTTCAAGATTTTATTCATTATTCCCTTGATGTAAGGAGTAATATTGCTTTTGGGAATGTAAAAAAAATCCATGATACAGATTATATTAATGAAATTGCTAAAAAAACTAACTCTATTAATTTTATAAAAAAATATCCAAATGGTTATGACACCAAACTTAGCAAAGAATTTTATGATTATGGAATTGAGCCATCTATAGGTCAATGGCAAAAATTGGCTGTTTCTCGTGCTGTTTTTAGAGATGCTCCTTTTCTTATTTTAGATGAGCCAACTGCAGCTCTTGACCCACGAGCAGAAGAAGAAGTATTCAAGATTTTTAACGAATTTGGGAAAGAAAAAACAATATTAATTATTTCACACAGAATGTATAGTGCAAAACTTGCAAATAAAATAATTTTATTAGACATAGGTAAAATTTCAGAAACAGGTACTCACGAAGAATTAATGAAAAAGAATGGGAAATATTGTGAACTTTACTCACTTCAGGCTAAAAAATATGAACATGAATAGTAAATGTTTGATTATCTCAATTAACTTGTTTGACATATTTTTTGTAGATGCAATGTCGGCATGCACGTCAAGCGCCAAATACATATACGGATTTGACGATAAATAATGGAATTCAAGGAATGAAACGTGTGGCAAGATACAACAAAAATTTCAGCACGGATGTAGAAAACTTAGAATTAACCGTAATTGAAGGAATATCTAGCAGCACAGGGGTTGCCCCAGAAATAACTACCGGAAATATTTTTGAAGGCTACAAATTGCATTAAATGCCATTATATCGGGTTAAAATGGATGGCTTGGAAATAAGTTCTATTTCTGAAATGTTTACAACACTTACGGATTTAGAAAATCATAGTTTGTCAAAACTTTACAATGCAACAATTAGGTCAAATTGGTCTGGAAGCAGAGTGCCGTACATGCAAAATGTGACGGTAGCTGGAATCTTATCGGATGATTCGCCAATTGTAGACGTAGTTTTAGATACAGACTCAGAAACGGCTTTAAGTCAGCTCGAAGCCTGGGGATGCGTTTCTAAAATCGCAACAGGAACAAATCAGATAACTGTAACTTGTCTCGAAGATAAGCCAACCGTGGCAATCCCAATTCAAATAAAGGTGGTGAGATAATGGGCAATGCGATTATATCGAGACGTGGAGGCGGATATGCAACTATTAAATTTGAAAAATATGGGAATTATACATTACCAACTAAAAGCACAGCGACAGCATTGAGCCAAGGGAGGTCTAATTTAGCAGCGACAACAGTAGGAAGTTATGCTCTTTTTGGAGGTGGAATTGCTTCTAGCTATACTTATTTTTCTACTGTAGATGCTTATAACAGCATTTTAACAAGAAGTACGCCAACATCCTTGAGCCAATCAAGAGAGAAATTAGCCGCGACAACAGTCGGGAATTATGCCCTTTTTGGGGGAGGCTATAGTTATGCTTCTAGTTCATATTATTTTTCTACGGTGGACACCTACAATTCGAGTTTAACAAAAGGAACAGCGACATCTTTGAGTCGATCAAGAAGAGAATTAGCCGCAACAACAGTTGGAAATTATGCTTTGTTTGGAGGGGGTTATGGCTCTAGTACTTATAATTCAACCGTAGACACATATAACGTTAGTTTAACGAAAGGAACAACAACATCTTTGAGCCAAGGAAGGTCTATTTTAGCGGCAACAACAATAGGGAGTTATGCTATTTTTGCTGGAGGTATTAATCCTAGCGGCATATATCCCACAATTATAGATGCATATAATAGTAATTTAACAAAAAGTACACCAACATCTTTAAGCGCAGGACGACTAGCCTTAGCAGCAACAACTATTGGCAATTATGCACTATTCGCTGGAGGACAATCTAATCCTAAACACGCCACTATGGATGCCTATAACAGTAGTTTAGTACGCAGCACACCATCTGATTTGAGTGAGGCAAGAATGTATTTGGCTGCAACCTCAAATTTAAATTATGCTCTTTTTGTTGGAGGGCGCAACACGTCGACCTATTCTTCTGCAGTAGATGCATATAACCAAAATTTAGCAAAAATCACACCAACAAATTTAAGCAAAGCAAGGTATTTATTATCTGCGGCTTCAAGTGGGGACAGCGCAATCTTTGCGGGAGGCTCGAATTCAGATGGGCTTCTTCCTACTGTAGAAACATATAACAGCAATTTGATTAGAACTATTCTTACTGATTTTAACGAAGCTAAGTATAACTTGGCAGCCACAGAATTTGGAAATTATGCACTTTTCGGAGGTGGCTTTTCGTCTAGTGGCTATTTAAAAACTGTGGAAATTTTTAATGCAGTAGCAGATTTTGTGGTGTATAAAGGTTCAAAATACAAGTTTCAAAACATGACAGAGGAAGAAACCGTCACAGCAGATATGGAAACAATATCCATTCCAACGCCGGCAACAGGTTATATAAAATTCAAAAACACAACAATTTAATAGGAGGAAGAATTCATGGTAAAAATTGAAAAATTCACAGGCAACAAGACTTATATGTACCCAAATGGAGCGATTGCAACGGCTGAAATCATCAAAAATGATTTCCCTGCAGTTGAGACGTTTACGCATATTATCGAGACCGATGAGGCAGGCCAAGTTTGTTTTGCAGTACAAAATTTGGCAGCAGTGCGCTCGCAGATGGGAATTGATTCTTCTTTGAGTGAAGACGAAGCAATTGCCAAAATAGAAGAAATTCGCAATACACCGCCTGCAGAACCGGATCCATCAGCGGAAGAGAGAATCGCTGCGGCACTAGAATACCAAAATCTAGCAAATTTATAGTGGAGGGAAAGTAAAATGACATTTGAACAAATTAAGAAAAATTTTGATCGTAAGCTTTGGAATAAACAGATGGTAGCAAAGGCTGTTGAGAAAAATGTAATCACGGCTGAGCAGTATAAGGAAATTACCGGTGAAGAATTGGTTTCGGCAGAGCAAAAAAATGATAATTAAACGTGTCTTTTAGAAAAGAAAAAGGAGATGACATTTTATGGCAAAAGTGTTCATAGGAGTAGGGCATGGAGGCAATGATCCCGGTGCAGTCGGATATTTGGTGGAAAAAGA
>CALWUI010000010.1 GCA_944384705.1 uncultured Clostridia bacterium
CTTTGCTGTTCTCTCCGTCGCCCTCGCTGTCCTGACAGCAGCATTTGAATGCTGTTTGTCAGGGGCAGCGGTCAGCAGACGGATTTTTTTTGGGTGGGGGGCTTGACTTTTAATAGTTAGTCTCCACTTTAAATTGCTTTAATAAGTTTTAATAGTTTAATGCAATCCTTGTATCCCTGCAAATAAAGCCAGTCTTGTTCTATGCTATTAAGTAAACACTTTTCTTCTAAAAAACTTTCTGCAAATTCTTTATCCTTTACGCCAAAATTTTGAAATAAATCACAAAAACGTTGGCTAACATTTGCATGGGTTGATCTGATACCCTTATAGTTTTCATCGCATTCCTTTAAATTTTTAATGCTATCCTGCATTAACTCGGTAAAAAACATTTCTACGTTTTCTTTTAATCTCCCCATTTTATTCTCCTTATATCACTCTAAAAAGTTTGAAAAATTTTACACAATATCTGTAACCTTGCAAGTACAGCCAGCCTTGTTCTATAGCTCTTAAATAAAAAATATTATTTTCATATTTTTCAATAATCTTCTTGTCGCTCTCTGACAATCTTGATTTTAATTCTGTTAATTGATTTTCAATTTCTCGCTGTTTTCTATTCTTATTTTTGTATTCATCATTTGTATTTTTTAGTTCTTTAATGCTATCTTCAATGAAAATGTTACTCATACCAATAAAATCTCTCTGAAAATTATTCATTGTCTTGTTTCTCCATTTTCTGTTTACTTGATTTATAAAGTTCACAAGCCGGTGTTCCTATTCTGTCATATAATCGAAGAATTTTTAAGAGGATTTTTTATCAATTCATCTAGTGCAACTTTTATTTGCATTCCAAAAAGTAACACATATTCGAATTCCGTTGCTGATGTTAGCGTTTTAGCCGATATCAAAGAATCATAATCCTTTCGCTGTTCATAGTTCAATCCTTTGATGAACTCTTTTTCAAATTTATCACAGTATTTGGAATTTTGTTTATGCCGTTCGCTTAAATACCGAGGTTGATGTGGTATATCTAAAATATATATTAAAATATTACATGCCAACTCTTCAATTTAAGTTTTATCGTTAAAATCAATCTTTTCGTTTATTTATATAGTTTTCCTTTCAAATTTTGGTTTCCACAAGCCATTGAAAGAAATTAAAACGCATGATATAATATTTACGCTCCAATTATCTTTTGGTAGTTGTGGGTGTTGAGTGGGAAATGGTTTGCTTTGACCGGCGCCATTTCTCCTATTTTTTTAACTCATCGTCGATTTTTTCATTTAGCCATTGAGTTTTTGTAGTGTTTTTTTCACCAAGTCTTGCTTCAAATTTTTCGAATTTTTCTTTTTCAACTTCTGCACTAAAGGTTTTCATATTTTTTCTTCTGGCTCTCATGTAATCAGCACGATTTCTTCTGGCAATAATTTTCACCTCCTTTGGTTACGTGGAAAAAATCAACCCCTAAAATAAAAAATTTTTTACATAAATAACTTGACATTACATATAATATATTGTACAATAAATTGTACTTAATTGAAATAGGAGAAATGATTATGTTAGCTGTTAATTATTCGAATATGAGAGATAATTTCAAAGATTACTGCGATAAGGTAACTGATGATTACGAAACTGTGATAGTTACTCGTAAAAATGACAAAAATGTCGTTATGATTTCACTTGAGGAATATAATAACATGAAAGAAAATCTATATATTATGAGTAACAAAGAAGACTATGATAGGCTCGTGACTTCTAAAAAACAATTAGAAGCTGGAAAAGGCACTGTAGCTAAAAGTATAGAAGAGCTGAGGCAACTGGAAGATGAATAAAAATATAATTTTTGGCGAGACAGCTTGGGAAGATTATACTGAATGGTTGAAAGAGGATAAAAAGGTCCTCAAAAAAATTAACGATTTAATAGATAATATTAGCTGTACTCCTTTTGAAGGACTAGGAAAACCAGAGCCATTAAAAAATGAATTGTCTGGTTATTGGAGTAGGCGCATAACTGAAAAACATAGGCTTATTTATAAAGTATATGAAGATAAGATCTATATCATTGGCTGTAAAGGGCATTATGATGATTAGGACACAAGCTAATTTTTGTGCCTTTTATTTTTTAGAAAGCTTCGCATAAATAGAAATATCATTTTTGTATCCCTAAAAATTATCAATTCTGGTAATATCGTAATATTTGCCCTTAAACTCTACTTCCATATCTGTGGTAATATCATCTCGGTAATTTATGACAAACAGACATTCTTCGTCATGCTGTACCGCTTTTGAGACGTAAAATTCTTTTCCTGATAATTGCCTGTAATATGCCCACAAAGTACCGTTATGTATGGGTATCAATTCATTTATATAAAAACCATCTTCGTCTTTGGCTTGTTGTAACTTGACAATCCTTATTTTTTTGTCTTTTAGTTTTTTCACTGTATAACACCGCCTTTCCTGTGATTTTAGCTACTTGCGCGGGTGTTATATCATGATGTTTTATGATGGCTGTTTCGCGATTTGAAAGTTTTTGAGTAACTTTTTTCAAAAAGTTACAAAGCATTTTTAAATTCATTAAAGTGTTCATAAAGTCCAACATAAGCGTCAAGTAAACTCGCTGTTCCGTCTATCCTTTGTTTAGGGCTTTGTGCTTTAATCGGCACTATATTACCATTTCTGTCAGTCTGCACTCCTGTATTTGTCAGACACCATTTGAGGATTGGATTGTTGTTGTAATTTATCTTTTTAGCTTTCAAGTCTGCTCCCAACATCTGCATAGGTAAGCTTAGAGTTTTAGCTCCCTGTATGCAGCGCACCATTACAAATCCGTTATTTTCCATTTCCTCCACCCAATATTTCGCACTGTAGCTGTCATAATAAATCCACGCTGGAGTAATTCCATATTTATTTACCATTTCAAGGAACCATGCTGTAACATCTCCATAATTTATTGAATTTCCGTTACATAACCTTAAAAGTCCACGCTCTAGCCATTTATCATAGGGAATTTTATCAAACTGAACTCGCTTTTCAAAATTGTCTCTCGGCAGCCAATACATCTGGGTTATAAACCTTTCTTCGGTTTCCCTATTCATCATCAAAAGTGTTTCACAAGTTAAATCCGTTGTAATACTTAAATTGGCTCCGCCTATGGCATAACAGTTTTTAAATTCTGATAAATCAAAAGTTTTTTCATTATTTATATCATCAAAAGAAAGCCATGCAGTGCTAATTGTGTCTCGTATGTTAAAGTCTTTTGTAAGTATTCCACTTAAATCTTTTGGGTTATTTTTCGCCCTTTCCACTTTCTCGAATAAGTCTTTTAGCTTTTTAATCGTGTTTAATCCTGGATTTGCTTTTTCCCATGCCTTTGGATTAATCCATTCTTCTTTGCTGTCAAGCTCATAGATTATCGGTAAAAATGTTTCATCAATAAATGTCCCGTCTGCAACTTTGCACGCATACGAATACATTCCCTTATAGTTCCTGCTGTTGTAATCATTATAAATAACGGTTGCCGTCTTGCACTTTGGCTTTGTTTCATGATTTCATAACAATTTCTATCTTTTACGCTGTGGAGTTCGTCCATAATCACTAAATGAGAATTTAACCCGCCAAGGGTGTCGCTGTTTTTGCCTAAAGGCTGAAATTTGCTCATAGTTAAAGGAAAATATAAGTCTGACTTTCTCTTTTTAACAAAATTATTTAGTTCCGGACTTTGCTTTATCATGTTGTGCGTCTCATCAAATATAATCCTTGCCTGGTCTTTCTTTGTGGCTATGCTGTAAATTTCAGCTCCTGGCTCATTGTCAGCAATTAGCATATAAAGCGCAATGCCAGCTAGCATGGTGCTTTTTCCGTTTTTTTGAGCCACCATAAATAAAGTTTCTTTGTACTTTCTAAAACCCGTATTTTTATCCAAAAAGCCAAACAATGCAGAAATAAAGGCCTTTTGGAACAATTCTAATTTAACAGGCTTTCCAGCCCATTCTCCTTTTGAATGCTTGCAAAATTTCTCTATAAATTCAATCGTTCTTTCTGCTTTTTTCTCATCGAAAATATATCTGCCATTGGGATTTTCAATATCATCTTAAAGCTTTTTATAAACTTTATAAACCCTCTTAGATACGATTATTTCGCCGTTTTCTATTGCTTTTAAATACTTTAAAATGTAGTTCATTTTTATTCCTAATTTATAAATTTGTATAGTTCGCTTTCAGAATTTTCTTGCGGACCTCTAGGTATCATGTTTTCAAGCTGTTTATAAAGCAAGCTGTACCGCTGAATTGTTGTGTTATATGCCTTTATGCGGGACTCTCCCTCATAAATCGTTGCTTGCCCTGCTCGAATAAATCTATTGTACCGTTTTCTTCAAGAGTTTTTGTTATAAAACAGATTTCTGTTATTAACTTTTGCGCTATTTGCTTGCGTTCTTCTGGTATGATTTTTAATATTTCCTCAAATTGTTTTAAATCCTTGCTAAATTCTTTTATTTTTGTTTTACTCATGTGTATCACCTCGTTTTATTTATCTCACCCCTTAATATAAAAACTCATGGAGAGGTTTTTTATACTGGGAGCTCGGTGTTTTAGCTACTTGATTTATTTTTTGAGTAGGGGGAACTTAATCAAATCTCCGTCTTTCGTAAACATGACATCATTATTACATACCCCATGACTTTTGTGTTCCAGAGTATGACAAGCTATACAAAGTGCCTCAAGATTATTCCAATCAAAAGTTATATTAGGATTATTTATATTCTTTGGATTTATATATTTAATATGGTGGACTATGCGCGCAGTTTCTCCACATCTCTCACAAATATAGTTTTGGCTCATCATATATGCAGCCTGCGTGTCTTTCCACTTTTTGCTGTGATAAAAAGCTTTCGCATAGCCCTTACTCATCACCTCAACTCTTGTCTGCTTTTAATGTTATGGCTTTTAGCAAACTGTCTATTGTTCTTTGCAGCTTCTCACTGTCTGACTGTTCGGCATTGTACCACAACTGCAATATAAACCTGCTTACCGAATTTATTAAAGGCTCTGTGTTTTGCTGTGAAACTGTCATGCCTGTTGCAACCTCAATATAACTTGGTATTGCCTCTAATAGTGCACTTATTATATTGTCATTGTCAGTACCGTCAATTCTTAAAGATTCTCTCGCCTCATTTAAACTTAGCATTTTACGACGCCGCCCTTGTAAGCTTTATAAATGCCTCCGTGACAATCGGCTTACAGTCTGTATTGCCATGGCCCTGTAATCAATCAGACCTGACTTAAAGCTGCTTTCCCTTGAAACTTCAACCGCAATATTCTCGGCAAGATTATAGCCCATGTAATTAAAATTCCCAAATAGAATTACCTCGTCAGAAAGGTTATCATCTATAATTACATCAAATCCTAATATTTTACCGATATTCTCACTTTTGGGGTCAATTATAAATATTGGTCGGTTGTTGTTATCCACAAGTCCATAAAAAAGATTGTAAAGCGTTGCATTATTCATAGCCCATTTTGCACCTGCGCCATAGCCTCTTTTTAATAGTGCAACTGTATTTGTCACATCTTTATATGTAAGACCTGCTGTTTTGCTAAATTCAATGTGATTTTTGCTCACTCCTGTTTTAGCCCATGTTATGCCTGGTAGAATACCTGTGCCTTGTGCGCTTCCTGTTCCATTTACGATAGCGTCCGCAATACAAGCCATAACACAATTTGTTAATTCATCTATGATATAACTTTCAAACGCCTCAATGCTAATCTTTTTGGCTGCTGCGCTTATTGAAAATACTTTTAAAATTTCATAACCTGTGAATGAAATTGCCGCAACATCTGGGTTTTCACTCTCGACAGCACTTCCCTCTGTATGCCATGACGCTTTGCTTTTTGGCGTCCCTATGGGTACGGAGATTTTTGACGGCAAATTAAAACCTCTGCAAACTGACAGCAAACCTCCCATGGTTCTAGCTTTGCTGATTACTTGATTATAGGTTTGTGTAGGCAAAACTGCTGCAGAATTTGTTACGGTGCTAAAACTTTCAGAACGTTTTTCTGATATCGCTTTTTCGTATACTTCATTTTCAAAATTATTTAAGGTCTGTCCTAAAAGCGTCTTGAAAAAGGCTGTTCTATATTCTTTTGTAGATAATAAATCATCATTATTAGAAACACTTAAATTTTCAAAATTCATTTTTGTAATAGGATTAAAGTTTGGCATAGGTTTATTTTTCCTTTCTTCAATATTTATTTTTGCTTGCTTTAAGCCGTCAAGTTCAAGGTTTAATGCGTCAATATCTGCGTTTGCATCTGTATCAATCAAATTGTTTATCTCCTTTGCTCTTTTTTCTATTTCTGAAATGTCCTTGTCCTTATAATAGTTAAATACCTCTGCAATATTTTTAAAATTCATCTAAATTACTCTCCTTAAAATTTGATTTATTTTGATTTTCATTTCTGCTCTTTTGGGGTCGTTTACTTTTTGAATAATTGCCCTTGCCTCAACGCTTGTCTGTGGATACGATGGGAACGGTACAATACTTATTTCGTACACTTTTTCAATTTTAAAAATCTCTCTTGTGTTGGTTTTTGGATTGTATTTATCGCCACCGGGTGGAACTTTAAAAGCGAAACTCATACCTGATAAATCGCCACGTTTTACTGCCGTGTAAACGCTTTTTGCCTCCTCGGTATCGGGTAAATGCGCTACCATTTTAAGACCTGCCGAGTCTTTAATCAGCTGCATTGTCTTAGGCGTTTTTGCAAGGGGAATTTTGCTCAAATCATGATTATACAAAAGCCTTGCGTCCGTTAAATCTGCTCCATCAAGTGCACCATTTCGTATAACTTCATTAAAGCTTCCTGATTGGTCGTTTATTACTGTCTGATTATCGTATACAATGGGTCTACCTTCAAGCGTTAAATCATCTGCATTTGCTGACATATCGGCTCTGATTTCACATATTCTTAACTCTTTCATTTTTCTTTCGCCTCGCTTAATTGATATTTATTTGCTTTTTGTGCGTCCACAACATTTAATGTTTGAAGTCTTTTATCTCCGTCCTCTACTTGCGGTAAATTTAAGATTTCCAAAGCCTGATTTATCGTAAGCAAGCCATAGGGGATAAGCTGTGAAATTAAATTAATTTTTGTTGCGTTGCTGCTGAATTGAAGTCTGCCGCTTTCAAATAATATTTGATTCCCAAAAGATTGCTCACGCTCATTGAATATTTTTCTTGTAAATTCAAGACTTAATTGCAGTGCGATAGGTTCAATCGTACTTTCATAAAATGCTGCCCATTCGTCTTCTGTATAGCTGCTGTTTACAATTCTTTCTGATACTCCCAAATAATCGTAAATTTTAACTTTTATAGCCCCTATTTGCTTTTCGTCAATTACAAGATTACTGCCTGTTATGGGTATGTACTCTGTTTTTTGGTCTGTTGCAACAATGCCACCATTATTGGCAATCTGTAAATAGTCTTTTATAAATTGTTCTTTTTCCTGTTTTAATTTTTCAGGAGCCATTATTTGAGTAAACTTCAAGATTCCTCTGATATTTGCGCTGCTTTTTATGCTTGCACTCATACCCTTATTTTGAGTGTGTGCTAACTCTAACGCTGGATTTAATGCTGTATTTGGAGCTCCGAATAAATCATTATCATTAAAGTTACGTCTTAAGTGAATAATCTCTGAATACGGTAAAATTACTTCTTGACCAGCATCAAAAAAGAATTTACAATAAAGGGTTTCTGCGTTATCTTGCAAAAACTGTACATTTAAAGCTTTAATTGGATATATTCCCAACACATGTCCTTTGTCATCTTTTTGAATATAGGCAAAAGCGTTATTGTATAAAAAGTAGTGAGTTACAAGCTTATACAGCATATCAAATGCGCTCATATATGGGTTTGGTTGTACCTGTAAAAGCCTATTTAATTTACAATCACCCTCGCATTTTGTATGATTACCGTATTTTACAATATGGCTCCCTTTAAGCTTTGCGGCATTTCTTGCTATCGCGTCAATTGCAATTCTGTAAATATCATTCTCATAAGCGTTACCCGTCCATGCGCTGAACATATTAGACGTACTGTTTATTAATTCAGTTTGTACTGTTTTTGGTACTGTCTTTTTGCTTTTAAAAATTCTTTCAAACACACTGATTGCTATTACCTCCTAAACTTGTACTACCCAATTGTCTTTTTCTCTATCTTCCACAAGGGTATCAATATCTTCTCTTTTGATAATATTTACTTCTCCCTGCTCATTTTCAAACTCTATGCAGTCTTTAAATCTTTTGCTTTCCCAAACTATTACATCTTCAATTATTGTTCCGTCTGTTTTAACTAATTTTTTACAATTCATTTGATCATTTCCTTTCAATTATCATTGTTTATTTGTATAACTGCTACCAAGTGCCACCTAACTGCCACCATGCAGAGCTCGCGCTGCTAAGCCATTTGTAAGGCTTTTGGTGGCAGTAGGTAGCAGACTTTTGAATTTGCTTTATATATTTTATATTTTGTTTTTATCTTTCTTTTTTATATTTTTCTCTATTGAATTTAAAATACCACCACCAACTGCCACCAAATGGGCTTAAAGCCGCATGATTATTAGTATCGTGGTGGTAGCAGTATTAAATTTTTAATGCCACCTAACTACTACCAACTGCCACCAATTATTATGAACTATCGTTGCCGTAAATCTTTATATAATTTTTTTTTAGCTTCAATTGAAAGAGTAATATCTTTAATAGTAATTTAGTCCATGCAATCTAGTTGCTGCTTCTTCAAATGACTTTCCCAATATTTCTAATAATTCAGTCCTAAATTCTCTGGCTGTTTTAGTATAACCATGGTTACTATCACGGCACCATTCTTTATACACATCATAAACTTTTTGCGTGGTACAATTATCGCTTATAGAACCTGTTGGACGAGGTACAATGCATTCTTTATAAAAGCTAATAACTGTGCTATTTTCGGATTTATAATCTTCTTTTGCACGTTTTACGCTTTCTGGAATTGTAAATTCATATCCATTTGAAATAACCTCCTTTAATGCATTTATCGCTTTATGTACGATACCAGATCGCTCTTTGTACATTTTATCTAAGAGAAATTTATCTTGTTTTTCTTGTGGAATTATATTATTACATTTTATCTGCATTATTCGGTTGTACACCCAGTCGCCATTGTCACCACCAAATTTAGGTCGCTTATTCATACAAAACCACAAAAGGCCATTGTAAACAAAATTAAAGCCATTTTTCCCTTTAAACTCTGCAAACAAGGTGTCTCCGCCTGTGCACTTTTTGAATGTTTTTAATTCTTCTATAGTTACGAAACTCATATCACTGCTGCCTGCAAGTCGTTTGTTGTAGATGGTGGAAGTCCCAAAGCGTTTTTCAAGATCTCTTAAATCAATACCTGTGTAATTATCTTTACCTAACAACTTTTCTTTTAAAGCTTTTAATTGCGACTTTCCTGTATCTCCTGCACCTACCATAAATAACGCCTTTTTCATTCTGTAACCTTTTATATTAGATAAGCATACACCCATAAACTGCATGATTAATTTTTCTATTTCTTTATCATTATTTGTAAACGTCTTTATAAAGTTATCAAATACGGGTATCGGTGCTTCATTTTGAATCCAGTCACATGGTATTTGAATGGTTGAGTAATATTTCGGACTATGGGGGAGTAGTTGCATTGATTTCAAATCAAGTATTCCATTTTGAAAATTTATGATGTTTTCATCGGTATTCAATTTATCATGTGAAATAACTTTTAAATCTGTCGTCAAGTCATTAAATACTTCTTTTACATCATTCATTTTCAAGATTTCTTCGTTAAATGACGTTATATGTCCCTTGATTATACCTTTTATCATGTCATCATTAAATAATCTATAATACCCGTCTCTATACCAGTACCGCATCACTGCGCCATTTGCTTCATCTGTAACAAACAAATAGTCATTGTTTTCCATTATATATTTTGAAAGCAGAGGACAGTTTACAGTAAATTTAATTTCACCTGTAGACTTTAATACTTTTTGATTGATATAATAAGGTATTTCTTGATTTAAAATCTTACTATCAGATCTTTCACGATAGTGAAACGTATTTGTACAATCCGATATAGCCTTATTTATGGTTCTGTTTTTATAATCAAACCTGTCCCATTTTTCACGATACAAACCTGATCTGCGAAATAAGCTGTCTATGCGGTTGAAATCATCTCCGCAATAAAAAGCTAGGATATTACACAATGCTTGATCTGCTTCGCTTTTTGATTTATATTCTCCATAATTACCATTCCATAAACTTTTAAATAAATCTCCGTTTTTAGCATGGGAGGCTTTTTCTATAATTTCGCTGTCTGTTAGGCAAGATTTAATTTGTGATTCTTGACTGGCTTTTTTATCAATGTCAATATTTTTCGCTGTATTCTGCGGGTCATCACAAAGATAGGCTTCATGAACTATTCCTAATTGATATGAACGTTCTTCGATTTCTCTGTTTTGACCATAAATATTGCCGGTAACGGTAAAGAAACGATTCGAGGAATACATCTCTATATTGCCTTTTCTTCGCCGTCCAGGTGGAAGTTTACCTTTACAAAATATATGTAATCCCTTACCGCTTGGGCTTATTTCTGTGTAGCTATCTAGAACCTCCACAATATCATCGACATCTTTTGTAAGCTTACCGTTTTCATCAATCGCATCATCCAAATCCACGCCAACTATGCCATTGTCTAGTTCAAAATCCAATACCGTTAAGTCCATAGCATTTTACGGCATTTACTGCTGTGTTATAGTCGCTCCAGCTTTCTTTGTTATCGCAGCTAGCATTATATCCATTGTGTGGATTTTTTGGTATCTTATCGATTTTACCTTTTTCATTATCATGAACAAGCCCATAACATATCCATTGATTCAGATTTTTTAAGGTTTCCGGAATGTTATTATACTTGTCCGTCATTTCTCACCACCTATAAAACCTGTGTTTTCTTCAAGCCATATTTCTAACTTCTTTACAGGTATTACTTTACGTCTACCTATTTGTAAAATTGGAAAATCCTTTGAATTTGCAAGCTTATAAGCTATTGGCTTTGATATACCCAAAACTTCGGATAGTTCTTTTATTGAAATACTCAATTTTTCCAAATTTCTAGCACCTACCATTTATTGAATTATTTTCTATTAATTTCATTATATATGCGTATCGCCCTATTGCGAAGAAAAATAATCAGTTTTATTTCAACAATATAATTGTGCTCAATTACACTTAATGATATTGACAATATAATTATTATCAATTATTATATAAAAAGGGGTGAATATAAAATGTTATTTGATAAAAGGCTTTCAAAGCTTCGTAGAGAAAAAGAAATTAGTCAAAAGGAATGTGCAGCAGCATTAGGGGTTGAAAGTTCAAAATATAATAAATGGGAGAATGGAAAAAATTGTCCTGATTACGATACCGTGTGTATGCTTGCAAACTTCTTTGACACTACTACTGATTATTTGCTTGGGAACTCTGATGAGAGGTATAAAAATAAAAAAAACAATTTAAAAGATTGGCAAAATGGCGTTATTGCCCACGTTACAAATAATTTTGTGAAATTTTTTGATGAGTATAATGAATATAAAAAAGGCGACAATACAATGTCGCTTAAAAATGTTTTTATTCTCGCAATTCTGGGGCAAGTAAGGAAATGTATTGACAGCCAAACAAAGTTACTTAAGAACGTTTCTAAAATTAATCAATATCAAAATCTATCTGATATTGATAAGTTTATAAGTAAATATTCATCCGAATTAGGAGAGATAAATGTCGGAGGTTATCAAGATGATAAGGGTACGTGGATTAATACCATAGGAGAGGGGGCAATAATCAGAACGCTCAAAGATGAAATTGAAAAGAAAGTTACTGACTTTAAAAATTATAAAATTGATTTTAATGACGAATGGCTTGACTTTTCCATAATGTCTGATAATGACGATTAATTAAATTGAGCTAAATTAAATACCATCAGAGTATGGGGCAAAATCCTTATTTTAAGCCTTGTATTCTTAAATAAAAAGCCTGATAATCCGCTTAGTTATCAGGTTTTCTTATATCTTATTCCCTTTTATTTTTATTATACTAAATATTTCCTTTGGAAAAACATCTAAGAAGGAAAGGGAAACCTCGGAAGTCTCACACAGAAAATCGCGGAAAAATCACCATTTCGCATTCTATTGAGGAACGTCCTGTAGAAGCAAACCAACGAAGCGAGCCTGGCCATCTGGAAGTGGATTGCGTAGAAGGAAAAAAAGGCGGCGCATGTCTGGTTACTTTGATAGGCAGACAAGGCAGTTTTTTGCTGGCTGGAAAAGCAAACAAGCACAATTCACAAGAAGTTACAAAAACGCTATACCAACTGCTTTCCTGCCTACCGCCAGAGATGCAAAAAAGTATTGCTGCAGATCGCGGTAAGGAATTTTCCTATCATGCGGATATTACCCGGCAATTCTCCGTGCTCCCTTTTTATTTTACGCATCCAGGCTGTCCTTGGGAAAAACCTTCTATTGAGTATGCAAACGGCCTTTTGAGGCAATATTTTCCTAAACGTTCTTCTTTTGATGATGTTTCTGAAGAAGTCATCCTGACCGCTTTGAATAAACTCAACTTCCGTCCCAGGAAATCTTTGTTTTGGCTTTCACCTCTCTCTTTTTTTTACTTTTGCACTTCACTTGACAATTGGCCAGCGTAAAGTTTTAAGATTTACACGCAAACTTTAGCGCGGCGTGTCTTGCGAGGTCACTTGTCCCAGAGTGCAGTCCCAGTGTGGGGAACGTGAGAGCCGTGTGATGCTGTTTTACCAACAGCAGGCTGAAATATCAAAAAATCTAATGCAAAGGGCGATTAAATTTTGAAAAGAATGTTTACAAACTATCCAGATATATTAATACCCAAATCAGTTAAAAGACTTTTTGAACATAGGCAAAAATAGATTGTACAAAATGTTACAAGCCGGAGGAATTGAAAGCATCCGAATAGAAAAACAATATAGAATTCCTAAGAGATGTATTAAAGATTATATAGGTCAAATTTAAAAATAACACTACTTTGTGCTACAATTAAAAACGTAATCACGGTAGATTGTTGTAGGAGGAATATAATGACCGGCAGTTTACGTGAATGAAATGGAAAATATTATGTTATTCTAAATTTTAAAGACAAATGAGGAAAATGGAAGCAAAAATGTATTAGTACTGGTCTGTAAGTTAGAGGATATAAAAAGAAAGCTCAGAAATTTCCAAATGATTTGTTAGCAAAACACGCAGACATAGATTTTCAAAAATCTAAACAAATACTTTGTTACGGAATACATAAAGAATTGGCTAGATAATTGGGCAAATGATATTTACCAAATTACCATTGAAAGATGCCAAAATTATATTTCCAAACATAATTATACCATACTTTTAACTATTAAAGCTAGATTTAAGCCAGATTACTCCAAAATATATTTTAGAGTAATATAATTTTACGGCTACGAAAGGCCGACTGGATAATAATCCTGGAGGGATTGCTCCAAACTTGCTTAGAAAACATAGCTTTATAATCAACAAAGTATTAAACCAAGCCTACATAGAAGAACTAAATATATAGAAATCCTGTGGCAGATGTTCCTTTACGTAAAACGGAAGAAAGAGAAAAAGTAGGAAAATTCTTTGAAATAGGTCAAGCGGAAAAATGATAAAGTTATTTGATAGAAATATTTTAAAATCCTTAATTTTAGTTACACTTTATTATGGTTTTAGGCGTAGTGAAGTGTTTTAGGGTTAAAGTGGAATGCTATAGATTTTAAAAGCGAAACTCCTGAAATTAAACATACTGTAATTAAAAATGTAACAACAGTAGCAAAAGATAAAACAAAAACAACAGCCGGTAAACGAAAATATGCTCTATTGCCGGAAATAAAAGAAGTTTTACTGACCCTCAAAAAAGAAGCACAAAATAATAAAAAATTATTTGGCAAAGAATACGAAAACACAGAATATATATTTGTCTGGCCAGATGGAAAGCCTTACCGTCCTGATTATATAACTCGTGAATTCCAAAAGATTTTAACAAAAAATAACTTTCCAAAAATGCGGTTTCATGATCTGCGGCACAGTTGTGCAAGTATATTGTACGACAAAGGCTGGGAATTGAAAGACATCCAAACCTGGCTCGGCCATGCAGATATTGAAACTACCGCAAATGTTTACACTCATATAAGCAATACAAGAAAAAATAACATGGCCAAAGATATTCAACATACTTTTGCAATGTAAAAAAACTTTTTTGAAAATTTTTTAGAAAAAATGTTAGAAAAATTAACTTTTAATGGTGGAGGTAAGCGGGATCGAACCGCTGACCCCCTGCTTGCAAAGCAGGTGCTCTCCCAGCTGAGCTATACCCCCAAGTATGGTGGAGATAAGCGGAATCGAACCGCTGACCTCTTGAATGCCATTCAAGCGCTCTCCCAGCTGAGCTATATCCCCACAGTATTTATATAAACCAAAAGAATCATCATTTCAAAGTGATTTTAATTATACCATCTTTAAAATCTTTTTGCAAGCTTTTTTCGAAAAATTTAGTTGCCTTGATAAAATAAAAATAGTATACTCTTTATAGTAAATTTAAGTGTAATCAGAGTTAAGTGCTAATAAAATAATAAAAAGGGGTCATTTTTGATGTATGAAAATGAAAAATATTTAATATGGAAAAATAAAAAACTTGCTGATCCGGACTTAAATAAAGAGCTTGATTCTATATTAAATAAAACCGAAGAAATAAATGATAGATTTTACAAAGACTTAACATTTGGAACAGGTGGCCTGCGTGGAGTAATTGGTGCCGGGACAAACAGAATAAATATATACACTGTAGCTAAAGTGACGCAAGGTATTGCTAATTATATAAATAAAAAATTTTCAAAAGCAAAAGTTGCTATAGCTTACGATAGCCGTGTTAAATCTGAACTATTTGCTAAAGAAACAGCTAGAGTTTTGGCTGCAAACAAAATAAAAGTTTTTATGTATAAAGAGCTTATGCCAACACCTGCATTATCTTTTGCAGTAAGACACTTAAAATGCCAGGCCGGAGTGGTTATAACTGCTAGCCATAACCCTGCAGAATACAACGGTTACAAGGTTTATGGTGATGATGGCTGTCAGATGACAACAGATGCCGCTAATGCTGTGTTTGATGAGATTAAAAAAATTGACGTCTTTAACGATATTAAGTATATAGATTTTGATATGGCGGTGAAAGAAAAATCAATTGAGTACATAAGCGAATTAGATATAAAAGCTTATTTGGATGCAGTAGATGAATTGTCTTTAAATAAAAATCTTAAAAATAAAGAAAAATTAAATATAGTTTATACTCCACTTAATGGTTCTGGCCTCAAATGCGTAACTAAAATTCTAAAAATGAACGGTTTTTCGAATATCAACATTGTTTCTGTACAAGAAAGGCCTAACGGTAACTTTCCCACGTGCCCGTACCCAAATCCAGAAGTTAAAGAAGCTCTTCAAGAAGGCTTAAAACTCTGCGAAAAAGTTAATGCGGATATTCTAATTGCAACTGATCCGGATTGTGATCGTGTTGGAATTGCAGTAAAGCATAAAAATGAATATAAGATTTTATCTGGTAACGAAGTTGGAATTTTGTTGTTCAATTATATATGCAAAATGAGACTAAAAAATAAAACCATGCCAACAAATCCACTATGTATAAAAACTATCGTAACAACTAATATGATTTATCCAATCGCACAAAAATACGGAGTTGAGGTTGTAGATGTATTAACTGGTTTTAAGTTTATTGGAGAACAGATTACAAATTTGGAGAAGATTGAAGAAGAAAATCGTTTTATATTTGGACTTGAAGAGAGTTATGGATATCTTTCTGGTAGCCATGTTAGAGATAAAGATGCAGTAAATGCGTCCCTTTTGATTTGTGAAATGACTTCTTTTTATCTTGATCAAAATTTAACGCTAGTTGACATATTAAATAAACTATATCAAGAATTTGGATATTATAAAAATGTTTTAAAAAGCTTTACATTTGCAGGTGTTGCTGGTTTTAACAAAATGCACGCAATTATGACTCAATTGCGTGAAAATCCTCCATCCAGTATAAATGGAAAAAAAGTTGCACATATTTATGACTATCTTAATCGTGTTAAAATTTCTAATAATTACCAAAAAGAAAAAATTAGCTTACCCGCGGCTGATGTTCTAAAATTTGAATTGATTGACGATATTTCAATTGTAGTTCGTCCTTCTGGCACCGAGCCTAAATTGAAAGTTTATATATCTGTTGTTGCGAATTACAAATATAGATCAGATGAATTAGCATTATCCTACTGCAAATATTTTGAAAATCTATTTTAAGTTAACTAAAAAAACACGATATTTAAAATTTGATTTTTTCTGTTATATAATTAACCAAATCATCTATACAAATTCTTTTTTGTTGCATAGTGTCGCGCTCGCGAACAGTAACACAGTTGTCCGATTCACTATCGAAATCATACGTTACGCAAAATGGAGTACCAATTTCATCCTGACGACGATACCTTTTTCCAATAGATCCAGATTCGTCATAATCCACCATAAAATGCTTAGATAACATAGAAAACACCCTATCGGCACCTTCGTTTAGTTTTTTAGTCAGAGGAAAAACTGCCGCTTTAAAAGGAGCTATAGCAGGGCTAAGTCTTAGCACTATGCGAGTATCATTTTCTCCGATTACTTCCTCATCATAAGCATCGCAAAGAAAAGCCAGCGCAACACGATCCACGCCCAAAGATGGCTCTATTACATACGGAATATACCTTTGATTTAAATCTGGATCAAAATAGTCCAGATTTTTTCCGGAGTGTTTTTGATGCTGAGTTAAATCAAAATCGGTACGATCCGAAATTCCCCACAACTCTCCCCAGCCAAAAGGAAACAAAAATTCTAAATCTGAAGTAGCTCTAGAATAGTGTGATAGTTCCTCTTTAGCGTGGTCACGAATTCGAAGATTTTCTGATTTTATTCCTAGACTTAACAACCATTTTTTACAAAAATCTTTCCAATAATTAAACCACTCCAAATCTGTGCCAGGCTTACAGAAAAATTCGAGTTCCATTTGTTCAAATTCACGTGTTCTAAAAATAAAGTTACCTGGTGTAATCTCGTTTCTAAAAGATTTTCCTATTTGAGCGATTCCAAAAGGTATTTTACGTCTAGAAGTGCGCTGAACATTTGTAAAATTAACAAAAATTCCTTGAGCGGTTTCTGGTCGCAAATAGACCTCATTTTTGTCGTCTTCTGTTACACCCTGATACGTCTTGAACATAAGATTAAACTTGCGAATATCAGTAAAATTTGTAGCTCCACAATTGGGGCAAGTAATATGATGCTTTTTAATATAATCATTCATTTGTTCAAAAGTCATACCATTTGCATCGCCACCAACATCCTCGATTAACTTATCTGCACGGTGCCTAGTTTTACATTCTCTGCAATCCATAAGCGGATCTGAAAATCCACTCACATGCCCAGAAGCAACCCATGTTTGTGGATTCATTAGAATAGCAGAATCTAAACCTACATTATATTTATTTTCTCTTATAAATTTTTGATGCCAGGCACTTTTTATATTGTTTTTTAATTCTACGCCAAGCGGACCATAGTCCCAAGAATTAGAAAGCCCTCCATATATTTCAGAGCCAGGATATACAAAGCCTCTATTTTTGCATAAAGACACTATTTTTTCCATATTCTTTTCTTTATTTGTTACCATAATCTTTCCCTCGTATTATATAAGTGTAGTATTTATAGACCGCTCTCCAGCGGAATGCTACAATATTTCAGGGTGCTGTGGATTGGTTATCTTTTCCTACCGCAAAGACGGTTTAATGGAGGCTCCCACCACAGCTTCTTTGTTTGGTTGTTAATCAGTTAGATACCGCCAGACGGTTT
>CALWUI010000011.1 GCA_944384705.1 uncultured Clostridia bacterium
TGCTTTGCTGTTCTCTCCGTCGCCCTCGCTGTCCTGACAGCAGCATTTGAATGCTGTTTGTCAGGGGCAGCGGTCAGCAGACGGATTTTTTTTGGGTGGGGGGCTTGACTTTTAATAGTTAGTCTCCATTATTAATTAAATATATATTAAATCAGCAGCGAAATGTTGTCAATCACCTTTTAGAAGCTATAGTACTTTAATCAGGGTGAGGCCCATTAAGCTTAAAGAGTTCTAGCACGACTATTTTTTGAATGAATTAATTAATGAACATGATATTTATAGAATAAAAGCTTTTGTTTTATCAAGAATAGATTTTAACTTTTATTTTGGTATGGTATACAAAGATTTTACTGATAAATTTTAAAAATTTTTGATATTAATTTTGTATATATTATTAATAAATGCATCAGAAAAGGCTATTGAAACAGGTATAATAAGCTTTTATAATAAGTATTTCTGGAAGATTACCTAATTCTATATACAATGTTTGCATATTTTAAAAGTATGATACAAATTTGATAGTGATTAATATAAAATAATAATATTTCAATTAAATATTTTCTAAGTCAACAGTGCACAAAAGCAAAATATAAAAATGTGCTAAAAAAGAGTCGTGAGTAAGTAAAATACACCATCGTATTTTTGTGATTAATTAGCGCAAATAAGAACAAGTAAAAAAGCATTAAAAAAACAGATAGAAAACTAAACCCATAGGATAAGTGGATAGAGCTAATCAATCTTACGTTATAAAGGAGAGCGAGGCAACAAACTAGAAAAGATGCTTTTATTTACATACTGCAAAAGCTTTACTGTTTGTCTGATATAATGGTAATAAACCTAAATCGATAGATAGCTGAGCTTTTTTGGAATTTTGTAGGGTGGCTTCGTCAAACAACCTTATACAGGGAATAAATATTTTTGTAGATAGTAAAAATAGTGAAACAAAAAGGGCTGATTTTGAGGAAAGTAACTATTGTTGATTCAATAAATCTGCGTGCACTTTAATCTATACAGAAGTAAGGAGAAAGCATATGCCTGCAAACCCATTCTGTAAAGAAAGGCGCTGGCTACGAATATGCGCTACTTATCCTGAGGGGCGGCAAATTGCTAATCTAAGTGTAACATCTCAGTAAGAGTGAGAAAGTCAAGTGATTTTTTGGGGCGATTATTAAGCAAAGAATGATGTTTTGTATTTGTTCAGGTAGAAGTTTTTTTGGTTTATTTTGGAAGAAAATGTGAAATTAGTCTGTTTGTATTTTCTACAGTTGTTTTTGTTAAGGTTTATTTTTTTCTAAATAGTAATATGGGATTTTAAAAGCTTCTTCAAATTGTTTGTAACAATTAAATTCTATCCCTCACTTTGAAATCATTATTTTAGGCGACATTTTAAAATTTTTAAAACAAATGAAAAATTCGTGCATAAATTCTTCTCGTTTGATATTTATTAAAAGTAAGAGTATACAGTATTTGATTTTTCTGTCGTTAACGTTGAGCAAATATTTTTGCTGTGGAAGTATGTGTGGATAGTAAAAATTTGCGTTATATAAACCTATATTATTAAAAGTGGTATCAAGCATACAGGCTTATAGTAAGAGTTTAATATATATGAAAAAATAGGATTATTGGAATGTGGAAAGCAACACGTCGAGAAAGTTTGTAGGCGAAGAAAGATAAGTTTTTTAACGCATGGTGAGAGTAGTGAAGAGGCTGATGAAGAGAATATAATAGTGACAGTGGGACAGCCAAGAGTCAAATTTAACAAAATATAAACAAATAAGTAAACATAGCTTTGAGTAAGATATCAAGTAAGATAAAGAAAATCAAATCCGAGAGGAGTTAGTGCTTACATTGATCTACAAGAAACAAAAAAATTTAAAGAACATAAGAAATTTAAATGCCTAAAAATTACTCGGACGTGTAAGCTTATTTGATATAGAAAGGAACTTGATTTGCTGGAGCGTAGTGTGTGGAGAAAGTCACACGCACGGTGTGGAGCGAGGGAGAATTCGGAGATAATATCAGACCAGCTATAAAAAGTCAATAGGAAAACAAAAAAATTTCATATAGAAAAAAGTAACAAAAAAGACCATAGCAAAGCAAAAGTCAGCACAAAAACTATTGAATAATTAGTTTTTTAGAGATAGCCTGATAAGGCTTGTTGTCACGAAGGACGGCAAAAATAATGTTGCAAAGTTTTCTTGCAACAGCCCCAACGGCTGTTAAATGGTGTTTACCACGCACTTTTAAAGAATGATAATAATCGGAAAGAACAGGGTACAGAAAGCGGTACAGCTAGCAGCAGTCCAAATAGATCTTCTAAGATAGGGAGAACCTCTTTTAGAGATTTTGTTTTGAGTGCCGATAAATTCACCTGACTGCTTAACAGAAACATCAAGACCTGTAAAAGCGACTAATTTTGGTGCAGAATCAAATCTTGAAATGTCAGCGATTTCACTGATAATTATTGCTCTGAGTATATTACCAATACCCGGAATAGTGGTGATTACTTGATTTTCTTCAAAGAGCATATTTGTTATCTGAGCTTCAAGTTCATTCAGCTGAGCTTCAATAAAGTTAATTTGTTCAAGCATTTGTCTGATTTGAAAAGCGAAGGCATCTGTGATCTGGTCCCAAAAAGTTAGACAAAAATTTAGGTTATGCAACAGATAAGGATTGGAGCCTGTATTGCACAGGAGTCAGTCCTTTTAGTTTTGCTTTAATCCGTTTGTTATTATAATAATCAATATATCTCTCTAAT
>CALWUI010000012.1 GCA_944384705.1 uncultured Clostridia bacterium
TATCTCCTTTGAGATACCGTTCCACAATTTCCAGCTTGAGTTCGGCGGAATATATTTTTCTTCCAGACATAAAAATTACCCCTTTCATTAAACTTTTATTTTTGTCTAATAAAAAGGGGGCACTTCATTTTATAGAGCGTATTTTTATTGCGCTCTATTTTTATTTTGCCATATCTATCTTTACATGTTTGATTTATTATTGTAAAATTATATTATAAAACAGCATTTAGGAGTGGTTTTATTGCAACCAAAATACAAAAGAGTTTTGCTAAAAATAAGTGGAGAAGCTTTGGCGGGAGAAAAAAAGCTGGGGTTCGATTTTGATATTGTTTATGGGATATGTGAGTCCATAAAAAAATGCCTGGATTTGAATGTCCAGATTGGTATAGTTGTTGGAGGCGGCAACTTTTGGCGAGGCCGTAGCAATATAAAAATGAGTAGAACTCGAGCTGATCATATGGGGATGCTGGCAACTGTTATTAATGCTTTGGGCGTTGCAGAAGTTTTAGAACAGCTTGGAATCGAAGTTCGTGTTCAAACAGCTTTATTGATGCAACAAATTGCCGAACTTTACATAAAAAATAAAGCTGTTCGTCATTTGGAAAAAGGTAGAGTTGTTATATTTGGTTGCGGAACTGGCTCACCGTTTTTTTCTACAGATACTGCGGCGGCTCTTAGAGCAGCTGAAATTAGTGCTGATATTGTATTAAAAGCAACCCTGGTTGACGGTGTTTATGATAAGGATCCTAAAAAAAATTGTGATGCAGTTAAGTATGAATCAATTAACTATGAGGACGTTTTAAATAAAAATTTACGTGTGATGGATAGTACGGCGGCTTCTATGTGTAAGGAGAATAACATTCCTTTACTGGTTTTTAGTATAGAAAATCCTGACAATATATATAAAGCTATTTTGGGTGAATCTGTTGGAACTATTGTGAAATAACAAAAAGGGAGAATTTTTTATGAAGCAGGTTTTTGATAATACTGAAAAAAATATGAAAAAAACATTAAATGCACTTTCAAGAGAATATGTTGCTATTAGAGCTGGGCGAGCTAATCCGGCTGTTTTGGATAGAATTTTAGTAGATTATTATGGGGTACCAACACCTATAAATCAAATTGCTGCTGTATCGGTTGCTGAAGCGAGAACTTTGCTAATTCAGCCTTGGGATATTTCTATTTTGAAAGATATTGAAAAAGCTATTCAGATTTCTGATTTGGGGATCAACCCTCAAAACGACGGCAAGATACTCAGAATTGTCTTTCCTCCTCTTAATGAGGATCGACGACGTGAAATTGTTAAGGATATTGCTAGATTAGCCGAAGAGGCTAAAATTTCGATACGAACAACACGTCGGGATGCTATTGAAACTTTAAAAAAGATGAAAAAAGAAGCTGAAATTACTGAGGATGACTTGAAACAAGCTGAAAAGCACGTTCAGGATTTGACTGATAATTTCTGTAAAAAAATCGATGATATGTTGGACGAAAAACAAAAAGAAATAATGTCAATTTAAAAATAGTATTTTTGTTGCGATAAATTTTTAGATTGGCGTGATATTTATAATGCTTTGGCGAAAAAAAGAAAAATCGATTGTTGCTAAACGTTTGCCAGATCATATAGGAATTATTATGGACGGCAATGGAAGATGGGCTAAAAAACGAGGATTACCACGGTCGGCAGGCCATAAGGCGGGGGCAAGTAATTTTAGAAAAATTACTAAATATTGTAGTAAAATAGGAATAAAATATTTGACTGTTTATGCCTTTTCTACCGAAAATTGGAGTAGACCTGAGGAAGAAATAAACTATTTGATGCGCTTATTCGAACAATATTTAAAAGAAGCGTTAAGTGATTTTGAACAGGAGAATATAAAAGTCCTTTTTTTGGGAGATAAAACAGTATTTTCTGATAATTTGCAAAAACTTATTGATGAAGTTGAAAAAAGTTCTCAAAAAAATACCGGAATGGTGCTAAATATTGCTATGAATTATGGTGGGAGACAAGAAATTACTGAAGCAATTAAAAAAATTGCTGTTGAGCTTGAAAGCAATAAATTGAAAATTAAGAATATAAATGAAAAACTTGTCTCTGAATATCTATATACAGCTGGTCAGCCTGACCCAGATTTGATTATACGTCCTAGTGGAGAATTGAGATTGTCTAATTTTTTGCTATGGCAGGGTGCTTATTCGGAACTTGTTTTTTTTAATGTTTTATGGCCAGATTTTTCTGAAAGAGATTTAAATCGTGCGCTTAATCAGTATGTTTCTAGGAATCGGCGCTTTGGAGGGATATAATGATAATTAGAACAATTTCTGGCCTTTTGGGTGGACTAATTGTTATAATTGTTCTTATTTTTAACAATACTTTACCTTTTTTGCTAAATTGTGCAGTGGCAATGGTTTGTATGCTAACGACTTATGAAATTTTTGTTGCAATGGGATTAGGCAAAACATTAAGAGTTACTGTGCCTAGCTTGATTTTTTCTGCATTGTTGCCAATTTTGGGAGAGGGAACTTTATGGAGTGGTTGTTGGATGATTTATTCTTTTTTTGTATTTGGAATTCTGCTCCTTTTTGATAAAGATTTGAATTTTAACAAAATTGTGGCAATATATAGTATGGTTTTGCTGATTACTATGTCTTTGAATTTTATTGTTAAATTACGAGATTTTGGTGAATCATTTAGTAGTTTTTATGTTCTTTATGCCCTTTGTATTTCTTGGATGTCGGATATTGGAGCTTATTTTTGTGGAACGTTTTTTGGGAGAAAAAAACTTTGCCCTGAAATTAGTCCTAAAAAAACTATTGAGGGTGTTTTGGGTGGCGTTACGTTCTCTTTGTTTATTAGCATTGTTATTTGCTTTTTCTTTGAGAAGTTCATGTTTGAATCTGGCGTGAGAGTTAATTTTCATTATATAATTCCTATTTCTTTGATTGGCTCGATTATTTCAATTGTTGGTGATTTGACTTTTTCTGCTGTGAAGCGGGGCTGTCATGTTAAAGATTTTGGAACTATAATTCCTGGCCATGGTGGAGTTTTAGATCGCTTCGATAGCGTTGTTTTTGTTGTTCCTTTTGTGTATTTTATGGTCAACTTCTTTAATATTATGAGAGTTTAATGTTTTGGTAAGGTAAGTGGATATCTGTTTATGATAAAAAATGTTGTGATTTTGGGTTCAACTGGTTCTGTTGGTAAGAGAGCTTTGGAAATTGCTGAAAGTTTGGGAGTCTATGTAAAAGGTCTTGCTGCTTTTAATAATATTTCTTTATTAGAAAAACAAATTAGAATATTTAAACCTGAGAAGGTTGCCGTTTATGATGAAAGTGCTGCCGAAAAATTAAAAAATAATATATCTGACCTTGCTGTTGAAGTTTTAAGTGGAATTGATGGTTTATGTGAGGTGTCAAGAACCGTTGAGGTTGATATGGTTTTAAATGCTGTATCTGGAATGATTGGGTTAAAACCAACTTTATGCGCTATAGATAAAGGAATAAATGTTGCTCTTGCTAATAAAGAAACATTGGTGGCTGGTGGAGCCTTGGTTATGCAAGAAGCAAAAAAAAAGAATGTTAAGGTTTTACCTGTTGATAGTGAGCATTCTGCAATATTTCAATGTTTGCAGGGATGTTATAATAGAAAAAATTTGAAAAGATTAATTTTAACGGCTTCCGGTGGACCCTTTTTTGATAGAGATATAAATTATTTGAAAGTAGTTACAAAAGAAGATGCTCTAAAACATCCGAATTGGAGTATGGGCGCCAAAATTACTATAGACTCTGCAACGATGATGAATAAAGGTCTCGAAATTATTGAGGCGGCTTGGCTTTTTGACATGACTCCGGAAAAAATTGATGTTCTAATACATAGAGAAAGTATAGTCCATTCTATGATAGAATATAACGATAACTCTGTTATTGCTCAGCTGGGTGTTGCTGATATGGGGCTTCCTATCCAATATGCTTTTACTTACCCAGATAGGTGTCCATCAATTGTTGAAAAATTAGATTTATCTCGTGTTGGGACTTTATCGTTTTATGAGCCGGATACGGAAACTTTTAAAGGAATTGATATTTGTAAGACTGCAATAAAAATTGGTGGGACTATGCCTACAATTGTAAACGGAGCAAATGAAGAGGCAGTTAAGTTGTTTTTAAATGATGAAATCTCTTTTCTGGAAATTACTAATGTAGTTCAAAAAGCATTAAATTGTTTTAAAGTTAATGAGGTTAACACATTAGAAGACATTTTGAATGCAGACAACTTGGCTAGAGACTTTGTAAGAAAAAATGTTATAAGACGAGGAGAATAATGTATGTTTATTAATATTTTGTTGATTATAATTTCTATATTACTGTTTTCTTTAGTTATTTTTATTCATGAACTTGGCCATTTTGTAACAGCAAGATGGTCTGGCGTTAAAGTTAATGAATTTGCTATTGGAATGGGACCAACAATTTTTAAAAGAAAAAAAGGAGAAACGCTTTATAGCATTAGGCTATTTCCTATTGGTGGCTTTTGTTCTATGGAGGGAGAAGACGCTGAAAGTGAGGATGTAAATGCTTTTGGCAAAAAATCTGTTTATAAAAGAATTTTAATTGTTGCCGCTGGAGCAATTATGAACATAGTTTTGGCTTTTCTTTTTATGATAATTATTTTAATTCAACAGCCTAAGTTTGCGTCAACTACTATAGGAAGTTTTGCAGATGATGCGGTTACGAGCAAAACTGGTCTTAGAGTTGGAGATAAAATTAAGTCTATGGATGGCTATAGCACTTCAACATTTACGGATATTTCTTTTGTGATGGCTGTAAATAAAGACTTTAAGTCTAATATTGTTGTTGAAAGAAATGGCGAATTGATAACTCTTAATGATGTTAAATTTGCTACAAAACAAAATAATGATGGAAAAACTGTTATTGTTAGAGATTTTTATTTAGCTCCTATTGATAAAAATTTAATTACATTTACTGCACAGACCTTTAAGGAGATATATTCTAATATCAGAATGACATATGCAACTGTTATTGGACTTGTATCTGGAACTTTTAGTTTGAATGAGGTTTCTGGTCCGGTTGGGTTAGTTTCTATGATATCTACTGCTGCTTCTGAGGGACTAAAAGTAAATTTTCTTGCAGCGTTAAACAATATTATAATGATGATGATGATTTTATCTATTAATCTTGGAATTTTTAATTTGTTGCCTCTGCCTGCTTTGGATGGCGGACGCTTGGTGTTTTTAATTATAGAAGCTATTAAGGGCAAACCTATAAATCCTAAATATGAAGGCTTAATTCATACAATTGGTTTTGTTTTATTGATATTATTAATTCTCTTTGTTTCTATTAATGACATTTTTAAGTTGACTTCTGGGAAAGGGATAATGAATTGAATGCGAAGAAGTGCTAGAACTGTTAAAATAGGTGAGAAAAAAATTGGAGGAAATGAAAAGATTGCAGTTCAATCTATGCTAAATGTTCCTCCATATGATATAAAAAATAATATAAAAGAAGCATTAAGATTAAAAAACGCTGGGTGCGATATATTGAGAATTGCCATTCCAGACATTGATTCTGTTGGGCTTATTTATGAGATAAAGCAAAAAGTGGATATTCCTATTGTGGCAGATATACATTTTAACTACAAGCTAGCAATTGAATCAGTTGCTGCTGGAGCGGATAAAATTAGAATAAATCCAGGAAATATAGGTGATGAATCTAGAATAAAAAAAGTTGTGAATGCTTGCAATAATAAGTCGCTTCCTATACGTATCGGTGTTAACTCGGGGTCTTTAGAAAAGGACATTTTGAAAAAGTATAGCCATCCTACTGCTGAAGCTCTATGTGAAAGTGCTATTTATAATATAAGATTACTTGAAAAATTTGATTTTGATAACATCGTTTTATCTTTAAAATCGTCAAATGTAAAAACTATGATTGATGCATATAGGCTTATTGCTAATAAATGTGATTATCCGCTCCATTTGGGGGTAACGGAGACTGGAACAAAAAAAATCGGAATCATAAAATCTTCTATTGGGATCGGAGCTCTTTTGGCCGAGGGCATTGGCGATACTATTAGAGTTTCTTTAACGGCAGACCCGATAGAAGAGATTATTGCGGCTAGAAATATTTTACGTGTGCTTAATTTGGATAATACTGGTGTAGAAATAATTTCTTGCCCAACTTGTGGAAGAACTAAGATTGATATAATAAATCTAACTAATAAGGTTGAAAATGAACTTAAAAACTGTAAAAAAAATATTAAAGTAGCAGTAATGGGTTGTGTGGTTAACGGACCTGGAGAAGCAAAAGAGGCAGATATTGGAATTGCTGGTGGAGATGGCGTGGGATTGCTTTTTAAAAATGGTGAAATTATTAGAAAAGTTAAAGAAAAAGATATTTTGAAAGAATTAGTAAAAGAAATAGAAAGTTTGTAGATTAAAAGAGGTTAATTGCTTTGAGCACTTTTGGAGATTTTTTGGATAAGTACTTAGATAAAAATTTGATTTCAAAAGAAATTCTAAGTGGCGATTTGAAATCAATGGAAATTGACTCTGAAAATAGAACCCTTTTTATGGAGGTATCCTTTTTATCTCTGGTAAGGCAATTGGATCTTTTTAAAATTGAAAAAGGTTTAAAAAATTCAAGATTAAATCTAAGCCAGGTATATATACAGCCGATATTTCCTTCTGCGGCTTTTTCTGTTGAATATTATCAAGATTTGATCTATAAAATTACTAGAAAAACAAAGAGTATAGCTGGTGTGCTTAGAGATTCTACTTCTAAACTTGATGATGATAAGCTGATTGTTTTTTTAGCTTATGGTGGAAAAGATCTTTTAATTGAAAAAAATTTTGACAGAGAACTTAAAAATTTAATAAAAAAAGAGTTTGATCTGAATTTAAATATTGTTTTTGACGGAAATATCTCTATTGATTGTGATTCTTCAAAGCATATTGAAAAACATTCTATAATTATCGAAAAACAAAAAAGAGAAATGTTAACAGAAAAAATCGAAGTTTATGAGTCTAATATTAATGAGGGTGCTGTAAATAAAAAAATAGAAAAATTTATTTCTGTTAGAAATAGCAAAAATTTGTATCCTAAAATTTTAGTACAGACTGCCGTGCCTATTTATGGTGGAAATATAAAAAATGAACCTATTGATATCTCTAGTATAACGCCAGATATTGGAATTGCAACTGTTTGGGGTGATGTTTTTTCTATAGAGGGACACTTAACAAAAGATGGAACAAAAAAAATTTATTCTGCTTATATAACTGATTATACTGGCTCTATTTTGATAAAGCTTATTGCTGCTAGAGAAAAATGGCATATTTTTGATAGTATAGCAAAAGGTAGTACTATCTTAATTAAAGGTGAGGTCGGGTATGACAAATACGATAGAGAAATAAATATTAGACCAAAAAATATTTGCTCGGTTGAAAAATTAGGTATAATGGATACGGCACCTAAAAAACGCGTTGAATTGCATTTACATACAAATATGTCTGCTATGGATGGTGTTTCTTCTGTAGAAAATTTGATTGAACGTGCGTATGATTGGGGACATCAGGCTATTGCTATAACTGATCATGGAGTTGCTCAGGCCTTTCCGGATGCTATGAATACTGTAAATAAAATAAGAAAAAATGGCGGAGATATAAAAGTAATTTATGGTGTGGAGGCTTATTTTATTGATGATTTGGATCCAAACTTTGATGGTGAAATGAAAAATTTAAAATATTATCATCAGATTATTCTTGTAAAAAATAAAATTGGATTAAAAAATCTATATAAGCTTATTTCTAAGTCTCATCTTGATTACTTTTATCGCAAACCGAGGATTCCTAAAAGCGAGCTTATTAAGCATAGAGAGGGCTTGTTAATTGGAAGTGCTTGTGAAGCTGGCGAAGTTTTTAGAGCTGTTGTAAGTAAAAAGAATCCAGAAAGATTAAGAGAAATTGCTAGATTCTATGATTATTTAGAAGTTCAACCAATTGGCAATAACAATTTTTTAATTCGTAGTGGTTTTGCCAAGAATGAAGATGAGTTACGTGCTTTTAATAAGGTTATTGTTAATTTGGGAGAAGAACTTGGGATTCCTGTTGTGGCTACTTGCGATGTCCATTTTTTAGATCCTCATGACTCTGAATATAGAAAAGTTTTGATGGCTGGTCAAGGGTACGATGATGCAGAAAATCAGGCTCCACTTTTTTTTAGAACTACTGATGAAATGTTAGAGGAGTTTTCATATCTTGGCAAGGAAAAAGCTTATGAAATCGTTGTTGAAAACACTAATAAAATTGCTGAAAAAATAGAGGAAGTTAGTCCAATTCCGCCTGGAGTCTTTCCTCCAGTTATTGAAGGCGCAGAAGAACAACTTGTTAAAATTAGTTGGGAGAGAACAAAAAAAATTTATGGAGATCCTTTGCCTCAAATTGTACAAGATAGGTTAGAAAAAGAATTAGCATCTATAACTAAACATGGTTTTTCTGTGCTATATATGACGGCACAAAAATTAGTTGCTGATTCAGAAGCACATGGCTATTTGGTTGGATCACGAGGTTCTGTGGGATCTTCTTTTGTAGCTACAATGGCTGGCATATCGGAGGTTAATCCTTTATTGCCGCACTATATTTGTCCAAAGTGTAAAAATAGTGAATTTGTTATTGATGGCAGCTATGGCTCAGGCTTTGATTTGCCTGATAAGAATTGTCCTAAATGTGGTACAAAATATAATCGCGATGGGCATAATATTCCTTTTGAAACTTTTTTGGGATTTGATGGCGACAAGACTCCAGATATTGATCTTAACTTTTCTGGCGAATATCAAAGTGAAGCTCATAGGTATACTGAGTCTCTATTTGGAGAAAAGAATGTTTTTAAAGCTGGAACTATTGCAACTATTGCAGAAAAAACTGGGATTGGATTTGTTAAAAAGTTTGAAGAGAAAAATGGAAAAACTTTAAATAAAGCGGAAGAAATTCGCTTGGCTGAAGGATGTACTGGAATAAAAAGAACTACTGGACAACATCCTGGAGGAATGGTTGTTGTGCCAAAAGGTATGGAGATTTATGACTTTTGCCCAGTCCAGAGGCCTGCCAATGACCAAAAATCTGATAATATAACGACTCATTTTGACTTTCATTCTATTCATGATACTATTTGTAAATTGGATGAGTTGGGCCATGATGTTCCGTCTATATATAGGTATTTGGAGGATTATACTGGGATCTCTGTTATGGATGTTTCTATGAGTGACCCTAAGGTTATGTCTTTATTTACTTCTACAGAGGCGTTAGGGGTTACTCCGGAGGCGATTGATTCTCAGACTGGTACATTTTCTTTGCCAGAAGTTGGAACTCATTTTGTTAGACAGATGATGATAGAAGCTCAACCAAAAACTTTTTCAGATTTATTGCAGATTTCTGGACTATCACATGGAACAGATGTTTGGATTGGTAACGCCAGGGATCTTATAAAAAATAAAATTTGTACTATCTCAGAAGTTATTGGAACTAGAGACAGTATTATGACTTATCTTTTGCAAAAAGGCTTGGAGCCTAAAACGGCATTTAAAATTATGGAGATAGTTCGAAAAGGTAAGGCTAAAAAACTTTTAACACAGGAATATATCGATGAAATGAAAAAACATGATGTTCCGGACTGGTATATTGATTCTTGTATGAAAATAAAATATATGTTTCCGAAGGCTCATGCGGCAGCTTATATGATTTCTACTTTGCGGCTGGGATGGTATAAGGTTTATAAGCCAATCGAATATTATGCGGCATACTTTACTGTTAGAAACGAGAATTTTGACGGTGTACTTGTTATGAATGGGAAAAATGCTGTAAAACAAGAAATAAAAAATATAAAAATGAAAGGAAATGAGGCTAGCATTAAAGAACTTGCATCTTTATCTACTTTGCAGATTATAAATGAGATGCTTGAACGAGGAATCGAAGTTTTGCCTGTTGATTTATATAAATCGGATTCATATAAGTTTTTGGTGGAGGATGGCAAAATTAGATTACCGTTTTCTTCTCTGCCTGGAGTTGGTGAAAGTGTGGCTAAATCTTTGCAGAATGCTGGAAAAAAAGGTAGATATGTTTCTGTAGACGAAATTTTATCAAGAACAGATGCTTCGAAAACTACGATGGAACTCATGAGCAAGATAGGTATTTTAAATGGGATTCCTAAATCAAGTCAGTTGAGCTTTTTTTGATAAACTCTTGAAAAATATTGTGCTTTGAGTTAGAATATCTTTGTAGATAATTTTTTGGAGGGGCTTGAATGATATCAGCTGGAGATTTTAGAAACGGTATCACATTTGAAATGGATGGTAATGTTTATTGTATAATAGAATTTCAACATGTTAAACCAGGTAAGGGTGCTGCATTTGTTCGTACTAAAATTCGTAATGTACTTACTGGTAGCGTTATTGATAAAACTTTTAATCCTAGTGATAAGTATCCCACCGCTTTTATCGATAGGCGAGATATGCAGTATCTTTATAATGATGGAGATCTTTATTATTTTATGGACCTTGAAAGCTATGAACAGATTCCTATAAACAAAAATGTTTTGAGCGATAACTTTAAGTTTGTTAAAGAAAATATGGTTTGTAAAGTTTTATCTTATAAAGGTAATGTTTTTGGTGTGGAGCCTCCATTTTTTGTTGAACTTGAAGTTACTCAGACTGATCCTGGATTTAAAGGTGATACGGCAACTAATGCTAGTAAGCCTGCTGTTCTAGAAACAGGAGCTGAAATTCGAGTTCCGCTATTTATTGATCAAGGTGAAAAAATTAGAATAGACACTCGTACTGGTGAGTATATGGAACGCGCTTAGATTTATTCATTTGCTTGTTACTAATTTTAGTTTAGAATATTTATCTGTATTATGGCTAAAATTAGTATATATATTATTTTAATTTTGGGAGGTTGATGATGTTATGACTATTAAGGAAAAATTAGCTTATGTTAAGGGGCTTGTTGAGGGATTGGAACTTGACCCAAATAAACCAGAAGTAAAAGTTTTATCGGAACTTGTTGATTTATTGGATAATATTACTAAAAATGTTTCTGATTTAGAAGATAGCTATGACGATTTGGCTGATAAAATAGATGAAATTGATGCTGACCTTGGATGTTTGGAAGACGATTTTTATGAAGAAGAACCGTATTGCAAATGCGATGAAGTAGATGATGGAGTTTTTTATGAGGTAACTTGTCCTAAATGTAATGAAACAGTTTGTGTATCGGAGCCAATTCTTTTGGATGGAAGAATTGATTGTCCGAACTGTGGAGAAAATTTGGAATTTGATTTGGATGGGTTATCTTTAAAAGATAAATGTGGCTGCAATGACCATTGTGATTGTGATCCGTATTGTGATTGCGAACCGGAATGTGATTGTGAATCTGAGAATAAATGTGAAACAGATTGTAATTGTTAGAGTGTGGCTTTAAAAATTTAAAATTTTATCTTATAAAAAGACTAGTTTTACTAGTCTTTTTTTTATTTGGAATTAGCGTTAACATTTAACAAAATAAAAAAGCAAACTTGTGGAAATTATAATTAGTGAGTTTGGAGGTGCAAAAATTGAAAACATTTTTTAGAAGATTATCAATTACTTTGACAGCTATTACTTGTTTGATCTTTTCATTTTGTGAAGCATTAGCAATATATTTGCCAAACGATTATAAAATTACGCCAAGCTGTAGTTATAATATAAAAAAGTATTTAAATATAAGTATAAATAAGAATTCTATAGTAGCACCTGTTTTAAAAGAAAATAATCCTTGTTGTTTTGATGCGAATATTTCGTTTATGAATATAATTCCTATAAAAAAAGTAAATATACAAAAAATTGAAGACACATATGTTGCTCCAGGAGGCAATCCTTTTGGTGTAAAATTATTTACAAAGGGAGTTATAGTTGTTGGGATATCTGATATAAAAACAGAGAATGGTATTTTAAATCCTGCAAAACAGGCGGGCATTCAAAAGGGAGATATAATATTAACTGCTAACCAAAATGAAGTCAATAGCAATGAGGAATTAATAAAAATAGTAGAAAAAAGCAATGGAAAAGATATTTTTGCAGAAGTGATTAGAAACGGAATGAAATATGAAACGAATATAAAACCTGTAAAAAGTGAGAATGATGATAATTATAAATTAGGTATATGGGTTCGAGATAGTTCTGCAGGCATTGGAACGATTACCTTTTGTGATGAAAAAACTAATTTTTTTGCAGGGCTTGGTCATGGCATATGTGACATAGACACCGGAGAATTGTTGCCACTTTCTCACGGAGATATAATAAAAGCAAATATTAACGGGATCTCGAAAGGTGCTAAGGGAAATCCTGGAGAACTAAAAGCTTATTTTATAGAGAGCGAACCAATAGGTGTTCTTATGGAAAATAGTTACAGCGGAGTTTATGGAAAAATAAATAATAAAATAACTTCTAATGAAGCAATTCCTGTGGCTATGAAGCAACAAGCAAAACAGGGTAAAGCTCAAATTTTAACTACAATCTCTGGATTTACTCCAGAATATTATGATATCGAAATTATACACATAAATTATAATGAGAACATTGAAAGTAAAAATATGGTAATAAAAATAACAGATGATAAATTGTTAAGTCAAACTGGAGGAATAATTCAAGGAATGAGCGGAAGTCCTATAATACAAAATGGAATGCTTGTAGGCGCTATTACACACGTATTTGTAAATGATCCGCAAAAAGGGTATGCCATTTTTGCTGAAAATATGCTTTCTAAATTGCAAAATTTAAATAACACAGATTATAAAAAAATCTCCTAAATAATCTAAAAATTTATTGTAGATAACAATTTTAATTTTTTTATTTGGAAAGTATTGCCATTTAATTTTATATATGGTAATATATGGATACGATAAATAATAACTGGAGGAGAAACCATGAGAAACATTATTAAACTACTAATTGCGGAAGAATCTGAAGAACTTAATCGAGAATCTATCCCTGTATTTAAAAATTTTGGAATGGAAAGTAAATTTATTAAAAAAGATGGACTTTCTGTTTTAGAAGCAATTCAAAATTATAGGCCAAGCGTTGTAATAATGGATCTATTTATGCCAAAACTTGATGCTATTGGTGTGATGAAGTCTTTTCATGTAGAAGATCCTAATAAGCCAGTTTTTGTAGTATTATCTAATTTTAACAGTCCAGTCTTAGAAAGAGAGGCTTTATCTGCTGGAGCATCTTATTTTGTATTAAAACCATTTAACGTTAGCAACCTGGCCGAAAGAATTCTAGATTTGATGAACGAAATGAAAAAAATAAATACAGAAAAATCTATACCAATATTAGAGAAAGAAACAGGCATAGAATTTAAAGTTACAGAAATTCTTCATCAAATAGGTGTACCAGCACATATTAAAGGTTATCATTATTTAAGGGATTCTATTGTGATGTCGGTAGAAAATCCAGAAGTAATAAATGCTGTAACCAAACAGTTATATCCATCAGTAGCAAAAAGATTTTCTACAACCTCGTCTAGGGTAGAAAGAGCAATTAGACATGCGATAGAGGTTGCTTGGGATAGAGGAGATATAGATATCTTGAATTCTTATTTCGGCTATACAATACATAATAGCAGAGGTAAACCAACAAATAGCGAGTTTATAGCTATGATATCTGATAAATTGCGTCTACAACTGAAAACGGCAAGCTAAAAATTATAAAATCTATAATATATTCTGAATAGATGGAAATTCTGTATCTTTTAAATGATTCAATTGAGATTTAGCAACTTCGCATTCAACAAAAAAATCTTCTATTTGTTGCTGACATAAACTTTCTTTTAGGCTTATCATGGATTGACTAATATCTTCAAGTCTATCATGGTTAATAAATGTAGAAATAAAAGCTTGTTGTTCTTGCCATTTAACAGTTACATCTTCAGCTAACTGTGTAGCTGTCTCAATGTTTTTATCACTAGCATTTTGTATAATATAGTCAATATCTTGTGTAAATTTGGCAACCGTATCATTGAGAAAAATAGTTTCAGATACACAAGCTCCCAGCGTAACTAAAAATAAGACTATCGAAGTAATAAAACGTTTCATTTTAAATCCTCTTTTTTTATAATATTAAAATTTTTACTTTTGTCAGCTGTCATAATAAAAACATCTTTTAATGTTAGATTTTTTTCTCTAAGAATATTTTGCACCCAATTTTTTGTTAAATTGCATAATGAAAGTGAAGATTCAGAAATTTCACCATCACTAATTACAACAGTTTCTAGCTCTTGAGGAGAAACTTTTAAACCAAGCATACCAGCATCAACTTGCTGTTTGTTTGGTTTTTTCATTATACTTAGTTGACCATTTGTTTCTATAATTGCAAAATCTACATCTTCTAACTTAAAAATATCTAATTGACGAAGTTGCTCAAAAAGATCTTCTGTACTCATACGTAGCTCTTTCATCACTTTTTGATTTATTTTTCCATGGTCAATAATTATCAGTGGATTTCCGCATATAAATTTTCTAAATTTGCAACTCCTTAACATGATATTTGATAAAACAATTTCACAAACTACCAATACTATAATAGGAATAAGCCCAGTAAATAAAGGAATACTAGCATTTTGCATGGGGATGGAGGCTATATTTGAAATTAAAAAAGTAACAACTAGCTCGGATGTTTGCAAGTCGCTAATTTGTCTTTTTCCCATTAGACGTATAGCTACGATTATTAAGATATAAAGTAAAAGAGTTCTTATTAACGAAATTATCATATTTTATCACCTAAATTATTTTTTACTGTATTTGTTTAAAATATGCAAATCTGTATAAATTATCAAGAATTTGTAAATTATTAAACAAGAGGTGATTTTATATGTTAAAACTCTTAAAAAATTTAATATCTAAGTATACGCTTCAGAATGAAGCTGATTTTATTTCTCATGAAAAAGAAAATAAACATTCGTTATGTAATTCATTAAAAAAAAATTTAGAAAATTTTAAAAATTCTTTTGACGAAAGTGCAGATCTTACAATAAGACCGATAAAAGTATTAAATACCGATGCAGCTATAATTACAATGGAGGGTATGATAAATAAAGAAACTTTTGCTACTAGTGTAATGAATCCAATAGTTTATGCTTTTACAAAAGAAATTTTAACTAGTAGCGAAAAGTTAGAATATATAAAAAATAATATTTTAACAATAACTGAGCAAATTGACGTTGAAACTTTTGAAGATGCGTTTAAACTTATTATGTCTGGTTTTGCACTTTTAATTTTTGACGGATGTAAAAAAGCTTTAGCAATTGGTGTTCAAGGATTTAATTTTAGAAGTATTTCTGAACCAGAAACAGAAGTTATGCAAAAAGGCTCTAAAGAAGGTTTTGTAGAAGCGGTAAGAATAAATTTAACTATGATTAGAAGAAGAGTTAAAAATCCTAAACTTAAATTTGAATTTTTGTCAGTGGGCAAGACAAGTTCAACTGATATATGCTTATGTTATATAAAGGATATTGTCTCGGATAAAATCTTGAAAGAACTTAAGAAAAGAATTTCTAAAATAAATTTACAAAATGTTTTGGCTGCAGAATACCTTGTTCCATATATTGAAAAAAAGGGAGATTTATCATTTTTTAGCAGTGTGGGTTTTTCGGAACGTCCTGATACCGTCTGCGGAAAAATTGCAGAGGGAAGAATCGCAATTTTAGTTGATGGTACGCCAACTGCATTAATTGTTCCTTACTTGTTTATAGAATACTTTCAAACAATTGACGATTATGCAGAACGGCCATATTTTGCAACTTTAACTCGTTGGCTAAAATATCTTTCTTTTTTTATAGCAACACTACTGCCAGGATTATATGTAGCATTAGCTGTATTCAATCCGGAAGTTTTTCCAGATAGATTAATAAGTAAAATAGCTTACTCTATAGCCGGAACTCCATTCCCTCTAATGCTAGAAACTTTAATTATACATTTTATATATGAAATCATGAGAGAAGCAGGGCTTAGATTGCCTCGTCCATTAGGACATGCAGTAAGTATAGTTGGAGGCTTAGTTATAGGAGAAACCGCAGTTAATGCAGGATTAATCGGTGCACCAACTTTAATGGTTGTAGCTCTGACTGCAATATCCTCTTATGTTATTCCAAATCTTTATGAGCCAACTGCAATTTTAAGACTTATATTTATTTTAGTCGGAGGCATTCTTGGAATCTGGGGAGTAATGTTATTATTTTCTGTATTAATTGTAAATATCTGCTCAAAATCAAATTTTGGCATTCCATTTGTAGCTCCAATAGCACCTTTCAATTTTTATAGCATGAGGGATGTTATTATGAGAGCGAGCTGGAAAACTCTTTCTAAAAAAAATAAAAACATACAAAATATGCCACATTAAAAAGGAGTTTATAATGGAGAAAAAAGATATTATAACTGCACCACAATTATTTTCGCTGCTTTTTTTATGTAATATTGTTATTGGAATAACTTATAATTTGCCAATGGCTAAAAGCAGCAATCTATTAGATCATATTTTATCTGCGATAGTTGCGTTTTTTATAAATATTTTATTTATTTTTCCAATATATAAAATTTATAAAAAAAATCCAAGCCTAGATATTGCAGATAATTGTATAAAAAATTTTAAAAAAATTGGAATTCTATTTTTAATAATTTATGGAATATACTATTTGTTTGTTTGCTGCTATATGCTGTCACTGTTTAACATTTTTGTTCGTGACGTTATAAATCCAGATATTTCGTTATTTATGCTGACTTTTTGTGTAATTCTAGCTTCTTCTTATGCTGCTTGCAAAGGTATAGAAGGCATAGCTAGAGCATGCAGTATAATATTATTTATTGTTTGTCTTGCTATAGTCTTTATTATTTTTACACTAATACCACAAATCGATTTTATGAATTATTCTCCTTTACTATTTAATGGGCTAAATGACTTTAAAAATGGTATATTCTATTTAACTTCATTATCTTTTTATCTTCCTTTAGCTGCAATACTTATGCCGTTTATAAAATCCGGTGCTAAAAAAGTATTAATTGCTACAAATTTAATTACTTATATTTTATTTGCAATTGTTATTATAATAGTGGTAGGAGCATTAGGTGATTATTTGAAGACTCAGAGTTTCCCAATTTATGAAGCAACTAGTGCGGCCGAAATCGGCGTTTTTAAACGCTTAGATGCAATATATCTTGGGATTTTTACTTCTGGCTTATTTATAACAATTTCAATATTTTTATTTGCATTTTTTTTAGTAATGAAGAAAATTTTAGGACAAAAAAGGAGCAAATTAATAATTTTTCTTGCAGATATTTTCTTACTTATTATAAGTTTAATTTTGCCGATATTTAAAGAAATTTCGTTCTTTTTTTATGATACTAAGTTTATTTTTGTTTTTACGATTTTAACTTCTTTTGTTCTTCCTGTAATAATTTTATTGAAGCATAAAATAAAATTGAAATGGAGAGAGGAATAATGAAATCAAAAAATATATTTATTTTATTCGAGCTAATTTTAGTTTGTTTTCTTGCTGGTTGCGGCAAAGTCTCTGGGCTGGACGAGCAATTGATAGTTTATGGAATAGGTGTAGATAATGTAGAAGGTATGTATGAATTAAGCGTACAAGCTCTTGACATAAAAAATAATTCGGAATCAAGCACCAAAGAGGGGCAAAAGACATTAACAACTATTAGTGCAACCGCACCGGATTTAATTGAAGCTGCAAAACAAATTGAGAATCAGTCTGGCAAAAAGATGCTCTATTCTCATGCAATAATTTTGATTATTGGCAAAGAAACAGCCCAAAATGGAATTGAGAATATCGTAACTTTTTTTTCAACAAATCATAAATTGAGACCAACTGTAGAAGTTTTAATATCTAATATTTCTGCAAAAGATATTTTGGCAAATGAAAATGCTGAAAATATTGTTACTCCAGAAGATCTATTAGCTCTAACTAAAGTAGGAAAAGAAAATAACGATGTAATTAATTCTAATTTAAGATATCTTTTAAGTGATATTAACAATACTTTTAAAGGTGAAAAAGTTTGGCTTTTGGAATATAATGAAGGTAAAATGTATTGCGAAAAAATTGCTATGTTAAAAAATAGCAGATTAATAAATGTTTTAGATAATGATTATACAAAAGGAGCTTTGTTGTGCTTTGGAAAGTCTAAAAATATTTGTGACAATATCGAAATAAATGACAAAAGACTTTCTTACGAAATAAATAAAGTAAAAACAAATATAAATTTTTCGCTTGAAAAAGATAAGCCAATATTTTATATAAATACTTCAGTTTCATTGAATTTATATAACTTAGATAATAATGTCTCTAATGAAGAAGTGAAATCTTTGATAGAAAAAAGATTAGACAATTTAATAAAAAATACAATAAATTTTTGTATAAAAGAAAATAACTGCGATATTTTTAATTTTAATAAGCATGTTATGAAAACAAATGCTGATTTTTTTAAAGTAAATTTAAATCAAATTGAAAGTATTATCAATTCTGCTGAATACAATATTGAAGTTGGTACGAAAATAAGATACATGGGTCCTAATCAAGAAATATCTGCTTTAGTCTATTAAAAACTAGCCTTATTGAAAATAATCAATACCTACGATATAATAATTTTATAATAATAATTTGAAATAGAGGCAGATGAATAGTCAATGTCGACCAATTTTTTAGTTTCTTTGACAAGTATTATAAATGAATTATCTCTTAACATTGCATTTATGCCAGAAGATCCAGATAAAATCCTGATCGCTTCTAAAAATGTTAACCGCTTGGGACTAGAATTAACTGGTTTTTTTGATTTTTTTAATAATGAAAGATTAGTGATAATGGGTCGAACTGAGAATTCTTATTTATCTGGGTTAAGTAGTGATGAGCGCTATAGAATAATGAACGGGATATTCTCATATAAACCTCCTGCAGTTATAATTACAAGAAATTTGGAGCCGTATCCGGAGCTTATTAAAGCTGCAAAGAAAAATTTTATTCCAATATTAAGAACAACTGAGAATACATCGAATTTTATTTCTAATATAGTAGAATTTTTAGATGTAAAATTAGCGCCTAGAATTACAAGACATGGCGTTTTAGTTGAGGTCTATGGGCAAGGAGTATATATTATTGGCAACAGCGGTGTAGGAAAAAGTGAAACTGCAATAGAATTAATTCAGAGAGGACATCGCCTTGTAGCCGATGATTCTGTTCAAATTAGAAAAATTAACGATAAAAAATTGATGGGTTCAGCACCCAAAAATCTGCGACATTTTATAGAGCTGCGTGGAGTTGGCATTATAAATGCTAGACGACTTTTTGGTATGGGTGCTATAAAAGTAACTCAAGAGATTGATTTGATTGTAAATTTGGAACTTTGGGACAGCTCTAAAATCTATGACAGAATGGGTATGGAAAATGAATATGCCAAAATTTTGAATGTAAATATCCCAATTGTTACAATTCCAGTAACACCTGGCCGAAATTTGGCTATTATTATAGAGGTAGCCGCAATGAACAACCGACAGAAAAAAATGGGATATAACGCAGCAAAAGAACTGCTAGATGGCTTAGGAATGGATTATTCTGGTAGTGATGAGGTTTCTGGCAATCAAATTACTTTAAACATTTAGTATTTAATTTTTATAAAAAGGAATAAAAATTTATTATAATCTTTTTTGTGGAGGATCTATGTGTAACCATGAAGAAATATTGAAGAAAATATCAAGTTTAAGCTTAAATGTTTTATATGATGAGCCAATGTGTAACCATACTTCTTTTAAAATAGGTGGAAAAACGGATTTTTTTGTAACTGTGGATTCGATAAATATTTTAAAAAAACTTATAAAGATTTTAAATGATTTGAAAACTAATTTTTTTTTGATTGGAAACGGATCAAATTTATTGGTAAGTGATGATGGATTTCGTGGAGTTATAATTAAACTTGGAAGTGATTTTCGAAACATAAATTTGATTGATGATGTAACTATTGAATGTGGAGCTGGAGTTCCGCTTGCAAAATTATGTTCTTTTGCTCAACAAAATTCTCTTTGTGGCTTAGAATTTGCTTATGGAATTCCTGGTACTGTAGGTGGAGCTATATTTATGAATGCTGGAGCTTATGGAAGCGAAATCAAAAGTGTTATTTGTTCTGCCAAAAGTATTGATTATTCTGGTGAGATAATTAATAGAAGCGCTGATAATATGGAACTTTCGTATAGAAATAGCATTTATAAAAAAGTTGATGAGATTATTTTATCTGCAAAGTTTAAACTAAAAAAAGGTGATAAAATACATATAAAACAAAAAATGAATGATTTTATAAAAAGAAGAAAAGAAAAACAACCTCTTGAATACCCTAGTGCTGGAAGTATATTTAAACGTCCGGTTGGAAATTTTGCAGGCACTTTAATCCAAAGTTGCGGACTAAAAGGAAAACAAATCGGTGGTGCTATGGTAAGTCCAAAACATTGCGGATTTATAATTAATGCAGGAAATGCAACTTGTTCGGATGTTGTTGAATTGATTGATCATATTAAGGCTGTTGTGCTTGAAAAAACAGATATTGCTCTTGAATGTGAAGTTGAAACCATTGGAGATATTTCTTATTGAATTGAAAGGATTGTTTTATAGTGGATTTTCTTATTGTAACGGGATTATCTGGAGCTGGAAAAACTCAGGCATTGCACACTCTTGAAGATATTGGATATTATTGTGTAGATAATATTCCTACCAAATTGATTTCTACATTTTATGATCTTTGTCAAAAGTCTTCGGACAAAAGTATGCAAAAAGTTGCTGTTGTTGTAGATATTCGTGGAGAAAACTTAGGCAGAGGCTCTTTTGAATCTATAGAAAAATTGAAAACAAATAGGAAAAATTATAAAATATTATTTCTTGATGCCAAAGATGATACTCTAATTGGTAGATATAACGAAACAAGAAGGAAGCATCCGTTATCTGAAAATTATAACGGTTCTGTTCAAAAGGCAATAAAATTTGAGAGACAACTATTAGACTCGATAAAAAATTCAGCAGATTATTTAATTGATACATCATTTTTATCTCCAGCACAGCTAAAAAAACGTCTGGCTTCTATATTTTTAAATAATTCTTCTAATGCGTTGACTGTAACTTGTATGTCTTTTGGATTTAAATATGGTATTCCTACCGAGGCTGACCTGGTTTTTGATGTTAGATGCTTGCCTAACCCTTATTATATAGAAGAAATGCGTAATTTAACAGGGCTGGATGATTCGGTTAAAGAATATGTTATAAACAGTAATGAAGCTAGAGGTTTTATTGATAGAACTGTTTCGCTTGTTGATTATATGTTACCGTTATATTATAATGAAGGCAAAAGTCAGCTGGTGATTGCAATTGGTTGCACCGGAGGAAAACACCGATCGGTAACACTTGCGCAGTTTTTGTATAATCATATATTGGACAAACATTATAAGGTTGTTATTAATCATCGCGATATAAATAAAATATAAATGATTTTTAGTTATTATAGAAAATGAAACATAGGAGATTTACATGACGTTTTCTACAAAGATAAAACATGAATTATGTGAAAAAAGCCGAGTATTTAATACTAATTCTATAAATTTATTGTATGGATTATTATTATTTTCGCGAAGCTTTAAAATATCTGATATTTCTTTTTATACGGAAAACAGAGAAATTAGTGATTTGCTCTCAGAGTTAATTATGCAAAAGTTTAATTGTATTGTAGATATAATTCCATCCGGACTTAAATATAGCAAAAAAATCAAAGAAAATGTAATGTTAAAAATTCCCTATGCAAAAGATAGGAAAAATATTCTCAATAGTTTTGGATATACTGAAGATAAAATAAACTTAAAAATAAATACTGACTTGTTAAAGACAAAAGAAGATACAAAGTTATTTTTAAGAGGTGCTTTTATATCTTGTGGAAATTTAACAAATCCTAAAAATGACTATCATCTAGAGTTTTCTGTATCTTACATGAATTTATGCAAAAGCTTGTTTGATTTAATAAATTCTATAGAAAATTTAAATTTTAAAGTTAAACACACAGTTAGAAAAGGTAATTTTATAATCTATATTAAAAATAGTTCTAATATTATAGATTTTTTAACCTATATCGGCGCTAGTTTGAGTGCTATGGACCTAATGCAAATAAAAATGGTAAAGGAAGTACGTAATTATGTTAACAGAACAACTAACTTTGAAACTGCAAACATAAGCAAGGTTGCAGTGGCTTCTGCGACTCAGATAGAAGCTATAAAAAAAATAAAAAGGTTAGGTAAGTTTAATTATCTTGACAATGATTTAAGAGAACTTGCCAATTTACGGATTAAAAATCCAGAAATGTCTTTAAGAGAACTAGGAGAGAATTTATCTAAGCCGATTACTAGATCCAGTGTTAATCATAAAATGCGAAAACTTTTAAATATGAGCGAGAATTTATAATATAATTTTTCTAAAAAAATATTCACCTGCATAAAAGTTAATGTGAGGTGGTATTTTGAAAAAAATAAAAAATGATCTGACGTTTTATACTTTGGTGTTATTTGGATATATTATTTTCTCTGTGCTAATTTTAAATAGTTACTTTTTGACTGCGTCTAAACAAACAATATCTAGATCTGGAGTTTATTTTCCAACAATTATAATAGATGCGGGGCACGGCGGAATAGATAGTGGAGCTGTGGGAATTAATAATATTCTTGAAAAGGATATAAATTTACAAATAGCTTTAAAATTAAAGGATCTGTTTGAAATTTCTGGTTTTAATACAAAAATGACGAGAAATTTAGACGAATCAATACATAACAGGGACTCAGATACTATACGTTCTAAAAAAATTTCGGATTTAAAAAATAGATTAGACATAGTAAATGGAGATCCTAATAATTTGCTTATAAGTATACATCAAAATAAATTTGAAGATAACAAATACAAAGGTGCTCAGATTTTTTATTCTAAAAACAATCCATTAAGTAGAGAGCTAGCTCAAAGTATGCAAGCTTCTTTTGCTGGACTTTTACAAAAAGATAATAAAAGAGAAATAAAACCTTCACCAAAAAATGTTTTTCTTTTGAATCGCTCTAATGTTCCAGCGATTATAGTAGAATGTGGATTTTTATCAAACAGCGAAGATGTTAAAAATTTATTAGATATTGATTATCAAAAAAAGATTGCGTTTACTATTTTTTGCGGTTTTTTAGATTATTGGCGTAAAGCTTAAATTAAGTAAAATGTGTAAAAAGTTGGAGGTAAAATTTTATGTCAGCAAAAATGAAAACGGTTTGGATCTGTTCTGAATGCGGTTATGAATCTCCAAAATGGAATGGACAATGTCCTGCTTGCGGAGAATGGAATACTTTTAATGAAGAAGTAAAAACTCAGTCAAAAAAAAGCCTTTCAGAACGTATAAATAATAAAATTTATGAAAAACCAGTTTTGTTAAATCAAATAAGCAATAAAGATGAAAATAGATATAAAACAGGTTTAAATGAATTTGATAGAGTTTTAGGTGGAGGAATTGTAAAGGGTTCTTTGCTTCTTTTGGGCGGAGACCCTGGCATAGGCAAATCTACCATGCTTTTGCAGGTTTGTAACTGTTTAGGAGAAAAATTGAAAATTTTTTATGTATCAGGCGAAGAATCGAAACGCCAACTTAAGCTCAGAGCCTCTAGACTAAATGTAAATAGCAAAAATCTATACATAATGATAGAAACAGATATAGAATCCATTTCAGAAGAAATAAGACAAAATAAGCCGGATATTGTTATAATAGATTCAATTCAAACAATGAATCATCAAGAATTATCGTCATCTCCAGGAAGTATAACGCAAGTTAAAGAATGTACAAATCTTTTAATGCGTTTGGCAAAAGAACTTGAAATTTCTATTATAATTGTAGGTCATGTCAATAAAGATGGAGCTATAGCTGGTCCAAAAGTTCTAGAACACATTGTTGATGCTGTTTTGTATTTTGAAGGTGACAAACAAATGTCATATAGAATTTTAAGAGGTATAAAAAATAGATACGGCTCTACAAATGAAATTGGCGTATTTAGTATGGGCAGAAACGGACTTAAAGAAATAGAAAATCCTTCTATAATGTTTCTATCTGGCAGGCCAACAGGTGTGCCAGGAACTTGCGTGGCTTGTGTAATGGAGGGGAGTAGACCAATTTTTGCAGAAGTTCAGGGGTTAGCAGCAGCTTCTAATTTTGGACATCCAAGAAGAATGTCAACAGGTTTTGACTACAATCGAATGTCATTAATTTTAGCAGTATTAGAAAAAAGAGCTGGTTACTTTTTTTCTAACTTAGATGCCTATATAAATGTAATAGGAGGCATAAAGTTAGATGAACCAGCATCAGATTTATCAGTAGCATTAGCGTTAATATCTAGTTTAAAAAACATACCTATTTTTGATAATGCAATAGCCTTTGGAGAAATTGGATTAGCCGGCGAAGTTAGAGCTGTTTCTTATGCAGAGGAACGCATAATAGAAGCACAAAGGCTAGGTTTTGAACGTTGTGTTTTACCTTATTATAATCTTAAGTCACTTAATTTGAAGACATTCGAAAATAAAATACAGCTAATCGGAGTAAAAAAAATAAGAGAAGCGTTTGAGGCGCTTTCAAGATGATAAAAAAGTCAAGTTATTTATATAATATCCCTTAAATTTTTTCTAATTTAGCATAATTCGCCATGAGCTTTTTGATTCCAACTTTATCAAATCTAATTTCTAGGAGAGTGTCGTTTCCCATAGGTTTAGCAGACAGAATTGTTCCTTGAGCGAAAACCTTATGCAAAACTACGTCTCCAGCTGAAAAAGATGAAGATTCATATGTAGGTTTTTTTATATGATTAAAAGAATGAGTTGAACTAGCTAAAGTATTTTTTACTGGCAATTTATAATTTAGTTTAATATCATTAAAAGTTTTTTGTATTACACGTTTATGTTCAGTTTTTTCGATTAATTCTTCTGGAATTTCGGACGTAAATCTTGAAGGCTTATTTCTAGAAGTGCTTCCAAATAACATACGTGATTCTGTATTTATAATATAAAGCACTTCTTCAGCACGTGTTATTGCAACATAAGCTAGCCTACGTTCCTCTTCTAGTTCCTCAGGGTTATAGATAGACTGAGCTCCCGGAAATATCCCTTCCTCAAATCCGGGCAAAAATACCACAGGAAACTCTAAGCCCTTAGCAGAGTGCATAGTCATTAAAGTTACAGCATTGGCATTATTATCATAATTATCAATATCTGTTAATAATGAAACCTCTTCTAAAAAGCCTTCTAGTGAGGTCTCTTTACCATTTTCTTCTTCATATTTTATTATATTTGAAGATAATTCATTTATATTTTCGATTCTAGCTTCAACGTCATCTTTTTCAAATTTAATATTGTCTATATAATCGGTGTCTTCTAGAATTTTATGATATAAATCGCATAAAGAAGTTTCTGAGTTATTATAAAATTCAATAAAGTTATCGATCAATTCAGCAAATTTTTTCAATTTTAAAGAAGCTCTTAAAAGATCAGTATATTCATCAGCATGCCGAATAATTTCTAGCATTCCTTTACCAGTTTGAGCGGAAATTTCCATAATTTTAGAGATAGTTTTGTCTCCAATAGCTCTTTTAGGTTTATTGATAATTCTGCGTAGTCTTATATCGTCATTCGGATTATTGATAACGCTTAAATATGCAATCATATCACGAATTTCCTTACGTTCATAAAAACGATGTCCACCAATAATCCTATATGATATACCAGACTTTATAAAGACCCGTTCGATGTTATTAGATTGAGCATTCATTCTATATAAAATAGCAAAGTCAGAGTAATTAGCTCCAGTAGCAACTCTATTCAAAATTGTTTCTGCAATATAATTGGCTTCGTCGATTTCGTTAAAAGCTGTATGTAAATAGATTTTCTCTCCAGCTACATTTTGAGTCCAGAGCTTTTTGCCTTTTCTTTCGATATTATTTTCTATAACTGCATTTGCAGCGTCTAAAATGTTTTGCGTTGAGCGATAATTTTGTTCAAGTTTAATTATTTTGGCATTTTTATATGTTTTTTCAAAATTTAGGATATTTTCGATTGTAGCACCTCTAAATTTATAAATGCTCTGATCATCGTCTCCAACAACGCACAAATTTTTTCTTTTTTTACAAATTAATTTAATAAATTCATACTGTACTTTATTAGTATCCTGATATTCGTCAACCATAACATAATGGAACTTATCCTGATAATAATCTAAAACATCCGGACATTTTTTTAATAAAGTAACTGTGTTAAGTAAGAGATCATCAAAATCCATTGCGTCTGCTTCAGTTAAATATTTCTGATATAAAGTATAAATTTTTGATATTTGAGTCAACCTAAAATCATTCCCGGCTTGGCGGTTATATTCTTTGCAATTTATCATTTTATCTTTTGCGTGAGATATTGCAGAAATAATAGATTTATGTGACAATATTTTATCATCAATATTAAGTTCTTGCTGACAATTTTTAATTAATCTCTTCACATCTTCACTATCATATACAGTAAAATGGCGAGAATAACCAAGTCTATCAGCGTACTGACGAAGAATCTTTGCGCAAGTAGAATGAAAAGTCGAAGCCCAAACATCATTTCCAGCTTCACCAAGCATATTTACAAGACGTTCTTTTAACTCATTTGCAGCTTTATTAGTAAAAGTAATAGCTAAAATTTGCCATGGCTTAGCGGTATTTACACTAAGACCAATAGGTAAATTAATGTTGTCATTTTCAAAATATGCCTTTAATCTATTGATATAATTATCATTAACAAAATCAGGAATAAATGTATCATTATAAGCACTGCCATATTTTATAATGTTAGCAATTCTGTTAACCAACACCGTAGTTTTTCCGCTCCCAGCTCCTGCTAAAATTAAAAGAGGTCCATCCACAGTAAAAATGGCTTCTTTTTGTTTTTCATTCATACGTTTAAAATCTTTTTCGATTATTTTTTTTCTTAATTCTAAAAAATCATTAATAATTGTCATTTTAACCATCCTTAATTAAAACAAAAGCAGGGAGAAAAAAGCCCTACTTTTTCATAATTAACTCAATATATTCCTCATAGCATAAATCTGTGCGAGCGATTTCTTTTGCAAAATCCTTACCAACATACCTAAAATGCCATGGCTCATAAATAACACCTGTAATGTCAATTTTATCTTTAGGGTATCGCAATATAAAACCATATTTAGATGCATTTTTTATAATCCAATCGTACTCTTTAGTTTTATAAAAATCATCCCGAACACCATTAAAATCAATAGCCAACCCAGTATGATGCTCACTAGTTCGTGGCTTTGCAACAACAGTAGCTGCAACAGATTCAGCTGCTTTAGATTTATAACCTTGTTTCTTACATTTTGAAATTTGATTATTAAATAGTGCAGTCTGCCGTTCGACGCTGCGATATCCTGAAGATGGATAAATTTTCAAGCCTAATTTAGCCGCATCATTTATCATATTATCCAGGTCGTTTTTTATAATTGAATTTATTTTAATATCTTTATAATCGATAATTTTAGCATTATAGTTTGCAGAAATAGGATTATTCTTATTTACTACCACCAATATAGGATCGCAAGAACTATTCCATTCAGAAAAATTAACGTAATTTTCGCTTTTTTTCTTGCTTGGAATTTTTTGGACAACATTTTCATCGTCAATTTCATTTTTTGAGGCAGTAATTGCATCAGAATCAGTATTATCACTTTTTTGCGAACTAGACAGTTTTTCAGGGTTACAATTATCAGTGCAAATAGGGGCGGTGGTAGAGTTTTTTGCAGTATTATCATTCTGCTTTATAAAAAAACAAAAAGCAGATACTCCAGCCACAATAAAAAATGTTAAAGTTAGTCCTAAAATCAAGTTTTTGTATCTATGCATAAATACCCATCCAATTTTTCACTTGAACATTAATCAAACAACACCTTGAGCGATCATAGCATCAGCAACCTTAATAAAACCTGCAATATTAGCTCCAGCCAAATAATTCTTATTAAAACCATATTCACTTGAAATTGTAGAGATTTTTTCAAAAATATTAGACATAATATTTTTAAGCTTGCTATCAACTTCTTCAAAAGAATAAACCTGACGAACACTATTTTGTGACATCTCTATAGCAGAAACAGACACTCCACCAGCATTGGCAGCCTTAGCCGGACCAAATAAAATGCTGTTATCAAGAAAAATCTTAATTGCCTCAGGAGTACAAGGCATGTTAGCACCCTCAGCAACAGCAGTTACGCCATTTTTTACGAGGTTCAGAGCTGATTTTTCGCCAATCTCATTCTGAGTAGCACAAGGTAAAGCAATATCGCAAGAAATATCCCATTCGAACTTGCCAGAAAAATATTTAGCATTTGTTCTCACATTTGTATATTCGTGAATACGTTTTCTTTGAATTTCTTTAATTTCTTTTACCAAATCAATATCAATACCCGTCGGATCAAAAATATATCCGGATGAATCAGACATCGTAAGAACCTTCGCTCCCAAAGTTATAGCCTTTTCTGCTGCATATATTGCAACATTACCTGCCCCAGAAATACAAATTGTTTTATCTTTTAAAGAAATATTATTTTGTTTTAACATTTCATCAACAAAATATAAAAGTCCGTATCCTGTGGCTTCTTTTCTTGCTAAACAACCGCCATAATTTATACTTTTGCCTGTCAAAACACCTTGATACGCATTTTTAAGCCTTTTATATTGACCAAATAAAAATCCGATTTCTCTAGCACCAACTCCAATATCACCAGCAGGAACATCAGTGTCTGGTCCAATATGACGAAATAATTCAGTCATAAAGCTTTGGCAAAAAGACATAATTTCACGATCACTTTTTCCTTTTGGATCAAAGTCAGAGCCACCTTTGCCACCACCAATTGGCAAACCAGTAAGAGCATTTTTAAAAACCTGCTCAAACCCTAAAAATTTCATTATACTAGTGTTAACAGTCGGATGGAAGCGTAGTCCACCTTTATATGGACCAATAGCATTATTGAATTGAACCCTGTATCCACGATTAACTTGCACATTACCTGAGTCATCAACCCAACTAATACGAAATTTAAGTTGACGGTCCGGTTCACAAATTCGGTCAATTATATTATATTTTTTATATTCTGGATTTTTTTCAATAACAGGATCTAAGTATTGGAAGACTTCAGATACAGCTTGATTGAATTCCGCTTCATTAGGATTTTGGCTGATTATACGATTTAATTTTTCATTTAAATAAGACAAAGCAGTGCCTCCTCAAACAAAATTTACTTTTTTATTATACAACATACCAGAATTTATTTCAACACTCGAGGCCGGTTGATAAAATTATAGCAATGTGATATAATCTATAAATGTGTAAATTTTTATGAAAATTGCGAATTTGTAAATTTATCACCAAAAAATAATTTTGTGATAATATGATATTAAAACTTTATAAATATCAATCGGGAGGAATTAATGTGTGCGGCATAATAGGCTACGTCGGGTATGATCAGGCTACACCTTTGTTGTTAGATGGATTAAAAAAATTAGAGTATAGAGGATATGACTCTGCCGGAATTGCTGTGCATAACGGAAATTTAATAAAAATAGAGAAATCAGAAGGAAGATTGCAATCTCTTTTTGAAAAGCTTAGTAAGAAAACTTTAGAAGGACATTTAGGTTTAGGTCATACTAGATGGGCTACGCATGGAAAACCTTCTGAAAAGAATGCGCATCCAATCGCAAGCGCATCAAAAAATTTTGCTGTGGTTCATAATGGAATTATTGAAAATTACCTTTTATTAAAAGAAAATTTAATGAAAAAAGGAATAAATTTTGAATCGGAAACCGACAGTGAAGTTGTTGCACAGTTATTAGATCTATATTACGATGGAAATGTTTTAAGCACTGTAATTAAAGTAGTAAATACTATAGAAGGTTCTTATGCTTTAGGAATCATTTGTAAAAATGAACCTGAAAATTTAATTGCAGTTAGAAAATCAAGTCCGCTTATTATCGGTGTTGGTAAAAATGAAAATTTTATAGCTTCTGATGCAACAGCCATAGTTTCTCGCACAAAAGATATTATAAGATTAAAAGATGAGGAAATTGCTATAGTCAATAAAGATAATATAAAATTTTATGATAAAAATAAAAATCTGATTTCAAAAGATATTTTTCATATCGATTGGGATGTATCCGTGGCTGAAAAATCTGGTTATGAGCATTTTATGCTAAAAGAAATTATGGAGCAACCAAAAGCTATTATGGATACTATAAAGCCTAGAATAAAAGATGGAAAGATTTTCTTTGATGGGCTATCATTTTCTAAAGAAAAGCTAGAAAATATAAATAAAATCTGTATATTAGCTTGTGGTTCAGCTTATCATGCGGGATATGCTGCAAAATATATTTTTGAAAAAATGTTAAGAAAAACAGTAGAAATAGATGTTGCATCAGAATTTAGATATATGAACCCAATTGTTGACAAAAATACTATGGTAATTGCTATAAGTCAGTCTGGTGAAACTGCGGATACTCTAGCGGCAATTAGGGAGGCTAAAAAGCTTGGAGCTCAGGTTATATCTATTGTTAATGTTGTAGGGAGCTCTATTGCAAATGAGTCAGACAGTGTGATCTATACTTGGGCAGGGCCAGAAATTGCTGTAGCTACAACAAAGGCTTATAGTACTCAATTGAGTGTAATTTATATGCTGTCCATATATATGGCAGATAAACTTTCTAAAATCAGTTACCAACAATATGATTCTTATATTAAAGATTTAATGAAGATTCCTTTAGAAATTGAAAAAATTTTAAAAAATCAAGATTTAATAAAAACTCTTGCAGAGAAATTTTATAATTGTAAAAATGTATTCTTTATTGGTAGAAACACTGATTATGCTGTTTCTCTTGAAGGTTCGTTAAAATTAAAAGAAATTTCATATATTCATTCTGAAGCTTATCCTGCAGGAGAATTAAAACATGGAACAATCTCGTTAATTGAGGACGGAACTTTAGTTGTTGCGTTGGCTACTAATGATTTGTTGTATGAAAAAATGATAAGTAATATAAAAGAAGTTAAAGCAAGAGGCGCCACCGTTTTGACTTTAACTAGCCAAAAACATAAAGATATAGAGTCTATATCTGATTTTAATATATATGTTCCTGAGATTTCTGATATAATGCTACCCTCACTATCAGTTGTTCCGCTACAGTTATTCTCTTATTATATTGCTTATTTTAAAAATTGCGACATTGATAAGCCGAGAAATCTCGCGAAATCTGTAACGGTTGAATAAATTTAAATATAAAGATTCCTTCTAAGATTAGTAGTGGAATCTTTTTTATTTTTATCAAAATATTGACAAATATCACATTTTTTGATATAATTATTTGAAATTTTATGTCATTTTTAATATTCAATTTTAAAATAATCATATTTTGAATTGTAATTTTGTATTTTAAAAAGAGGTGTTTTTATGACTAATTTAAGAAAGTTTATAAAAAATAAACCTAATGCATTATTATTTTTTATATTATTTCTTTCTTGTTCTTTCATTATAGGTTTTGCAGGAGGTACATTAGGATATAAGATATTTTTTAGCAGAGATGAAAAAATAATAGAAGATAACAGTATAAATTTTGAAAATACAGACAGCAGCAATGGCCTGTCTACATCGGAAGTTGTTGCATTAGTAGAAAATTCTGTGGTAGAAATTGAAACTATAATTAGTTCTACTGATGAAAATACAAAATTAAAAGAAGTTGCTAAAGGAGCAGGAAGTGGAGTTGTTTTAACAAATGATGGATATATCTGCACTAATGCACATGTAATTAAAGAAGCTACAAGTATAGAAGTTAGTTTACATAGTGGCGAAAAATATACAGCAAGTCTCGTTGGCAAAGATGAAAAAGAAGACATTGCTGTGTTAAAAATTGACGCATCAAATTTAAAGCCGATAACTTTTTGTAATTCTGATGAAACAAAAGTAGGAGAACATGTTATAGTAATTGGAAATCCTTTGGGAACATTAGGAGGCTCAGTTACAGATGGAATAATAAGTGCGGTTGATAGAACGCTTAATGTAGAAGGAGAAAATATGACGTTAATTCAGACAAATGCAGAGATAAATCATGGCAATTCTGGTGGAGGTATGTTTGGTGAAGACGGCAAGTTTGTTGGGCTAATTGTCGCTAAGTCTACTGGAGAAGATTTAGAAGGTTTAGGTTTTGCAATCCCTTCAAATACTGTAAAGAATATTACAAACAAAATAATGCAAATATGAATATAATTTTTATTATTGGTTTAAAATATTATAGACAGATCAAAAATGGATGATTTGTCTATTTTATATTTCTTTGGAGGAGATAATTATGAATACTAAAAATGCAAATCCAAGTATAAAATGTTCTGTTGTACAGTGTAAACATCACTGTGGGGCAGTTAACTACTGCGCGTTGGATGAAATAAAAGTAGGAACTCATGAAGAAAATCCAACACTTTGTCAATGCACTGACTGTGAATCTTTTGAGCTAAAAAATCAAGCATCAGAATAGCATGTAAAATATTATATGTTGCTCCACTTGAAGAAAATTAAAAGAACAAGAATGTGAAAAAATATGCATTTTTGTTCCTTTTTTTGCGTGGCTATGATATAATATCTAATATTTATTTATTTTTAAGGAGGTATTACTTTTAGAATGAAAGAAACTAAATCATTATTTAAACAGGGAGTAAAGGAAGGATTTCCTATTGGCCTGGGTTATCTACCACTTGCATTTACTCTTGGTGTTAATGCGGCAACTGGAGGATTCGAATTTTTTAGCTCTGTTGTAATGTCGTTGCTTAGTTTCACTGGTGTTGGTCAGATGAATGCTATGGCATTAATGTTTGGAAATTCTACTTATTTTAGCATTTTTATTGCACTTTTAGTCATTAATCTTAGAAATATTGTGCTTTCGTTGTCATTATCTCAAAGATTGGATGAAAATGTAAGCTTATGGAAAAGACTTGTAATTGCAATGGGAAATACGGATGAGATTTTTGCACTTACTATCCGTCGTGAAGGAAAAATTCCTGCAGATTATTTTCTCGGTGTTATGTCGTTTCCGTACTTTGCTTGGGGAGTAGGTGCTATTGTAGGAAATCTAGCTACTACGCTTGTTCCTAAAGATATTTGTATTGCTATGAGTATGGCACTATATGCTATGTTAATTGCTGCAGTTGTTCCTGCTTTAAAAAAATCTAAACCTATACTTTTTGTTGCAGTATTATCAGGTCTGCTTAGCTTTATTATGCAAGGAATTAAATCAGTAAACGAAATATTGATTAATTTAATGGGCAAATCAGCTTCTTCTTGGGTTTTGGTAGCAGGCTCAATCTTTAGTGCAGCAATTGCAGCATGCATTTGGCCGGTTAAAGACGCAAAGGAGGAAATTGCTAGTGAATAACACATACGTTTGGATTGGAATTATTATTTTATTTATAACAACTTATTTTACAAGAATGTTACCTTTGATTTTTTGTAAAAAACCTATTCAAAATACATTTTTTAAATCTTTATTAGCTTATTTACCTTATGCTGTTTTAACTTCTATGTTAATCCCTGAAGTTTTTCAGGCACCATACGGAGTGCTCCCAGGTATTTTAGGATTTATAATTGCAATTGTACTTGCTTATTTAGAGCAAAGTTTGGTTGTTGTTCTTGCGGTTTCTACTATTATAACTTACATAGCGATGCTGTTTAATTCTCAGATAATGTCGGCACTTGGATTTTAAAGTAAATTTAAAATATTTTGAAATAATAAAATCAACCCTCATTGATGCTAAATAAAGCATCATGAGGGTTTTAATTTTAAAGAATGAATCAATTATTTTATTATTTTTTGCCAATTCCAAGAATCTAGACACATTTTTTCGAGATTAAAATTAGGTTTGAATCCAAGTTCTGTTTCGGCTTTTTTTATGGATGCATATACTATTGGGAGATCACCTTTACGTCTTTGTCCAAAGTTAAATTTAATCTTTTGACAGGAGACTTTTTCAAAAGTATGCACCAATTCCAACACACTGTAACCTTTGCCAGTTCCTAGATTATAGATATTAAAACCTCCTGAAGAGTTTTTTATTTTTTCTAGAGCTTTTAAATGCCCGCAAGCCAAGTCTACCACATGAATGTAATCCCTAATACATGTGCCATCTGGTGTATCATAATCATTGCCAAAAATAGTTAACATAGGCAATTTCTTTGCTGCCACTTGAGAGATGTATGGCATAATGTTATTAGGAATTCCAACTGGACTTTCTCCCAAAAGAGCACTTTGGTGTGCGCCTGTAGGATTAAAATATCTTAAAATAGTAATATTATAAGAACTATCAGCATTATAAATATCTTTTAAAATTTCTTCTATAAAATATTTAGTTCTTCCATATGGATTACAAACCTTTCCTGTTGGCATAGATTCATTATAGGGTGGGGAAGATTCATCACCATAAACGGTTGCAGATGAGCTAAATATAAGATTTTTAACAGAAAATTTCTCCATAGCTTTACAAAGATTTATTGTGCCACTGACATTGTTGTCAAAATAAAGTATAGGATTTATGCAAGATTCACTTACAGATTTTGAGCCCGCAAAATGAATAACGCATTCAATTTGATTTTCAGAAAATATTTTCTCTAAAATATTATAGCTACGAATATCTCCAATATATAATTTTACTCTTTTGTCTGTTATTTTTTTAATACGATCGACAACTTCAGAATTACTGTTGCTGAAATTATCTAAAATTATTACATTAAAACCAGCATCAAGAAGTTCAACACACGTATGGCTTCCAATATAGCCAGTTCCACCTGTTACGAGTATATTCAAAAAATCAATCCTAACGGTTTAAAATTTTTTATATTAAAAATCTTGGCAAGTACTCTATTATGATATAACAAATTGAGACAAATGGTATAATACTAAAATTTACTCCACCGAATTTATTAATTTTTTCTTCATATAATTTAATGTCGTCTTTGCAAAGAACTTTAATTTTTTTAATTTTTGAACAACAGTTTTTATAATAAACCTTGTTTGCAATAAATCCAGAAATTAACATTATTATGAATGTTAACAATTTAAATATCGAAGGCAAAAAGACAAGAATCTTTTGAATAATTGGCAAAGAATAAAAATTGGTCAAAAATAGGTCATATTTATCAAGAGTAATTTCAGAGGAATTTGAAATACCAACCTTGTTTAATAATGAAATTAAAATTTCATTGGAATAAGAAAATTCAATAAATGTTGATAATATAGAAAATAAAATTAATAAAGAGGTTAAAGTGATTCCAATTTTATACATTTTTCTATATAGAAACCACACGCCAGAAAATAAAAATGCACTAAAATTAAATCTGCTTCTATTGTTTTTGTCGATATTTTTAAATATCGGAATATAGTACAAAAAATTTCCTTTTACATATTGTATAAATTCAGAGACTTTTATATCGTTTATAATTTCATCTTTGTTTATGTCAAAAAACTTATCAAAAAACGGAGAAAAAGGAATCTGCTTAAAAGTTGATTTAGCATATGTTTCCGAAAGAGGCGTTCCACAGCTGTTGCAAAAAAGTGCATCAGCAGGATTTTTATTAAAACAATTTGGACACTTTTTTAAATCCGTTCTGTCTTTATTTTCAACATTATTTATATTATTATTTTTATTATTACTTATTGCGTTATTTTGCTCAAAATATTTTGCATATGAAAATTCTTCGGAGTGTTTGTCTTCAAACATGCATTGTCCGATTGAGTTATAGCATTCTCGGTGATATGGTGCACCGCATCTTGGGCAAACTACGATATCCTCATCTATTTTACATTCAGACTTGCACACTGGACATATTCCAAATTTTTTATAATTTTTCATTTTTTACTCCTTGTTTTATTGTTCAAATTAAATTTTACATAATTTTTTCATGAATTTCAACTCAAATTTTTATTTAAGAGATAAAATTGCTTAAGTCTTTAGTTCTTTACATTTTTACTTAATTCGGATATAATTACTCTATATAAAAATCGTGGAGGCACGCTATATTGTTACAATTAGAAGAACTGAAGCTTGAATTTGAAAATTTAAAATCACAAATAAAAGATTTATCCGAAGCTATTGGAATTAATAATGTGGACGAAAAATTAAAAATTCTTGAGAAAAAATCTGCCCAACCTGATTTTTGGGACGATATTAAAAACTCGAATAAAATTTTACAAAAAATTAGTGAGTTGAAAAATAAACAGCAAAAATATTATAAGCTCCTTTCTCTTTATAACGATACCAATGTGTTAATTGACTTGGCTAAAGAAGAAAAAGATGAGAATTTATTAGAAGAAATTCAAAATAACTTGAATTTGATTAAAACTAACATTGAAGAACAACGTCTTGAAACTTTATTAAATGGCGAATACGACTCAAGAAATGCTATACTCACATTTCACGCAGGTGCAGGAGGAACAGAAGCTCAGGATTGGGTTGAAATGCTTTATAGAATGTATTGCAGGTGGGGAGAAAGTCACAAATTTAAGGTTAAAACGTTGGACTACCTGGATGGTGAAGAAGCTGGGTTTAAAAGTGTATCTATTTTGATGGAAGGTAAAAATGCCTACGGATATTTAAAATCAGAAGCAGGTGTGCATCGTTTGGTTAGAATTTCTCCATTTGACTCTTCTGGTAGGCGTCACACTTCATTTGCTTCTATTGAAGTTATGCCAGAAATTGATGATGACTTTGATGTTGAGATATCTCCGGATGATATAAAAATGGATGTTTTTAGAGCTAGTGGAGCTGGTGGACAACATGTAAATAAAACTTCTTCTGCTGTTAGGTTAACACATATTCCTACAGGAATAATTGTTTCCTGTCAAAACGAAAGAAGTCAGCATCAAAATAGAGAAGTTGCTCTTAAAATGTTAAAGTCAAAATTAATAGAAATTAAAGAACGTGAACACTTGGAAAAAATAGAAGATATTAAGGGTGATCAAAAAGATATTGCCTGGGGCTCCCAAATTCGGTCATATATTTTTATGCCATATACTTTGGTTAAAGACCACAGAACTAATTTTGAGATCGGAAATGTTAATGCTGTAATGGATGGCGAAATTGATGATTTTATCAATGCGTATTTAAGATATCTGAATTCGAAATGATTAATTTAATTAAATTTGATGTAAATTTTCTGTGATTTTATAAGAATAATATAACACAATATAATTGTACGCAGTCTAAATTTATTTTGAAAAAAATTAGTATGAGGATCTTAATTTTATGAAATTATATATTAAAAATGCATATGTGCAACAAAAGCCTGGATTTATTGTTTGTAATGCTTTGGGAGAGAAAAAATATTCTATTTTTATAGAGCATAGTGTTTTGGGAATGAAATTAGATTTGTTTAATTCTGACGGTAAGCGAGTTTCAAAAATAAGACAGCACGGCTTTTCTTTTAATAAAACATATAATATCACGGCGGAAGAAAAAAAAATAAAGTTAATTTTGAAAGTTTGTGAGAATAATATTTCTGCTTTTATAAAAGGCTATCCTGCTGTGATTATTGGAGATATATTAAAAAAAGAATTTTCAGTACAAGATGAAGAAAAGTCTATAATAATGACACATAAATATAATTTTAAAAATTATTATGAGTTAGATATATTACAAGAGAATTTTGAACTTTTTAGTGTATGTATATCTTTATGCATAGAGACTTTATTATTTTTTGATGAGAAAAAACCTCAGAAAAACAAGGATTTCTTTGTAGAATACATCTTGAATAATAAGAAAAAACTTGGCTTGATCCCAAAAACTTTTTCTGAAAATATAAAAAAGTTAAAAAATAAAGATTAAAAAGAGGTATTTGTTTTATCATGGATGTAAGAAATGATTTAAGAAACATTGCAATTGTAGCACATGTTGATCATGGAAAAACTACGCTTGTAGATAAATTATTGAGGCAAAGTGGAGTTTTTAGAAAAAATGAAGTTGTTACAGATAGAGTTATGGATTCTAACGACTTGGAACGAGAGAGAGGAATAACTATACTGTCAAAAAATACTGCTGTTATGTATAAAGACATAAAAATAAATATTGTAGATACTCCTGGCCATGCAGATTTTGGTGGCGAGGTGGAACGTATCCTTACTATGGTAGACGGAATTTTGCTTTTAGTTGATGCGTTTGAAGGGTGTATGCCTCAGACAAGATTCGTATTAAAAAAGGCATTGAATCTTGGGAAAAAGCCAATAGTTGTAGTCAATAAAATCGATAGGCCAGGTGCCCGGCCTAAAGAAGTTGTGGATGAGGTCTTAGATTTATTTATTGAATTGGATGCAGATGATGATCAGCTGGATTTTTCTGTGGTTTATACTTCGGCTAAGGATGGATATGCTACACTGGATCCTAATAAAATGGGAAATAATATGGAGCCTTTGTTTGAAAAAATAGTAGCTGAAATTCCAGCTCCTAAGGGAGAAATCAGCGCTCCTCTTCAGATTTTATTTTCGAATATAGATTATGATTCTTACTTAGGTAGAATTGGAATTGGTCGAGTTGAAAGGGGTTCTGTTAAAACGGGACAAACTGTAGTTTTGTGCTGCAGAGACGGTTCTCGTAAAAATGTAAAAATAACAAAGCTTTATCAATTTGAAGGCCTAAAACGTGTAGAAACGAATGGGGCTTGTTTAGGTGATATTATTTCTGTTTCTGGAATTGACAATTTAAATATTGGTGAGACGGTGTGTTCTCCAGAATGTGTGGAACCATTGCCTTTTATAAAAATTGATGAGCCAACAGTATCAATGCTTTTTATGGTTAACAATAGTCCTTTTGCAGGAAAAGAAGGAAAATTCGTTACTTCACGAAATATTAGAGATAGATTGTTTAAAGAAATTGAAACGAATGTAGCTATGAAGGTCGAAGAAACTGATTCTGCGGACACTTTTAAAGTTTCTGGCCGGGGTGAGTTGCATCTATCTATATTGATAGAAACTATGAGACGTCAAAATTTTGAGTTTCAGGTATCTAGACCTAAAGTAATTATGAAAAATATTGACGGAGTTTTGCAGGAACCTATTGAACTTTTAATGATTGAAGTGCCGGATAATTATGTAGGCGCGGTTATGGAGAAAATTGGCGCAAGAAAAGCTGAACTTTTAAATATGTCGGCCAAAGGGAGTGGTACAACACATTTAGAATTTAAAATTCCCGCAAGATGTTTGATGGGATATAGATCGGAGTTATTAACAGATACAAATGGTAACGGAATAATGAATCATATTTTTAACGGATATGAACCATATAAAGGAGATGTTCAACAGAGAAATCAAGGATCTTTGGTGGCTTATGAGGCAGGAGAGACAACTACATACGGATTATTCGCAGCACAAGAAAGAGGTAAACTTTTTATTGGCCCTGGTACTCCTGTTTATGAAGGAATGATAGTAGGTGCAAATTCTAAAACTGATGACCTTGTAGTTAATGTATGTAAGAAAAAACATATGACAAATACAAGGGCTTCTGGCTCAGATGATGCACTAAAATTAGTTCCGCATACGAACTTGAGCTTAGAACAATCATTAGAATTTATTGCGGATGATGAACTGGTTGAGGTGACACCAAAAAATATTCGGCTTAGAAAAATTATATTAAATAAAGAACAGAGAATGAAAAAAGCAAGTAAAACTTAGTTTTTAATATATCTTAAATTTAAAGGAGAGTTGTGGTAAATTATGTTTAAAAAAAATGTGTTGACTAAAAAAGCTGCAATTCGTTTAAAAAAACTGAGAGAATTTAATTTGCCAGAGTATTCTTCTTTAGAAGAGGTTTTTAATGCGTTATCACATGGAATCGGTGCAACACTCTCTATTATTGCGATAATCTTATTGATTATAAATTCAAATTTTGAAGTAAAATCAATTATTTGTATAACAATCTATTCTGTCTCTCTTTTCGTTCTTTACATTGTATCTACACTTTATCATGCACTTTTGCCCAGCAGAGCAAAAAAAGTTTTTAGAGTGTTGGACCATTGCTCTATATTTTTACTAATAGCCGGAACATATACTCCCATATGCCTTTTGGTGCTAGATAATTTTGTAGGCTGGTTGTTATTTTTTATCGTTTGGATTGCAGCTATTGTTGGAATTATTTTTAATTCGATAGACATAAAAAAATTTTCTAAGTTTTCTATGATATGTTATATTGCGATGGGTTGGGTAGTTATATTTGCATTAAAACCGTTAATCATAAGTATATCTGCTTCGCAATTGTTACTACTTATTTTAGGTGGAGTTGCGTATACTTTAGGTTCTATTTTATATGCTATAGGCAAAAAACGAAGATATGTTCACTCAATTTGGCATCTATTTGTTTTGCTTGGAAGTATTTTGCATTTTTTTATGATTTTTAGTTGTATAAAAAGTCTTTAATTTTTATTTGATGTTTTATAAAATTAAGTAATTAGCTGACTTTCTTTCTCATATTAGTTTAATAAGATTATAAAAAGGGAGGAAGGCAGAGTCATAACTTTTTTGTTTTGACAAAGTTTATGAATGAATTTATACAAGCCGATAAATGCGAAATAAAAAAATTAGAAAACAATAATGATAGCAAGTTTAAACAAGAAAAAAAACGCTCTAGATATGAAGGTGTCCCATTACTTTTAACTATTCAGCTCACAATCAGTATAATTACGTTAGCTTTATTATTTACGCTTAAACTTTTAGGCATTGAATATTTTAACTTAATAAGAAGTTGGTATTTTGAAAATATTAATAATTCACTTATTGTAGATTCAGCTTTTAATGATAAAAAAGATGCTTTTAAGATTAAGGTTCCATTTATAAATTTGCAAGACGAAAAAAATATTGTTACGACATCTTTTAACTCAGAAAATGATTTGCAATTTATTCCGATAAAATTATCTGTTCCTCTTGCAAAACCTATAGAAAATGGAATTATCACATCAAAATTTGGCAAAAGAACCGACCCTCTTTCTGGAGAAGAAAAATTTCATTATGGTTTGGATTTATCTAGCAAAGAAGGTTCTCCTATATATGCAGTTATGAATGGCGTTGTTGAAAAGTCAGAGATAAGTCCATCGTTGGGGAATTTTTTGATTATTGATCATGGAAATAATATTAAATCATTATATGCACACTGCAAAGAGCTAAAAGAATCTGTTGGTAATAATGTGAAACGAGGGCAAATTATAGCATTAATGGGAAATACAGGATACTATTCAACAGGGACACATGTTCATATTGAACTAATTGTAAATGATCAGAAATTAGATCCGGAGCCATTTTTTGAAAATATCAATATCTGATATACAGTTTAATTTTTTAGGTTGTAAAATTACTGTTAGCTTTCCATTTTTAACTATAATTACTTTGCTTTTACTCATTGATGATAGTGGATTTTTTATATATGGATTTTTTGCAGCAATAATTCATGAATGTGGTCATATTTTAGCCATGCTTATAAAAAATTGTAAGCCTCGAGAAATTATTTTTAGAGCTTTTGATATTAACATAATCGATAAAAGCCGTATAAAAAGAAATTATAATGACGATTTATTTATTTTAATTGCAGGACCTCTATTCAATATTATTTTTAGTCTTGTGCTATTTTTTGTATATAAAATTTATGGATTTAATTCTTTAATAAAACCAATTTTTTTAAATATTTTTATTGGAATATTTAACATTTTACCAATAGAATCACTTGATGGCGGGCAAATTTTTTTTAATTTACTGTGCAGAAAGTTGAGTATAAAAACTTCTGAAAATTTTATAATTCTGGCTTCTTTTATGATTCTTATGCCTATTGCAGTGCTTGGATTTTATATATTAATTAAATCAAGATATAATTTTTCATTATTATTGTTGAGCTGTTATTTGATGGGAATTTTACTTTTAAACCACAAAGATTTTTATTATTAATGGATATAATTTACATTAATAATCATGCTGCAAAGAGTCAAAAATAATATTGGTTAGCTTGATCAATAACTTTAGCTAACTTATTAATTTTAGCAATTTAAAACAAGATTTTGCGTTTGCTGTTTTAAATTGTAACAAAATCTGCTCACAGGAAGTCTGTGAGCAGCACTTTTATGTCAATAAATTTTTAATTTGATTTTGTTATAGCTTTTAATGAAAAACCAGAAATATCATGAAGCATTGGAATATCATAAATATCATAAAATCTAGAATACGAAAAAATAAAACTTTTTCCTGGTTTATTAGGTTCTAACGTTAAGTTTTCATAAGGAGCTTGACATCCTATATTTGGCAATTCTTTAGAGTTATTTGTTTTTTCTATTTGAGCAATTATAGCATGCCTGTTTTTGTCTAAATTAATTCTACTATTGAGTTTAACCGTAAAATAACCTTTATAAGGAATTACGCCAGAATAAAGATTTTTCCATGTAGAAATATTATTGCTAGGATTTCCATTCTTTAAAACAGGCGCACAAAATAAATTTAATTTTGCATTTTCAGCAGTGCTATACATTGTTATATAATCAAGATTTTCATTACCACTGAAATCAAAGACATTAGCAACAGTAATTTTGTTAGAATAATTAGAGTAAGGACCAGTATTACCACACACACAATTGACATAAAAATTGTCGTATTGATATATCTTTTGATCAGGGTGAAATTTTTCAGCATCTGTAAAACAAGAACATTCTGCAATTGTTGTTGAATATGGTAGATTCGTGTAATTAAAAGCTTTTGCACTATCCTTTACAAGCCAACTTTTATTTGCATCATTCCAACCAACAATAGATACGGAATGAAATAAATCACTTCTTACAGGATAGATTATTGTAACAGCACCGTATTTTGTAATAGCTTTTTTTATTGAATTAATATCCGTGTCAATAATTTTCTGCCCTTTTATCCAGTACTCAGGTTTGATTTTGGATAAATTTGTATTAAAGTAAGTATTTTTAATATTGTATGTACAGTCTTTTTCTAGCACGGGACCGCATCCAGAAAAAAAATATCCATTTGCAATAGTATTGTTTCCTCCATGATTTATTGGAAGATGCCATCCAGTGCTTTCAGAATTTTTATTAGCCCAGGATAATAAATGTTTTTCTGATAAATTGCCTTTTAATATACCTTTTTTATTAAGAAAAGTTTCTAAAGTAGCAATATTGGCAAAAGCCCAACAAGTGCCATCTATCATCTGGTGTTTATCTTTTAAATGAACAGAAGAATAGTAAGATGGGGTCTCATAAGCATAAATTTTAGACTGTATTAAATTTGGAGAAAAGTAAATAACAGCAAGAAACAAAGAGATAATAATTTTTATGTTAGTACCTTTTTTCAAAATTATCATTCCTTTTTATGATTTTTAGTTTTTTTATTATAACATAAATTTTTTCATTTTAGTTTCTATAACAGAAAAAAACGAAAAAAATTGAAAATTATGATTGACTTATTTGAAAAAATTTGTTATATTAATTTTATAAAATAAAGTAAAGTAGCAGGCTTTCACCTATGAGGTGTCAACTTACATGGGTCAATATTATATCTTTAGTATTGTTGTGCGGGTGGAAGTTTGTCTATCTGCACTTTGTTATTTTATACTTTGCATGGAGGTGCATTCAATATTAACAGTAAGGAACTTCAAATTAACGAAGAGATTCGCGATAAAGAATTAAGGTTAATTGATTCTGATGGCTCTCAGCTCGGAATTGTTTCTATCGAAAAAGCTTTAAAACTTGCTTCTGAAAAAAATTTAGATTTGGTAAAAATTGCTCCGCAGGCTAAACCTGTGGTATGTAAGATTATGGACTATGGTAAATTTCGTTTTGAACAATCTAAGCGCGAAAAAGAAGCTAAAAAAAATCAACGAATTATAAGTTTAAAGGAAATTAGACTTTCTTTGAATATTGATACTCATGACTTTAACACGAAGCTTAAACATGCATCTAAATTTATTGCGGCAGGAAATAAAGTAAAGGTATCTATTCGATTTAGAGGTCGCGAAATGGGCCATCCTGAGCTTGGCTACGATATTATGAATAAATTTGCAGAACAATGTTCGGATTTTGCTATTGTAGAAAAAACACCAAAGCTTGATGGTCGAAGTATGTTAATGTTTCTTGCACCTAAAAATAGCAAGTAAAACCTGTATTTATTAAGGAGGATTTTATATGCCTAAGTTGAAAACTCATAGCGGAGCTAAAAAACGTTTTAAGCTTTCTAAAAACGGAAAAGTTATCAGAGCTCATGCGAATAAATCTCATATTTTAAATAAAAAAACTACTAAGCGAAAAAGAGGATTGCGTAAAACTACTGTTGCAGACAAAACTAATGTAGTTGCCGTAAAAAAATTGATTCCTTATAAATAAAATTTTAGACTACAATCGGAGGTAATAAAAATGGCTCGTGTGAAAGGTGCTTTAGCCACTAGAAAAAGAAGAAAAAAGATTTTAAAGTTAGCTAAAGGTTATTGGGGTGCTAAAAGTAAACATTTTAAAATGGCTAAAGAAGCCGTTATGAAATCTGGTAATTATGCATATATTGGACGCCGACAAAAAAAGCGCGACTTTCGTAAATTGTGGATCACTCGTATTAGTGCTGCCTGCAGAATGAATGGCATAACTTATTCGGTTTTTATCAATGGATTGAAAAAAGCTAATATTAATTTAAATAGAAAAATGTTATCTGAAATAGCTATTGCAGATGAAAATGCATTTAAAGAATTAGTAAATAAAGCAAAATCTGCACTTTAATCAAAAAAATGCGCTTTTGGGTTAACCTTGAGCGCATGTTTTGTTGTATAGATATTTAGTTTGATGGTGAGTTTTGTGAATTTTTATATTTCTAGCAAGGATAATGCAAAAATTAAATATGTAAAAAAACTGACTTCTAATGCGAGGTTTAGAAAATCTGAAAAGAAGTTTGTTATTGAGGGCATTCGTTTATCTTATGATGCATTTTTGAATAATGTTATTATAAAAGAAGTTTATTATACTGAAAGCGTTAAAAATAAATTTTCTGATAAGTTAAGAAGTATAATTAATCATGCTGAACACGCTTATAAGATTTCGGATAATATTTTGCCTTTTGTCTCCTGTACGCAAAATCCTCAGGGGATCGTTTGTGTTTGTGAAAAACTTGACAAACATTTTGACTTGAATAAAATAATTAATGTAAGAAGATTTATTATACTTGAGAATATACAGGATCCCGCTAATGTTGGCGCTATTTTGCGAACGGCTGATGCATTGGGAATAAATTTTATATTTATGTCAAGCAATTGTTGCGATATTTATAATTCTAAAGTTTTGCGTGCAAGTATGGGAGCTATATTTAGAGTAAATATCTCTTTTTTTGACAACTTTTCTGACGTTGCTACAAAATTAAAATCTAATAATGTTAAAATTTTGGCTGCGATTTTAGATAAATCTGCAAAATTGATTAATAAAGTTAATTTTAAAGATATAAAATCAATTGCTATTGCAATAGGAAATGAGGGCAACGGACTTTTAAAGCAATCTATTGCACTTTGTGATGAATGTGTGACGATCCCTATGTGTGGAAACGCAGAATCTTTAAATGCTGCAATGGCTGCAGGAATTTTAATGTGGGAAATGATGCGAGAAACAAGGAAGTAATGCTAATGAATTTTAACGAGGTCTATTGGATTTCTATTGTTGAGGCTCTGGGATTTGGAAATCATAAAATTAACGATATTTTGGAGTACTATAAAAATGCTAAGAATTTTTGGGATGAAAAGGTTAATTCATGGAAATTTTCTTGCTTTTTAAGTAAAAAAAATATTGAAAAGTTAAAAACAATTAATTTTAATAAAGCCTATAAAATAATTGAAAGTTGTAACCGATTGGGTTACGATATAGTTACAATTGAGAATCCAGAATATCCTCAAAAATTAAAAAATATTAGCAATCCTCCGGCAGTACTATATGTTAAAGGCTCTTTGCCTGATATGAATAATAATTTATGTATAGCTATTGTCGGTACAAGGAGTTCTTCGGTTTATGGCAATAAAATTTCATTTGAAATGGGCTATAAACTTGCTAAAGCTGGTACTATTGTTATAAGTGGTGGCGCTATCGGAATTGATTGTTTGTCGCAAAAAGGTGCTTTGCAGGCAGGAGGCAAGACAATTGCTGTTTTGGGTTGCGGAATCAATTTTAATTATTTAATGGCAAATAAAAATTTAAGAGACAACATTGCTAAAAGTGGAGCTTTGATTTCAGAATATCCTCCGGATTTTCGATGTTCGTCTTGGACGTTCCCTATGAGAAATCGGATTATATCTGGATTATCTGATGGTGTCTTGGTTGTGGAGGCTGGAGAAAAAAGTGGATCATTAATTACGGCTAATTTGGCTTTAGAACAAAATAGAGATTTATTTGCAATACCGGGAAACATTAATAGTAGTGTCTCGAACGGAACTAATAAACTAATAAAAATTTGTGCTAAACCAGTGATGAAAGTTGAAGATATCTTAGAAGAATATTGCCATTTATATGACAATTTAAATGCTATCTATCAATTAAGTTTAAATAAAAATAATGAGAATAAAAAAGAAAACAAGTTAGAAAAAGAAAATTTGGATAATCTATCTGATAGAGCAAAAGCTCTTTTTATCGCTTTAACTGATAAACCTTGCTATGTTAATGAGCTTGCAGATAAATCAGGATTGAGTGCTTCTGAGATTTTGCAGGGCATTACGGAACTGGAATTATATGGTTTTATTAAAAGCTATGCTGGCAACCGGTATAGCAGACTATAAAATCAATAATGTGAAATTATTATAACTTGAGGTGGTGTTTTATGTCGAATTTGTTAATTGTTGAATCTCCGGCTAAAGCTAAAACTATAAAAAAATATCTTGGCTCTGGATATGATGTGGTTGCCTCGATGGGTCATGTTTGCGATTTGCCTCCTGAAAAACTAAATGTTGATATTCGGCATAACTTTAAGCCAAATTATGAGATAATTAAAGGAAAAGAAGATTTAGTTAAGGAACTTGTTAAATTGTCTAAAAAAAATGAAAAGGTTTATCTTGCTACTGACCCAGACCGTGAGGGAGAGGCAATATCTTGGCATTTGTCACACGTTTTGGAGCTTACTCCTAATGAAAAAAATCGTGTGACGTTTAACGAGATAACTAAATCTGGTGTAACTAAGGGTATGAAATCACCTAGAACTATTGACATAGATTTAGTTAATGCTCAGCAAGCTAGACGAATTTTAGACAGAATTGTTGGATACAAATTAAGTCCGTTTTTATCTGGAAAAATTAGAAAGGGTTTATCTGCAGGTAGAGTTCAGAGTGTTGCCTTGAGAATAATAGTTGATCGAGAAGATGAGATTAAAGCTTTTGTTCCTGTTGAATACTGGACAATTGATGCTAAATTTGCCGCAAAAAGTTCGAGAAAATTATTTGTAGCTTCTTTATATGCAGATAAAAATGGCAAAATCGAGATAAAAAATAAAAAACAAGCGGATAAGATTTTAAAGGATCTTGATAATGCTACTTATACTGTGGTTAATGTAAAAAAAGGTTCTAAGAAACGATCACCTGCACCTCCTTTTATTACTTCTACTTTGCAACAGGATGCTTCTAGAAAATTGGGATTTCAAGCTAAACGCACGATGAAAGCGGCTCAAGAATTATATGAAGGCATTGAGGTTGAAGGTTTGGGTGCTGTTGGACTTATAACTTATATGAGGACTGATTCATTACGAATTTCTGAAGATGCGGCTAATTCTGCTGTTAAATATATTAAATCTACTTGGGGAGAAAAATATCTACCGGCTAGCAGGAGAATTTTTAAGTCCAAATCAAATGCGCAAGATGCCCACGAAGCAATTAGGCCTACTATGCCAGAGTTATCTCCTGCAAAAGTGAAAAGTTCATTAACATCAGATCAGTTTAAACTTTATAAGCTTATTTGGGAGCGCTTTATTGCAAGTCAAATGGCAGATTGCTTACTGCATACAACTAAGGTTGATATAGAAGCAAATGGATATATATTTAAAGCATCTGGTTTTACAATTTCTTTTGATGGATTTACAGTTTTATATGTTGAGGGCAAAGATGAAAAAGAAGAAAAAGCTAAGGAACTTCCGGAATTAAGAAAGGGAGATGTTTTAAATTTAAAAGATTTGTCTGCTTCTCAGCATTTTACTCAACCTCCGCCACGATATACTGAAGCATCTTTGATAAAGACCTTAGAGGAAAATGGAATAGGTCGGCCGTCAACCTATGCTGCAATAATATCTACTATAACTGGAAGAGAATATGTTAAACGAGAAAATAAAACGTTAATCCCAACTGAGTTGGGAGAAGTGGTTACTAAACTTATGAAAGAACGTTTTCCGGATATTGTGGATGTTAAATTTACTGCTAAGATGGAAAGTGATCTGGATACTGTTGAGGTTGGTAAAGAAGAATGGACACAGGTTTTATCTGATTTTTATGGAGATTTTAACGAGAATTTGAAGAAAGCAAAAGAAGAAATGAAAAATGTTAAGATTCACCTAAAAGAAGATGAGACTGATTTGGTCTGTGATAAGTGTGGCAGAAAAATGGTTGTTAAGGTTAGTAGATATGGAAAATTTATTGCTTGTTCGGGGTATCCTGAATGTAAAAATATTATTAGAAATGTTAATAAAAATGGAGAGACTGAACTGCAGCCTGAGCCAGAAGAAACGGATGTTGTCTGTGAAAAATGTGGAAGAAAAATGATAATAAAAACAGGGAGGTATGGAAAATTCTTAGCTTGTCCGGGCTATCCTGAATGTAAAAATGTGAAAAGTATTGACATAAAAACAGGAGTGCCTTGCCCAAAATGTGGGGGAGACATAATTGAAAGAAAGACTCGGCGTGGCCGTACTTTTTATGGATGTAGTAACTATCCTAAATGTGACTTTATTACAAATGATAGGCCGCTTGAAGAAAAATGCCCGAAATGTGGAAAAAATTTATTTAAAAAACTTGGAAAAAAGGAAAAAGTTTATTGTATAACCGAAAATTGTGGTTATGAGAAGATAGAGGGAAAATGAGTATAAATGTAATAGGAGCCGGTTTAGCTGGGTGTGAAGCTGCATGGCAAATTGCAAATAGAGGAATTAGTGTTAATCTTTTTGAGATGAAACCTCATAAGTTTACGCCTGCGCATAAAAACGAAAATTTCGCGGAGCTTGTATGTTCAAATTCATTTAAAGCGGACAGATTTGATAGTGCGGCTGGGCTTTTAAAAGAAGAAATGAGAATTTTAGGTTCACTTTTGCTACAATGTGCGGATGCTTGTAGGGTTCCTGCTGGGGGTGCGTTGGCTGTTGATAGGGAAAAGTTTTCATATTTTGTGACAGAAAAAATTCGACAGCATCCTTTGATAAATATTGTAGAAAAAGAGATAGAAAAGGTTCCACCCGATAGCATAACTATTGTTGCAACAGGCCCTTTAACAACTGAGAAACTTTCTAATGAAATATTTAATTTGTGCGGAGGTTTGTTGAGCTTTTTTGATGCAGCTGCACCTATTATAACGGCAGATAGCATTGATATGGAGCGCGCTTTTTTTGCTTCTAGATATAACAAAGGAGATGACAATGCTTATATAAATTGTCCGTTAAATAAAGCCGAATATGAAAGTTTTTATAATGAGTTAATTTCAGCTCAAAGAGCTAACTTACATGGAGTTGATGTACAGAATCTTCAAATTTATGAAGGCTGTATGCCAGTTGAAATTATGGCTCAACGAGGTAAAGATACTCTGCGATTTGGGCCTATGAAACCAGTTGGAATAATAGATCCTAAAACTTCGAAAAGACCTTGGGCTGTGTTGCAACTAAGGATGGAAAATATTGAAAAAACACTTTATAATATGGTCGGATTTCAGACTAATCTTAAATTTGGCGAACAAAAACGAGTATTTTCTATTATACCGGCATTAAAAAATGCCGAGTTTGTTAGGTATGGTGTGATGCATAGAAATACTTTTATTAACTCTCCGAAAGTTTTAAAAGCTGATTTTAATTTGAAATCAGGTTCAAATATTTTTTTTGCTGGCCAAATTACTGGAGTAGAGGGTTATATGGAATCTGCTGCATCAGGCATTATGGCTGGAATAAATGCAGCAAGAAAATTTAATGGAGAAAGGTCTGTAATCTTGCCAAAAGAAACAATGATTGGCGCTCTTTGTAATTACATAAGTGTTGGAGGCTACGGAGATTTTCAGCCTATGGGCGCTAATTTTGGAATTTTATCAGAATTGAATCCTATCGTTAAAGACAAAAAAGCGCGATATGAAGCTTTTTCTAATAGATCTATTAAAATTTTAAAAGAAAGTTGTGGTATTTTATGAAAATAATTGTTGATGCTTTTGGTGGAGACAATGCGCCTTTAGAAATTTTAAAAGGCTGCGCTGAAGCTGTTGCAGAATATTGTGTTAATATTTTGTTGGTTGGCTCAAAATCCAAAATAGAAAAAATCGCAAATGAAAATGAGATTATTTTGTATCATATGGATATTTATGATGTAGAAGAAATGCTAACAAATGAGGATGACCCTTCTGAAATAATTAAATCTAAAAGTAATTGTACTATGGCACAGGGCCTAAAACTTTTGGCTCAGGGTGAGGGCGATGCATTTATTTCGGCCGGCAATAGCGGAGCTCTTGTTATGGGCGCGACTTTTATTGTTAAACGAATAAAGGGCATTAAACGTTGTGCATTTGCACCAGTTGTGCCGAAGGATAGGGGATGCTTTATGCTTATTGATTGTGGTGCTAATGTTGAATGTCGGCCTGAAATGTTAAGACAGTTTGGAGTTATGGGATCAATTTATATGAATAAGGTTATGGGAGTTAAAAATCCTAGAGTTGGCCTTGTAAATGTAGGAATTGAAGAGCACAAGGGCGGAGAGTTCCAGCATGAAGCTTATAATCGTTTAAAAGAAAGTAATTTGAACTTTATTGGCAATATTGAGGCAAGAGAAGTACCTAAAGATGCGGCAGATGTTGTTGTTACGGATGGATTTACCGGCAATATAATGTTGAAACTTTTTGAGGGTGTAGCTCTTACTTTAATGGGTAAATTTAAAAATTTATTTAATACTAATTTGAAAACAAAAATTGCAGGAGCTATGGTTTTGCCAGAAATTAGATCACTAAAAAAACATATAGATTATAATGAATTTGGTGGAGCACCTATAATTGGTATTTCAAAGCCTGTATTTAAAGCTCATGGGAACTCTAAAGCTAGAACTTTTAAAAATGCAATTCGCTTAACAATTGATTATGTTAATGGTAACGTTGTGGATGAAATAAAAAATGCTATTGAAGAGGAAAATTCTAAGGATATTGCGGTTTTGGAAGAGAATTAAAATTTTAAAAGGAGATAAGTATGAAAGAATCTGATATACAACTGTTAGAGAAGAATATTGGTTATAAATTTAATAATTTGAATTATTTGCGAACTGCGCTAACGCATTCTTCTTATGCTAATGAATCTAAATCTAAAATTGACAGCAATGAGCGATTAGAATTTTTGGGGGATTCGGTGCTTAGTATAGTTGTATCGGACTATATATTTTCTAACTGTCCGGATTTTCCGGAAGGAGATTTGACTAAGCTTCGAGCATCTTTGGTTTGTGAAAAAAGTCTGTGCAAGTTTTCAAAAAGTCTAAATGTTGGTCATTTTTTGAAGTTGAGCCACGGAGAAGCAAATAGCAACGGAGCTAACCGCCCTTCTATTTTGGCAGATGCTTTTGAGGCAATTATTGCTGCGATTTATTTAGATGGAGGACTTGAAAAAGCTAGAAACTTCATTTTAAAATTTATAATTCCTGATATTAAAAATCCTAACTTTAATGCTTTTAAGGATTATAAAACTCAATTGCAAGAAATTATACAGCAAAATCATAACGAAATTATAAGATACACACTTGTTGATCAGATTGGGCCTGATCATGACAAAAGATTTGTTGTGGAGGTTTGCCTCAATAATAATATTATTGGAAGAGGCAAGGGAAAAAGTAAAAAGGAAGCTGAACAAGAGGCGGCTAAAGAAGCTTTAAAATTGATGGGATATTAAAATTTGTGGGTGAGAGTGTGGTATTAAAATCCATTGAAATACAAGGATTTAAAACGTTTCCGGAGAAAACAGTACTTAATTTTAATGACGGGATAACTGCAATCGTAGGGCCAAATGGAAGTGGAAAAAGTAATATTAGCGATGCTGTTCGTTGGGTTATGGGCGAACAATCTGTTAAAACAATTAGGTGTTCTAAAATGGAAGATGTAATATTTAATGGAACAGCTCAGCGAAAAGCAAAAGGATTTGCTAGTGTAAATATTGTCATAAGTAATATGGATAGGTGCCTTCCTATAGACGAAGATGAGATTTTTATTACTCGAAGGCTTTATCGTTCTGGCGAAAGTGAATATTTGATAAATAAAAAAGAAGTCCGTTTAAAGGATATTTTTGAGATTTTTATGGACACTGGCCTTGGAAAAGATGGTTACTCTATGATAAGTCAAGGAAAGATCGATAGTATAGTTGCATCTAAAAACGAAGATAGACGAGAAATTTTTGAAGAAGCTGCCGGAATTTCTAAATATAAATATAGAAGAACTCAAGCACAAAAAAAGTTAGAACAAACAGAAGAAAACCTTTTAAGATTATATGATATTTTTAAAGAATTAAACAGCAGATTAGAGCCTCTTAAAGAGCAGGCTAAAAAAGCAAAGCTCTATATTGAATTGGCTGAAAGAAAAAAAAATATTGAAATTGGTTTATGGTTAAATACTTTAAAGCAGTCTGGGGATATTTTGCATGAGCATGATAATAAAATTACCATTTGCAAGAGCCAATATGATGAGATAGAATCAAATTTAGAAGGATTCAATATTAAAATTAATGAACTTTCTAAAAATATTTTTAATAGAACCAGTTGCATAGATGAAACTCGCCGAAAAATTTCTTATTGCGATGAGGATATTATAAAAAAAACAGGACAAATTTCTGTTTTGCAAAATGATATTTTACATAATAAAGAAAATATAGATAGAATATCACAGGAAATTTTGCTATTGGGTGAAAGTTTACCATTTATAGAAAACTCTTTAACAGAAAAAAATCAAAAATTAGCGTGTCTAAATGAGTCTCTATCTAGAAAAAATGTAGATCTTAAAAATATAGAGCAGGCTTTAAAAAATTTATCTGGACAAATATCTGTTACCGAGAATAAATCTAAAGAATTGTCTTCAGAACTTATAAAGTTTAATCAACTAAAAGCTGAAATTAAAATAAAAATAATGTCTGTTAAGGCTAATTTAGAAGATTTAAATTCTAGAAAAAACGAAATTGAACAAAATGAGATTTTATACAAGAAAAAAATTTCTGATTTAGAAAAAACTTTGTCTCTGTTAGAAAATTTTTTAAATGGTCTTAAAAATAAGATGAAAAGCTCTGATTTGAAAATAAAAAATATGGAAGAAAATCTTAGATCTTTTAAGCAAACTTATGAAAAATTAAAAGAATATGCTGATAGTTTGATCTTAGATACGGAAACAACATTAAGAAAAATTAATTTATTAGAAGAAATGGAAAATAATTTAGAAGGCTTTTCTAATAGTGTAAAGTTTTTAATTAGATTTGCAGAAAAAAATATTTTGCAAGGAATTCATGGTCCTGTTTCTAAATTGATTTCTGTTTCAAGCGAGTTTTCTGTTGCAATTGAAACAGCTCTTGGAGCCACAATGCAGAATATTATTGTAGATACTGAAGAACATGCTAAAAAAGCAATATCTTTATTAAAAGAAAAAAAAATAGGAAGAGCTACATTTTTGCCAATCTCGAATATAAAAGGTTTTTTTATTAAGGACGAAAATTTAAAATCTTATAAAGGTTTTGTTGGAGTTGCAAGTCAATTATGCAGCTGTAAGGCTATTTATAAAAATATACTTGATTTCTTGCTCGGAAGAATAATTGTTGTAGACAATATAGAAAATGCAACGATTATTTCAAAAAAATTAGCTTATAAATTTAAAATTGTTACTCTGGATGGTCAGGTTGTTAATTTAGGAGGTTCTTTAACAGGTGGAGCCTTAAATAAAAATTATGGGGTTTTAAGTCGGGATGAACAGATCAAATCTTTAAAGAGAAAATATGAAGAATTAAATTCAAAAGTTAAGAAAGCTAAAGACGATTATCTTAAGATGAAAAATAAATTGTCTGATTCTCAAAAAGTTTTCGACAGTTTGAACGATGATAATAAGAAAATTAAATTGGATTATTATAATTCTGATCATGAATACCAAAAAGTAGTAATAGAGCTATCTTCATTAAGAGATCAACATACAAAGCTTGCTCAAGAAAGAAAAGATGTAATTAGAAAAATTGAAAAATTAAATGTTATTATAAATGATTCTAAAAATGAAATTAAAAATGTTGAAGGTAAAATAAAAATTATTGAAGAATCATTAAATGCTATTGATTCAAATAAGAATGACTCTATAGCCAAAAAGAAAAAATTAGATGAAAAATTTAATGCGCTGCAAATGGATGTTCTTTCTACAAATAAAGATATTGAAACTTTGTCTTATGAGATCAATTCTATTATAGAAAATAAAAAATTAAAAGAGGAGCAAAACTCTAAATTATTAGCAGAACTAGAATCAATAAGTTTAAAAAATGTTAATATAAACACCCAAATAGATCAAATAAACATCGAAATTAAAACCTTAAAAAATCGCTCTGAAGAATTAAGGCAAAATATTGATATTTTTAGCAAAGAAAAAATTGATTTAGAAAGTGAAATAACTCAAATTAGAAATTCAGAACGTTCTACTTTGAATGAGAAAGAAAAAATTGCGCTTGAAATCTCTAGACTCGAAGATAAAAAAATTAATCTTCAAAAAGATCATGATTCCATTATTGCTAAGCTTTGGGATGAATATGAACTTACTCGCAGAGAAGCTACGGCTAATTTTAAAGTTTTAAAAAATAATCCAGAGATTAACAAAAATTTAAATGAATTAAAATTAAAAATAAAAAATTTGGGTATGGTAAACGTAGCTGCAGTTGAAGAATATAAGCAACTCTTAGAACGATATGAATTTATGAAAACTCAAATAGATGATGTAGAAAAATCTAAAAGAGAACTTTATAAGTTAATAAATGAATTAACAAATGATATGAAAAAAGCTTTTTCTGAAAAATTCAAACAAATAAATAAAAATTTTAACCAAGCATTTAAAGATTTATTTGATGGAGGGAATGCAAAATTAGAATTAACTAATGATAGCGACGTTTTGAATACAGGAATAGAAATATATGTTCAACCACCAGGAAAAATAGTGACTCATTTGGAGGCCTTATCTGGTGGAGAACGAGCACTTGTGGCCATTGCTCTTTATTTTGCTATTATGAAAGTTAATCCTCCAGCATTTTGTGTTCTTGATGAGATTGATGCGGCTCTTGATGATGTTAATGTTAACAAATTCGCGGCATATTTAAAAAATTTTAATAAAAACACGCAATTTATTGTAATAAGTCATCGCCGTGGAACAATGGAAGAAGCTGACACATTATATGGAGTTACAATGCAAAATGAGGGAGTATCAAAATTATTGGAACTTAGAACTAAAGAATTAGCGAAAAATTTTGTAAGTTGAGGAGCTGACAGATATTTTGAGATTTTTTTCTAAATTGAAAGATGGTTTAAAGAAAACGAAAAGTAGTGTTATCAGTCAAGTTGAATCAGTGCTTAAATCCTTTTCTAAAATAGATGAAGAGCTTTTTGATCAACTTGAAGAACTATTAATTATGGGTGATGTTGGTGTTGCGACCTCTCAAAAAATCTGCAGTTTGTTAAAAGATAGAGTAAAAAAAGACGGAGTAAAGGATCCTTCTTTAATATATGGCCTTTTAGAAAAAATTTTAGCAGAAATATTATCAGGAAAGTCTGAATTAAATTTATCGACTAAACCATCAATAGTTTTAGTTGTTGGTGTAAATGGAGTAGGTAAAACAACTACCATTGGTAAGTTGGCCGATAGATTAAAAAATGATGGCAAAAAAGTCATTTTAGCAGCAGCAGATACATTCAGGGCCGCAGCAATAGATCAACTTGAAATTTGGGCAAAACGTTCGGGCGCCGATATCGTTAAACACAACGAAGGCTCAGACCCGGCAGCAGTTATTTTTGACGCTATCTCGGCAGCAAAAGCAAGAAATTGCGATGTTGTACTATGTGATACTGCAGGAAGGCTACACAATAAAAAACATCTTATGGATGAACTATTTAAAATAAATAAGATAATTTCTAGAGAACTACCAAATGCAGACAAAGAAATTTTGCTCGTGCTTGACGCAACTACAGGCCAAAATGCAGTTAATCAGGCAAAAGAGTTTAAAAATGTTACGGATTTAACCGGTGTAATTTTAACAAAACTTGATGGCACTGCTAAAGGCGGAATAGTTATATCTATAAAAGAAGAATTAGGCATTCCGGTTAAATTTGTGGGTGTTGGAGAGCAAATAGATGATTTGCAGCCATTTGATTCTGACTCTTTTGCGAAAGCTTTGTTTGAAAAAGATAATAACAACTAATTGATGAAAAGCTGAAATTTTGATTTAAGGTTTAAGGAGATTGTTAATGTTAACAAGTAAACAACGAGCTTATTTGCGTTCAGCTGCTAACAATATAGACACAATTTTGACTATAGGAAAAAGTGGATTGAATGAAAAGATAATAAAACAAGCAGATGATGCTCTAACAGCAAGAGAAATTTTTAAAGGAAAAGTTTTAGACACAGCAGATGAAAATGTCAAAGAAGTTGTAGCAAATTTGTCCAAAGCTACTTCCTCAGATATTGTACAAATTATTGGTTCTAAATTTGTTTTGTATAGAAAGAATGATAAAAATTCTAAAATAGTTCTGCCTAAGTAAGTATAAAAAGTTTCTATTTGTATAACAACATTGAATTTTAATAAATTATTATAGTAAAATATTAATATCCACTCTTAGTTTGGAGCTGAATTTTATGTTGGATACGTACCATAAAATTTTAAAGCAAAATTTATCCGAAAAAAGATATATTCATTGCGTTAATGTTGCCCAAAAGGCCGTTTATCTGGCTAAAAAATATGGTGCTGGCGTAGACAAAGCAGAACTAGCAGGTCTTCTGCACGATATAACGAAGCAAATGGATAACGACTTGCAGCTAAAAATTATTTCTGACGCTGGAATGAGACTTTCTCCTATAGAATTTAGAAATAAAAATTTATGGCATGCTGTATCTGGAACTGCATATTTAAAAACTAAACTTGGAATCGACAATGAAGAAATTTTAAATGCAGTTAGATTTCATACAACCGGTCGAGCTGGAATGTCTTTGTTAGAAAAAATTATTTTTGTTGCCGATATGATTTCTGATGACAGAACATCAGTGGAATCCCAAAAAATTAGAGATGTTGTTGAAGGAAGCCTTGATAAAGCAGTGTGTTTGACGGCAGTTGCTTTATTAGAAATGCTTATGTCAAGAGCTGTAATAATCGATCCCAATACATTAGCCGCTTATAATGATAATGTAAAAAGTTTTGATTAAAAATAATAATTTGAGAGAGTTGTGTTAACATGAAATATAATCATGCTGAAATAGAAGAAAAGTGGCAAAAAACATGGGAGAATTCTTGCGTTTTTTGTGCTAAAGATAACGACAAAACTAGAAAAAAGTTCTTTGCATTGGTAGAATTCCCTTATCCCTCGGGTAAAGGCCTGCATGTGGGGCACCCTAGGGGCTACACTGCTGTTGATATTATTGCCAGGAAAAGGAGAATGCAAGGATATAATGTGTTATTCCCTATAGGGTGGGATGCATTTGGATTACCTGCTGAAAATTTTGCAATAAAAAATCATGTCCACCCAGAAGTAATAACGAAAAAAAATATTGAAAATTTTAAACGTCAGTTAAAATCTTTGGGGCTTTCCTTTGACTGGACCCGGGAAATCAATACAACAGATCCTGAATATTATAAGTGGACTCAGTGGATATTTTTGCAATTATTTAAACGTGGACTAGCTTATAAAAAGGAAATGGCTGTTAATTTTTGTACTTCTTGTAAGTGTGTTTTGGCCAACGAGGAGGTTGTTGGTGGAGTTTGTGAACGCTGTGGAAGTGAGGTCGTGCAAAAAGTTAAGTCTCAGTGGATGCTTAAAATTACTGAGTATGCCGATAGATTAATTGACGATCTTGATTTAGTTGATTATCCAGAACGAGTAAAAACACAGCAAAAAAATTGGATTGGTCGATCGGAAGGTGCAATTGTCGATTTTGATACAAATTTGCAAGAGAAAATTTCTATTTATACAACAAGACCGGATACAATTTATGGTGCTACATATCTTGTAATGTCTCCAGAACATCCATTTATTGATAAGTTTAACCATTTGATAAAAAATTGGAATGAAGTGAAAAAATATCTAGAAGTTTCTGCAAAAAAATCTGAGTTTGAACGAACTCAAATGATAAAAAATAAAACTGGAGTTAAAATAAATGGTATATTTGCAATAAATCCTGTTAACAATAAGGAAATTCCTGTATTTATTTCGGATTACGTTTTAACATCATATGGAACCGGTGCTATTATGGCGGTTCCTGCTCACGATGAGAGAGATTATGATTTTGCTAAAAAATTTTCTCTGCCTATAATTGAAGTTGTGCAGGGAGGAAACATTAGTAAAAATGCTTTTACGGATTTTAAAGATGGCATTATTGTAAATTCTGGATTTTTAAATGGGCTAAAAGTGCCAGAAGCTAAAAAGAAAATAATTGACTGGTTAGAAAAAACAGGTAACGGGTGTTCTAAAGTAAATTATAAACTTAGAGACTGGGTATTTTCTCGCCAAAGGTACTGGGGAGAGCCGATTCCTATTGTTTATTGTGAAAGATGTGGATATGTGCCCGTACCAGAAGCTGAACTCCCACTTAAATTGCCAGAAGTTGAATCTTATGAACCAACAACAAATGGAGAATCTCCGCTTGCTAATATTGAGAGTTTTGTTAATACTAAATGTCCTAAATGTGGTGCTAAAGCAAAAAGAGAAACAGATACAATGCCACAATGGGCTGGATCATCTTGGTATTTTTTGAGATACACTGATCCTCACAATAAAAATGAGTTGGCAAGTAAAGAAAATTTAAACTATTGGATTCCGGTTAACCTATACAATGGCGGAATGGAACATACAACTTTACATTTGTTATATAGCCGGTTTTGGTATAAATTTCTCTATGATATTGGAATTGTGTCAACAAAAGAACCATATTTAAAAAGAACAAGTCATGGCTTGATAATTGGTGAAAATAATGAGAAAATGAGTAAGTCTAAAGGCAATGTGGTTAATCCGGATGATATTATTAACGAATTCGGCGCAGATACTTTGCGCCTCTACGAGATGTTTATTGGTGACTATGAAAAATCTGCACCGTGGAGTACTAATGGAATAAAAGGCTGCAGGCGATTTATTGAAAGATATTGGAACTTTCAAAATATTTTATCCGATAAAATTGAGATTAGAAAAGAATTAGAAATTACTATTAATAAGACAATAAAAAAAGTTAGCTCCGATATAGAAGAAATGAAATTTAATACAGCTATAGCTTGTTTAATGTCACTTATGAATGAAATTTATGATATTGGCTCAATAACAATTGAAGAATTTAAGATTTTTACCAAATTGTTAAATCCTTTTGCTCCACATGTTACAGAAGAAGTTTGGCATAAACTAGGTTTGGATGAAAATTTTGCTAGCGTTTCAAATTGGCCTACTTATGATGAAAATAAATGTATAGATACTACAACCGATATAGTTATCCAGATAAACGGCAAAGTTAGATCGAGAATTAAAATTTCTAAAGATTTGCCTAAAGATCGTATAATAACTTTGGCAAAAAACGACGATAAAATATCTGTAATACTTGAAAATTCAAATGTATTAAAAGAAATTTATGTTGCCGGAAAGTTAGTAAATTTTGTTGTAAAATAACATCTTTTGAGTTCTTACTTGACATTATATTGCGAATTATTATATAATAACTTCTGTAACTTGAATTTGAATACCTCTGCCAGGTTGGTGGATAGGAGGGATGTAGATGGCTGAAATAAAAGTTAAAGATAATGAATCTTTAGACAGCGCAATAAAAAGATTTAAAAAACAGTGCACTCGAGCTGGTGTTATTGCTGAAGTTAGAAAAAGAGAAGCTTATGTTAAACCTTCAGTTAAACGTAGAAAGAAATCTGAAGCGGCTAGAAAACGTAAATATTAATTTTTATATAAAAAGAGCGAGCTTTTTGCTCGCTTTTGTAGTTGGCTAAATATAAGAGGTGAGTTTTTGATATCTTTAATACCGGATTTTTATTTTGAAAATGCTGCAGACATTAACTTAAAATTTTTGCAAAAATATTGCATTAGAGCTGTTTTATTAGATATTGATAATACATTGTCACGTCATGGAGAAAATATTCCATATGATAGTGTAATAGAATGGATTTCTTTATTAGAAAAGTCTGGAATCAAAGTTGGTATTATTTCAAACAATAAAGAAGAACGCGTATGTAAATTTGCTAAAATCTTGCATATAAAATATTATGTATCAAATGCAAGTAAACCTTATAGATCCGGGTTTTATAAGGCTCTAGATATTTTAAAAGTCGATAAGGAGTACGTATTACTTGTAGGAGATCAAATATTTACGGATATTTTAGGTGCTAAATTGGTTGGAATTAAATCTGTTTTAGTTGAGGCTAAAGATAAAAATGAACCTATAAGTATAAAAATTAAACGAGGATTTGAAATCCCAATAAAAATATTGATCAAAGCTAAGTGCAAAAATAGGAGAATTATAGAATGAAAAAAGTCTTGATTTTATTAGGGCCAAATCTAAATATGACAGGAACTCGAGAGCAAAGTATTTATGGCAAAGAGAGTGCAGATAATATTAAACAGCAAATTTTGGTTAAAGCAAAAGAGAAAAATTTATGGTGTGAAGTTTTTCAATCAAACTGGGAAGGCGAGTTAATTGATAAAATTCAAGAGGCAGATAAAAAATTTGATGGAATTATATTAAATGCAGGAGCACTAACTCATTATAGTTTAGCAATTCGTGATGCAATTGCATCTATTAGTATACCTTGTGTTGAGGTACATATGTCTAATATTTATGCAAGAGAAAGTTATCGCAGAAAATCCGTAATTTCTGAAGTTTGTGCTGGACAGATTGTTGGATTTGGAAAAAATGTTTATTTTTTGGCCATTGATGCAATAATTGATTTAACTTAAGGAGCAAATTTTTTATGATAAGTAGTTTGGAAAGGCTAGTTGAAAAATTACCCTTTTACGAGTGTGATAAACAAGTCGACGCGGCAATGATTTTTTCAGAAACAAACAGGATGTATTTTTCTGGATTTAAATCTAGTGATGGCATTATTCTGCTAACTCGTAACGAATGCTATTTTTTTGTTGATTTTAGATACTATGAAGCGGCTTTTAATAAGGTCAAAAACATGGAAGTAGTACTAGCCTCGGATTTTAAAAGTGAACTTTTGAAAATAATAAAAAAACATAATATCAAAAATATATTATTGGAATGTAATGGATTAACCTTAGCTGAAAGTCTTAAATTTGAAAAATTGATTGAAAGCGAAAATGTATCATTTATAAAAAGTAATATTTTGGACGATATTATAAGTTCAATTAGATCTATAAAAGAAAAAAATGAGCTGGAAAATATAAAGGTTGCTCAAGAAATTTCAGAAAAAGCTTTAAATGAATTGATGTCAATTTTAAAACCTGGAATGAGCGAAAAAGAAATTGCTTTTAATTTGGAGTTTTTACTCAGAAAAAAGGGAGCACAGAGCATAGCTTTCGATTTAATCGTTGCCAGCGGAAAAAATAGTTCTATGCCTCATGCTACGCCAACAGATAAACGGTTAGAAATTGGCGATTTTGTTACAATTGATATGGGAGCAGTGTACAATGGATACTGTAGCGATATGACAAGAACTGTAGCTTTGGGTAAAATTTCTGAAAAGCAACGTTCAGTTTATAATTTGGTTTTAGCTGCTCAGAATAAAGCCATACAGTCAATAAAAAGTGGAGTTTTATGCAAAAAGATTGACAAAATTGCAAGAAATTTTATTTATGAAAATGGTTATGAAGGTTGTTTCGGTCATGCATTAGGTCATGGTGTAGGTTTAGAAATTCACGAAGGTCCTTTTTTGTCGACAAGATCAGAAGATGTTTTGAAATCTGGTATGGTTGTTACTATTGAACCGGGAATATACTTAAAAAATGAATTTGGTGTTAGAATAGAAGACATGATTGTTGTTACTGAACAAGGCTGTCAAAATCTAACGTTTGCAAATAAGGAGTTAATCGTTTTATAATGATAAAAAGGGAGTTACGTCGTAGTGGATAAAAATTTAAAAAACAAATTGATTCTTATTACATATGCTATTGCTATATTTTTTATATTTAAAAATATTTTTACTTTTTGGCAGTGCTTGTGCAAATTTATTGCATTATTAATGCCATTTATATATGGTTTTGTGCTTGCTTATATTGTTAACTGGCCAGCTAATTTTTTTGAAAAAAACATCTTTGAGAATTATTGCAAAAATGAAAAAGGCAGAAAAATTTTATCCATATTTTCTGCATACTTAATTGTATTTGGAATATGCTCATTTATTTTTATTATTATTGTTCCTCAAATTATTGTAAGTTTAAATCAGTTAATTTCTAACTCTGGAAGTTATGCGATTTCTTTTAGAAATTTTATGGAAGAGATTCTCTCAATTTTACATATAAAAAATTTTGTGCAGCTAGACAATTTAACTGAAAAAGCTTTGACTTTTTTTAGTAACGAAACTTTTGTTGTTAAACTTTTAGACTTTCTGCGAAACCTTGCGACAGTGACTTATAACTGGGTTATTGGAATTATTATATCGTTTTATTTTATGTTTAATAAAGAAAATCTTCTGCATAAGTTGAGTAAAGTTTCCAGCCTTTGTCTAGAGTCAAAAACATATAAAAATACAATAGATATTTTGAATATGTCGCATAATGTAGTTGGAAAATTTATCATCGGTAAAATTATTGATTCCTTTATCATTGGAGTTTTGTGTTTTATTGGAACAACCATTTTAATGATTCCTTATTCTTTGCTTATAAGCGTAATTGTTGGAGTCACAAATATTATACCTTTTTTTGGGCCTTTTTTGGGAGCAATCCCTTGTATAATTATTTTATTAGTAATTGACCCAGTAAAAGCTCTTTGGTTTTCTATATTTATTTTTATTTTGCAGCAAATTGATGGAAATATTATTGGCCCTAAAATTTTAGGCAGTTCTATTGGAATATCTGCTATATTTATAATGTTTAGTGTTATAATTGGTGGTGGATTATTTGGAATTCCTGGAATGATTTTAGGGGTTCCGGGTTTTGCAATCTTATATAATTTAGGTTCAGCTTTTCTTAATAAATTAGAGCAAGGGGAGTAGCTATATGAAAAAAGTAGCATTAATAATGGCTGGTGGCCGTGGCGAACGGTTTTGGCCTAAAAGCAGAAAAAATATGCCAAAACAGTTTCTATCGTTAACCGAGGATGGAGTTACTATGATTCAACATACTATAAACAGAATTCTGCCTATTGTTGACGTAGAAGATATTTTTATCTCTACGAACAAAGAATATGTTGAACTAGTAAAGGCTCAACTTCCTATTGTGCTAGACGAAAACATTATATGCGAACCTGTTTCTAAAAACACTGCACCTTGTATTGCAATGGCAGCTGGGCATATAAAAAATAAATATGATGACGCTATAATGATAGTATTGCCTTCGGATCACCTAATAAAAAATAATGAGATATATTTGGATACGTTAAAAGACGCATGTAAAATTGCTAAAATAAATACTAATTTAGTAACTATTGGAATACTTCCAACTCATCCAGAAACAGGCTATGGATATATTAAATTTAATAACAAGAAAGAAATTTTTGAAAACATCTCTGCCTTTAAAGTTGAATGTTTCGTAGAAAAACCTAATATAGATAAAGCAAAAGAATATTTATCTTGTGGAACATATTTATGGAATAGTGGAATTTTTGTCTGGAAACTTTCTTCGATAATTGAAAATTTTAGGTTAAATTTGTCAAACATTTATGAGGGTATACAGTCAATAATATCCGAAAAAGATTCAAAAAATTATGAGGATATCTTAGAAAAAATTTTTAATAAATTTGAATCTATTTCTATAGATTATGGCATATTAGAAAAAGCTAAGAATATCTTTGTAATCCCTGGCACATTTGGTTGGGATGATGTTGGGTCATGGCTTTCGATTGAAAGACTAAATAAAACAGATGATTCAAATAATGTTATCAATGGTAACGTTATAGCAATTGATACAAAAAACAGTATTATCGAGTGTGAAAAAAAATTATTTGCTCTGGTTGGAGTAGAAGATTTAATCATTGTGGACACTAAAGATGCAACACTAATTTGCAGAAAATCAGATTCTAATAAAATAAAAAAAATCATAGAAAATTTAAAAATCTGCAACAGAAAAGAATATTTGTAAAATTGTTTTTATAGATATAGAATATAATTAATTATACAAAAGATTTATTTTGTATAATTAATAATTAGATTAGAAAGGGAAAAATTATATGAAAACAAGTATAATTTATGAAGCACCTCAAATTTTAATCGATTTTTTAGGATATATGCAAACAGTAAAAGGTAAATCACCTAAAACTGTAGATGAATATTATATTGATTTACGAACTTTTTTTAGATATGTTAAATATTCAAAAAAATTAGTTCCAGAAAATATTTTATTTGAAAAAATTTCTATTAATGATATAACAATTGATATAATAAAAGAAATAAGTACCATTGACATATATGAGTATTTAAATTATCTTTTGGTGGAACGCAATAATAATGCTGCAACTAGATCAAGAAAAATTTCTAGTTTAAAATCGTTTTTTGATTACCTCGTCAATAAGGTAAGACTTCTAGAAGAAAACCCTACAAAAGATTTAGACATGCCTAAAAAAAAATCTGCTCTGCCTAAATTTTTAACTTTAGAACAAAGCATAGATCTTTTAAAAAGTATAAATGGCCCTTTTAAAGAACGAGATTATTGTATAGTTACTTTATTTTTAAACTGTGGAATGCGACTTTCGGAACTTGTTGGAATAAATTTAACTGATATAAGAAATGATAATACATTAAAACTCACAGGAAAAGGCAACAAAGAACGGATTGTATATTTGAATGAAGCCTGCTTGTCAGCGTTATCAGGCTATATAAAGATTCGACCTAAAGATAATTTAAAGGATAAAAATGCGTTATTTATTAGCAAATTTAATAAAAGAATTAGCCCAAAAACAGTTCAATTTATAATAAAAAAATATCTAAAAAAAATTGACTTAGATAATTTAGGATATTCTGTTCATAAGCTTCGCCATACAGCGGCAACTTTAATGTATCAATACGGTAACGTTGACATTAGAGTTCTAAAAGATATTTTGGGTCATTCTAACCTTGGAACAACAGAAATCTATACGCACCTCTCTAATAAACAATTACAAAAAGCAGCATCTGCTAATCCCTTGTCAAAAATATCTTCTAATTAATATAGTATCTTATTATATTCGTTTTTTTGCAAAATTTTACTTAACACCCATTGATTATTCTCATTCTTACTAAAACACCAATACTCTACAAAAGATTTACTTACGTTATTTCCGCTTACAATTTCGTTACTATTAAGGTCTAAAATATAATCGATCATCTTCCCTTTTATATAAACCCAAATTTGAAAATCTTCTATATAACTTATAGAAATGGGATAAGCATCTAATAATTTTATATTTTTCATTACATTTTTTCTATTACAATATTTTTGCCTATTTATTTTTGATTCAAACTGTTCAAGTAAATCTTTATCCATATAGTCCTTAGCCAAAGCCATATTTTCATCAGCCCATGCGTTCTGAACCACAAAATATGTTTTTATAATTCTTTTTATTATTTGTCTATAATTTAGCTTATTTTTTTAATCATCAGTTTAGTTTTTATTTTTGCTTTAAACATTTTCGCCTTAAAAACTAAAATTGTTTCGAAAAGCAAACATGTAAAAAATAACATATTAATGAAGTTGGATAGCACAGAGCCACTACCACAAGAATCACTGTAATAATTGGAAGATTCATTACTTTCTGAATCTGAGTTACTTGTATTGCTGCTACTATCTCCTCCTCCAGCCCTTGCATAAGTTATATTATATGTAGCAAACATTGTATATAATATAATAAGTATCAAAGTCATAGATTTTCTCATAAAATTTTCCCCTTTATTTAGTTACCAATCTAATCACTAAAGACAGACTTATTATAACATACATTGTTCAAATTTTCAATCTTATTTGACAAAAAATTAAAATATATTTATCAATTTTGCATAAAATTATATATGATTGTATTTAATTTTAAAATATCTTCCACCTCAATTTCATCCAACTTTTTCTAAATCTCTTTTTAGACGCTGAAATATTCTTTTTTCAAGTCTAGATATGTAAGACTGAGATATACCTAAAGAATCTGCAACTTCTTTTTGAGTATGTTCTTGATTGCCAGAAAGGCCAAATCTCAGCTCCATAATGCTTCTTTCTCTGTTTGATAGTTTTGAAATAGCCCTAAGCAAAATTTGGCTCTCGACTTCTTGCTCTATACGTCTATTTACGAGATCATATTCGCTTCCTAAAATATCAGATAGTAACAATTCATTTCCGTCCCAATCAACTTTAAGTGGCTCATCAATAGAAATGTCATTTTTTATTTGCGAGCTTTTTCTAAGATACATTAAAATTTCATTTTCGATACATCTTGACGCATAAGTGGCGAGCTTAATATTTTTTTCTGGGCAAAAAGTATTTACTGCTTTAATAAGTCCTATAGTTCCGATAGAAACTAGATCCTCCACATTTGTGCCTGTAGAGTCAAATTTTTTAGCAATATAAACAACAAGCCTTAAATTATGAGTTATAAGAGGTTCCCTTGCTCCTTTTACGCCATTTTTTATATCATTCATTATTTTTAATTCTTGAGATTTTGTCAAGGGCGGTGGCAAAGTTTCTGAGCCATTTATATAATAGATTTCACAAACTAAATTTAATTTTTTTATAATATTAATCAAAAAAATCGAAATTTTATTTGAAATAAAATAATGTTGCATTTAAATTGCTCCTTTTTATTCTACAAGATCAGGATTAATTAGGGCATGATATTCATCGTTAAATATTTTTTCTTTACAAACTGCAATATAGGCTTCTTTTTTTATTGACTGATTGCTAAAAGTCAAGATTTTTATGTAATCTGCTTTAAATGCCGGAAGAAGACCACTTCCAGATACGGTTTTAAAAGGAATCAATCTAAAATCTTTAAATTTTTGTATATCATACAAAATTTTTTCCTGCGAATTCAACATCATATTACATACACAAAAATATTCTTTGATTGATTCAGGCAGAATTTCTTTAATAAATTTATAATGAGCAACAACTACAGGCAAGCCAGAGAATGGCTCTCTTAGATTATTACCCGTGTCAACCTTGCCTTTTAATATTATTGACTTATTTTTAAACTCTATAAGAACTTCATGGTCAGATAGTATTCCATTTTTATGTCCACAGAACCTATCAAATAAGCGTATTATTAGATAAGAAGCGAATGTTGTAAAAATTAAAAAAGTTGGCGATAAATTCAAGTATATCATGTTATTATTAATAAAAATTCCATTTGGAGTTACAAAATACCATAGGCAAAATATAAATCCTCCAAAAAGAAAATTTATTCCATAAAAAATAATAATAATTTTACTAAATAATCTAATGTTTACCCATCTAAACGCCAAAATCACTATAGACGCCGACATAACGAGTTTTATAAGCAGAGAAAAAATAGAATTTATTTTAGGCAAAAAAATAATCAGAGAGTAAACTGCTCCCACAAAAGAAGCTAAAACTAATCGTTTTCGTATAACTTTTAAATTCAATATCTTTGCAACAGATAAAAGCAAAAAATAATTTATAAAAAGATTTATGGATATAAGTACATCTATGTATATAGTCTGCTTCATATCCTCCTCCCCACAACTGTATTCAATTAACCATATTATCTTCTATGCTGTTTATTTTTTTTGTCGCAATATAGTAATAAGAAAAAGGCACAGCAATAAATTTTGCCAATAAAATTCCCCTTTTTTCTCTTGAATACATACTAATCTTAGTACTAAATCTATTTATAGTGAGGTGAGTTTTATGTCTTTGATTTTTTGTGATAATGACTGTGTTTATCAAAAAGACGGATATTGCGTTTTAGAAACTCCTACAATTGTAAGCAAAGACCAAAATCAATGCGAAAATTGTGCACATTATAAAAAATCGTATGTATAATTAATTTATTTGAGGACCTAATTTTTTTATATTTTCCATAACAACTCTGCTTGCAGCCCGAATTGATTTACTACTGTCGTCCGCAATATTAAGTTGAGAAATATTTATTGGTTCTCCAATAGAAATTATATTCTTCTTAAGAAGTTTAACTTTATGCTCATTTTTTCCAGTCATACAAACAGGAAGAATAGGTACCCCTGTTTTATAAGCAATAGCCACACACCCAGTTTTAGGGCGTAAAAATTCATTATTTTTAGATCGTGTACCTTCTATAAAGAGCCCAAGCTGTTTACCATTTTTTAATATTTTTTCTGCACTTTCGATTGCTGAGGTATCTCCCTTACCTCGATTTACTGGGAAGGCTCCAACAGCTTTAAAAATTTTCCCTAAAAATTTAAATTTAAATAATTCCGCTTTAGCCATAAAATAAATTTGTCTTTTAAAAATAATAGCAAGCAAAACCGGATCAGCGTTTGAAGTATGGTTAGGACAAATAATAACCCCGCCATTATTAGGAATATTTTCCAATCCTTTTACATCAATTCTATACAAAAGCTTAACAAAAGGCCTTATAACAGTTATAATAAACCAGTACAATTTACTTTCTTTCATACTAATCTAATTTTCCTAACTTATTTTTTATTACGTTCAAAACCAAATCCACAGATTCTTCAAAATTATAATCACTAGTATCTAAAATAACGGCATCTGCAGCATGTTTTAACGGAGCAACAGATCTATTTGAGTCATTATAATCTCTTTTTACTATATCATTAAAAACCTCATCATAAGTAGTATTACAATTTTTTTCAATTAATTCTTTATAACGTCTTTTTGAACGTTCCTCCAACGAAGCTGTAAGGAATATTTTAACATTAGCATCTGGTAGAATTACAGTTCCAATATCCCTGCCATCCATTATAATATTATTTTTTTTAGCTATGCCTCTTTGCAAATCTAACAAAAACCTTCTTACACTTGAAAATGCAGAGACTTTTGATGCCATCATAGAAATTTCAGGAGTTCTTATTTTATCTGAAACATCTTCATCAAACAAAAACACCTTTTGTTCTCCGTTTATAAATTTTAAATTCAGCTTAATTTCGTTTAACTTTAGTTTAATATTTTCTTCATCGATTAATTTATTTCGTATAACATAAAGTCCAACAACTCGATATAAAGCTCCAGTATCTACATAAATATAAGAAAGTTTTTTAGAAACAGCCTTTGCAACAGTACTTTTTCCAGCTCCAGCAGGCCCATCTATTGCTATTGAAATCACATTTTACTCCTTATCATAAAAAAATTTATTTTATAATTATCATATTAGGGTACATTACCTTCAAAAAATCATCAGTATAGTTTTGGTCTAAAAAAGTAGAAATTACAGAATTAGAATTAATTCCAAGAGCTCTTTGAGATTGGCGCCAAACTGCTAAAGCAGAAATAGCCATATTTATTACCATATAAATAAAAAGAAGCCAAGTTAAAACTCTACCTATTTTGGATGGTATTTTTTCTATAATTTTAGAAAGTCTTGGATACACAATTTTCAACCAGACAATTCCCAAAATTCCCCAAAAAATAGCAAATAAAATGCTTGTTCGACCGCCAAAGTTATAATCAACATCGCTATAATCCCAAGATGTAGTTTTAAATATAATTTCTTGAAATAGACTACATAAATATTCGAAGCTTGCACCGATGATCATACATATTAAAAATATCCAATAATCTTTTAGAAAGCTTATTTTACTCAAGCAAACTGTTAATATTACAGCACCAAAACCATAAATCGGGTTAAATGGACCATATATAAGTCCCCATCTAATTTCAAATTTATGTTGAACAATTAAGCACCATAAAGTTTCTGCAAGGACTCCTAAAAAACTGCCTATCAAAAAGATCCAAAAAAGCTTATAAAAATTTAGGCCATGCGCAAAAGATATTTTTTTTGTTCTTGTATTTAATACTTTATAATGCTTTTGCTTCATATTTATCTCCTTTTAGAGAAAAATTAACTTATTTAGTACCAAAAATCCGATCCCCAGCATCACCAAGTCCAGGCACTATAAATCCTTGATCATTTAATTTTTCATCCATCGCAGCACAATAAACTTGAACATCCGGATGTTTTTCAGTCAAGGCCCTAACACCTTCAGGAGCTGCAATTATACACATAAATTTAATACTTTTTGGTTTTTCTTTTTTTATAATACCGATCGCATCAACTGCCGTACCGCCAGTTGCCAACATTGGATCCAAAACGATCACATCGCGATCATATATATCCGAAGGGAGTTTACTATAATATTTAACAGGCTTTAACGTTTCAGGATCGCGATATAGACCAATATGACCAATTTTTGCAGCTGGAATCAACGCCATAACACCATCAACCATACCTATTCCGGCTCTTAAAATAGGAATAAACGCTATTTTTCTGCCTGCAAGTATTTTTGTTTTAGCCACAGCCAACGGAGTTTCAATTTCTACTTCTTTTAGAGGCAAATCTCTAGTTGCCTCATAGCACATTAGCATTGTAATTTCGCTTATCATTTCACGAAATTCTTTTACACCAGTAGCTTTGTCTCTCAGCAGAGAAATTTTGTGTTGAATAAGCGGATGGTTCATAATAAAGATTTGACTTTTCATATTTTGTTGCACAACCTTTAATAAAAATAAATATTAGACTTTAAATTTGCCTTTTTCTATTTGTTCAATTTGCAAAACTCTCCAATAGTGTCTTCCTCCATCAAATGGTGTATTCAAAAAAATATTAGTCAATAATATAGCTTTATTTTCATCAATAATTCTACCTCCAAGACATAAAATATTTGCATCATTGTGTTTTCTTGTCATTTCGGTAGAAAATTCATCTTGGCAAACTGCAGCTCTAACCCCGTTTACTTTATTTGCAGCAATAGAGATTCCAATTCCTGTTCCGCAACACAAAATACCCTTTTCGCACTTACCTTCTGAAACTTCTTTAGCAACTAAATAAGCATACTTAGGGTAATCTACGGATTTTTCTATGTCATCCGTCCCAAAATCCACATATTCTATATTTTTTTTCTCAAAATAATTAATTATTGCTTTTTTTAATAAAAAACCTCCATGGTCGCAGCCTATGGCTATCATAACAGTATCTCCTTTTTACTATCTACTATTAAATTTCTCTCAGCCTGAGATTTTCTTAAATAAACAGGTTTCAATTCAGACGGACAAATAACAGCATCTCCATTTGAATAGGATGCATAAGCAGCTAAGGCAACACTACTTGCACGTTGATTTTGTTTATTTTCTAAAGCCAAACGCACTTTTAATTTCTTTTTATTTTTATTATAACATAAAACAGCGCCATCTCCAACTAAAATAACTTCTTTTTCTAATTTTTCAACCTCTGAATATAAATCTTCTATAGACATTAGCCTATCTTGAGTTATTCTTGTTATTTTACTTTCAGAAATCTCAAAAATCGCGGTGTATACATTATTGCATTTAGCATCCATTACTACACAGACAGTTTTATTTTCTCTCCAAAAATTGTATGCTATAGAATTTAACGTAGAAACTCCAATACAAGGCGTGTTATTGGCAAAAGCCAATCCCTTAATCGTAGCAATTCCTATTCTTAAACCAGTAAACGAACCCGGGCCTAATGAAACTGCAAATAGATCGATACCATTTATATTAATTTTTAATACTTTTAAAATATCTGCAACCATAGGAGCTAATGTTTGGCTATGAGTTAAACCATTATTAATAAAAAATTCTCCTAACAGATTTTGATCTTCTGATACAGCTACAGAAACCGGTTTAGCTGAAGAATCAATCGCTAAAATTTTCATTCATATTTACTCCCTCAAAGTTAAAAATTCTTTGATTTTCACAGTTGCCATATTCAATAAAAATTTTTATTGAATTTTGTGGTAATATTTTTTCTATATTTTCACTCCACTCAATAATAATAATACCGTTACCAATATAATCAAAAAATCCAGTAGAATATAAATCATCCATATTTTTAACTCTATACATGTCAAAATGGTAAACTTTATGCCTACCATCGTACTCATTAATTATAGAAAAAGTAGGACTGCAAACATTAGTTTTTATATCTAGACCCAAACAAATTCCTTTAGTAAATGTAGTTTTGCCCACACCAAGATCTCCAAAAAGAGCGATAATTTCTGTACCAAACAATTTGTGTGCAAAATTTTTTCCAATTTTCTCGGTCTGTTTGCAGGAGTTACTTATAATTCTTAGCAAAATTAAAAATCTCCTTTATTTTATTAAAATCAAAAAAGCCCGGTTATTTTTGCGTCCTTATCGATGCCTATACAGTTAGCGGCAGGGACTTTAGGTAGTCCAGGCATAGTCATAATGTCTCCGGTAAAAACAACTATAAATCCAGCTCCATTAGAAAGTTTTACATCTCTAACCGTTATATTAAAATTTTTTGGTGCTCCCAAAAGTTTCGGATTATCAGAAAATGAATACTGCGTTTTTGCTATGCATATAGGAAGGTTACCTGCACCTATATCTTCTATCAATTTTATAGATTTATTAGCCAAATCAGTATAAACAACAGAGTCAGCCCCATAAATTTCTCTGCTTATAGTTTCTATCTTTTCTTTTATTGATAAATTAACATCATATAAAGGTTTAAAATTAGATTTTTTTTCAGCTGCCTTGCATACAATTTTAGCAAGTTCTATTCCCCCATTTCCTCCTTTAGAAAATACTTCAGACAGGGCAAAATCCACACCTAATTTTGTGCAATATTGTTTTATATAATTTAATTCAGCTTCACTGTCAGTATCAAATTTATTTATTGCAACAACTACAGGAACAGAGAATTTTTTCATATTCTCTATATGTCTTCCAAGATTTATGATTCCTTTTTTTAAAGCCTCTAAATTTTCTTCTTTTAAAAGCTCTCTAGGAATATCGCCATTGTATTTTAATGCACGCACAGTTGCAACTATAACAACGGCAGCCGGATTTAATTCTGCACCTCTACATTTTATATCAAAAAACTTTTCTGCTCCTAAATCCGACCCGAATCCAGCTTCTGTTATACAGTAATCTGCTAATTTTAATGCTAATTTTGTTGCTCTTACAGAGTTGCAACCATGAGCGATATTTGCAAAGGGGCCGCCATGCATAATAGCCGGAGTCCCTTCTAATGTTTGAATAAAATTAGGTTTAAAAGCTTCTTTTAAAAGCACTGTCATAGCTTCATTTGCATTTAGCTCTCTTGCATAAATTGGTTTTTCATCATAGCTATATGCTACTAAAATTTTTCCTAACCTCTGCTTTAGATCCATCAGATCATTTGCCAAGCATAAAATAGCCATAATTTCGCTTGCAACTGTTATAATAAATCCGTCTTCTCGTGGAACTCCATTAATTTTACCACCCAGTCCAATCACTATATTTCTTAAAGCACGGTCATTTATATCTAAACAACGCTTTATTAATATTCTTCTTGGATCAATTTTTAAAAGATTTCCCTGATGAATATGATTATCTAAAAGTGCGCAAAGCAAATTATTTGCGCTTGTTATCGCGTGCATATCTCCGGTAAAGTGAAGGTTTATATCCTCCATAGGCACAACCTGAGAATATCCTCCACCAGCAGCACCGCCTTTTACCCCAAATACAGGCCCCAACGAAGGCTCTCTTAAAGCTATAATAGCTTTTTTATTAATCTTTGCCATAGCTTGTCCTAACCCTATGGTTGTGGTAGTTTTACCCTCTCCTGCCGGAGTTGGATTTATTGCTGTGACCAAAATTAATTTTCCGTTATTTTTATTTTTTAATCTTTCAATAAGCTTATCATTAAGTTTTGCTTTATATTTGCCATAAAGTTCGATTTCGGCTTCGTCTATTTCAAGATCTTTTGCAATCTCGTTAATATTTTTTATTTTAGCATTCTGCACTATTTTAATATCTGTTAGCATTCTGTACCATCCTTAAAATAAAAAATAAATTTTTAAAATTATATCATACTTGAGTTCAAATTAAAAGCAAAGACTTGAACTTATCGCATAATAATAATATAATATTTTAAATTAAAGAGGTGAAGCTATGAGAAACTTTTTTTATAAAGTTAAAGACTATTTTAAACAAACTGACCTTATTTTTTGGATTATTTCAATTTTAATATCTATATTTTCATTACTTCTTTTGCTCAGTGTTTCTAGAACATCGAACTTTAACTATTTTAAAACACAGTTAATTGCTATTCTTATAGGATATATTAGTGCATTTATTATAACTAAATCTGATTATAGAATCATAGCTAAACACTACATTATCATTTCTACAGTTTGTATTTTGCTTATATTTTGTACACTAATTTTTGGAAGTGCTATAACAGGAAATTCTGGAATAGATGCTAAAGCTTGGATAAAACTACCTGGCGGCATATCTTTTCAACCATCTGAGCTCGCTAAAATTGGATTTATTTTAACTTTTTCAAAACATTTGTCCGTTTTAAAAGAAAGGAACGAGTTAAAATCCTTTTTTAATGTTACGCTTTTGGGGGTTCACGCATTGATTCCAATACTTTTAACACATCTACAAGGTGATGACGGTGCAGCTATAATTTTCTTTTTTATTTTTCTGTTTATGTCTTTTGGAGCCGGCATACAGTTGCGATATTTTTTTGCTGTTTTCGCAGGCATAGTACTTTTAATTCCGATTTTATGGAATTATGTTTTTGCAGAATATCAAAAACAGCGAATACTCAATCAAATAAATCCCGAAGCAGATCCGCTTAATTCTGGATTTCAACAAATTCAAGGAAAAATCTCTATAGGTTCTGGCAAAATTTGGGGAGAGGGTTTATTTAATGGTTCTCGCGTTGGTAACAATTCCGTACCGATTCAAGAGAGTGATTTTATTTTTTCTGCTGCCGGAGAAGAACTTGGATTTATAGGTTGTCTTTTAATTATTGTCCTATTAATTTTCATGTTATTTAGAATATTAAAAATCGCCTCATTATCGTCAGATGTTCTCGGAACATATATTTGTTTCGGATTTTTCGGATTAATTGCCTCACAGGCTATTTTTAATCTTGGCATGTGCTTGAGCATTCTTCCTGTAATGGGCGTAACGCTACCTTTTTTTAGCGCAGGAGGTTCTTCTTCTGCATGCTTATATTTAGGTGTTGGACTCGTTCAAAGCGTATTTATGCAGAGGTATGACAACGACTTAAATGAACTTTTAAAGCAGGAGAATAATATGGTAATTTAAAAATTTTTTATTATATAATTTACTTTATTGATTCTTCTATTACTGCCTTTAAATTTTCTAATCCTTCACCACTACTAGAAGAAAAAATAATAAAGTCAATGTTTTCAAAAGGAAAGTTATCCTTTAGATTATCCAAACATTCTTTTCTTTGAGTTCTATTAAGTTTATCGCTTTTCGTTAAAACAATTATAAATTTTAGTTTTCGCTCAATTAAAAATTTTATCATAGTAATATCGTCCATAGATGGCTTATGGCGGATGTCTATGATCTGTATAACCAGAACAATATTTGGACCACTGTTAAAATATCCTTCAACTAAATCAGACCAACGCAATTTTTCACTTTCAGATACTTTTGCATATCCGTACCCTGGCAAATCGACCAATCTTACATAATCATTTACTTTATAAAGATTTATAGTAGAAGTTTTTCCTGGTCTAGAACTAACTCTAGCGAGCGATTTCTTATTTATCAATTTGTTAATAAGAGATGATTTACCAACATTAGAACGGCCTGAAAAAACTATTTCTTTGCAATTAGACTTTTTAAATTGTTTTTTTTCTCCATAAGATGTTAAAAATATTGTATTATTAAAATTCATACAAAACTCCAATAAATATTTATAATTTAAAATGACTGCAACACTATAAATGTTACAGCCTAAATTTTTGTCAAGACTACGAAACAAAGCTATTTCCGTTTCTAATCTTATTATTTACAGTAATATTAAACGGTACACGATTTTCATTTCGAATAATTTTTGCATCTTCTTTATTATTAACAGTTTTTTCTGTTATAATAACTTTTTCTATAGTATGGTCTCCAGGAACTTCATACATTAGTTTAGATAAAATATCTTCCATAATTGCGCGTAACCCTCTTGCTCCAGTGTTTCTCTCTAAAGCTTTTTGAGCTACCGCCTCTAATGCTTTATCTTCAAATTCAAGCTCAACTTTATCCAAAGAAAATAACTTCTGATATTGTTTTAATATTGAATCCTTTGGTTCTTTTAAAATTCTTATCAAAGATTTCTGATCAAGTCCATTAAGAGAAGTAATCACAGGTAACCTTCCAACAAGTTCTGGAATTAATCCATATTTGACTAAATCGTGAGGCAGTACATCCTTCATCCAATGAGTAGAATCGAGTTCTTTTTTAGTTTTTATATCCGCTCCAAACCCCAATGTAGATGAGCCCATTCTTTTTTCAACAATTTTTTCTAGCCCATCAAATGCTCCTCCACAAATAAATAAAATATTTGTAGTATCTATATGGATGAATTCCTGCTGAGGATGTTTTCTTCCTCCTTGTGGAGGAACACTAGAAACAGTTCCTTCCAAAATTTTCAAAAGTGCCTGTTGTACCCCTTCTCCACTAACATCTCTGGTTATGGATGGATTTTCTGATTTTCGGGCGATTTTATCAAGTTCATCAATATAAATAATTCCTCGCTCAGCTTTTTCTATATCAAAATTAGCAGCTTGAATTAGCCGCAAAAGGATATTTTCTACATCCTCTCCAACATATCCCGCCTCGGTTAATGTAGTCGCGTCAGCAATAGCAAATGGTACATTAAGAGCTTTTGCTAAAGTTTGTGCCAAAAGAGTTTTGCCAACTCCAGTTGGCCCCAGCAACAAAACATTACTTTTTTTTAGTTCAACATCTCCGTGCCTATCAGAGTCACCAAAATATATTCTTTTGTAATGGTTGTAAACAGCCACAGATAAAGCGACTTTAGCACTCTCTTGCCCAATAACATAGTCATCCAATATAGCTTTTATCTCTTTAGGCCGTGGTAATTTTATTTCTTCTAAATCGATTTTATCAAACTTACTAGTTTTTGAGTTTTTCTTTAAAAATTCGTCCTCCAGTATAGACATACACAAAGTAACGCATTCATCACAAATATAAACTCCAGGCCCTGCAATAAGTTTATTCGCTTGTTCTTGAGGCTTATTGCAGAACGAACAGCAAATATTCTTATCCCTGTTTTCATTCTTAATAGACATACTATCACCAATTCCTATCTTTTATAAATAACCTTGTCAACAATCCCATATTCTTTGGCTTCAAGTGCAGTCATAAAGTTATCACGCTCAGTATCTCGCGCAATTACTTCAATAGGTTGCCCTGTGCGTTCAGATAATATTTCATTTAATTTTTTCTTAGTCTGAATGATATGATCGGCATGAATCATAATATCAGTTGCCTGACCTTTAGCACCACCACTTGGCTGGTGGATCATAATATCACTATTTGGCAAGGCATAACGTTTTCCTTTAGTTCCAGCAGCCAATAAGAACGCACCCATACTAGCGGCCAAACCCATGCATATAGTAGATACATCACATTTTATATATTGCATCGTGTCATAAATTGATAAACCGTCTGTAACTGATCCACCAGGGCTATTAATATAAAGGCTTATATCCTTAGATGGATCTTGCCCCTCTAAATACAATAGTTGAGCAACAACTAAGCTGGCAGTCGTACTATTTACTTCTTCAGTCAACATAACAATTCTGTCATTTAATAGTCTAGAATATATGTCATAAGATCGCTCACCTCGGCTAGTTTGCTCTACAACATAAGGTACTAAACTCATTTTTATGTCATTATATTTACTCAAACAAAAAACCTCCATAAAAAACAAGACATTTTTAATAATTAACAAAATTTATAATTTTTATTCAAAATCAAAAAGTTATTTATCAATACAATTTTCTCGCAAAAAGTCGACAGCTTTTTCAACGGCAATATCTTTTAATAAATCTTTCTCATTTATCATTTTTTTTGCTTTTTCAAGATCAATTTTATACTGTTCAGCCAAATTTTTATATTTTTCTTCTAAATCTTCTTTAGTAGCGGATAAATTTTCAAGTTCTGCAATTTTTTCAAGAGCTAGTCTCAGTTTAACTTGACGTTCAGCCTGCGGTCTAAATTGTTTTTTTATCGCATTGTTATCCATACCAGTATATTTCATATAAGATTCTAGTGTTAATCCCTGAGCATGTAATTTATAAGCAAAATCACGTACAATATCTTCTAACTTGTTTTCAAACATAGCTTCAGGAATATCCGCCTTTAAAAGGTTAACTACCTTATCGATCATTTGATCATCAGCATCCATATCTGATTCTCGTGTTTTTAAATCTATAAGTTGTTTTTTTATTGATTCTTTATACTCATCCAAAGTATCAAATTCACTAACATCTTTTACGAATTCGTCATCAAGGTCTGGTAATTCACGATGTTTTATTTCATGTAATTTGATTTTAAAAACTGCTGGTTTGCCAGCCAAAGATTTTTCTTGATAAGTTTCTGGAAAAGTAACATTGATGTCAAAATCTTCTCCTATCGCATGTCCCACCAATTGTTCTTCAAAACCATGAATAAATTGCCCTTTACCAATAGTTAACGTATAATTTTCAGCTTCTCCTCCATCAAAAATTTTTCCATCGATAAATCCTTTAAAGTCAAAAACGACAACGTCTCCATCCTGAGATTTTCTGTTTTCAACCGCAACAAGGCGGGAATTTCTTTCTCTAATTCGGTCAATTTCTTTATTTATATCATCTTCAGTAACTTCAACAGGTTTACGTGTTATTTTAATACCCTTATAGTTCTCAATTTCGACTTCAGGCTTAACGGTTACAGCTGCTTTAAATAAAAAACCATCTTTGCCAATTTTAAGTATATTAAAATCGATTTTATCATCTATAACGTCCAAACCAGCTTCGTCGATAGCTTCCTGCAAAGCTTCTGGATAAATTTCATTAACAGCATCTTCATAAAAGACATTTTCTCCATAATATTTTTCAACAAAAGCTCTAGGAGCTTTGCCTTTTCTGAATCCTGGAATAGAAATTTTTTTAATATTTTTCTTAAATGAATTATTTACAGCTTTTTCAAACTCTTTAGCACCAACTTCAACTTCTAATTCGTAACGATTTGTCTTTATTTTTTTTGATGATTTTAAACTCATTATTATCCTCCAAAGAATACAAGTAATTTAATAATTATAGCACAAAAAAAAATTTTTTTCTACAATTTTATAAAATATTAAACTCACGATACCAAAACAGGCGTAAAATTTATTTGATCGCATGAAATCATATTAAAATTTATTCCCTTATAATTGCCAATTATTGCCTTGCTTTCTATTTTTTCACCATGAAGATGTCCATAATAACATTTTTTTACATTATATTTTTGCAGGACATTTAAGATTTCTTTGCATTCATATCCTGAAAATACTGGCGGGTAGTGTAAAAAAGCAATAATTTCTCTGTTGAATTTCTTCGCCTGTTCTATAGAACAAGTAAGGCGACCCACTTCCCTGTTTAAAATCTTAATATCCTCTTTGCTACTACAATCGTAAAACCAGCCTCTAGTCCCACAAACCGCAAAGTTATCAACGATTTCTGCAGAGTTAAACAATATTGAAATCGAATTAAAATTATTTTTTTTTAAATATTCTTCGATTTTTTTTCGAGTTGTCCACCAATAATCGTGATTTCCTTTTAAAAATATTTTTTTCCCTGGCAAATTTTCTATAAAGGCAAAATCATTAAAAGTTTGCTCTAATTTCATCGCCCAGGAAATATCCCCAGCAACAACTACCGTATCATTATTTTTTATAGTATTTATCCAATTACTTTTTAGTCTATTAATATAATTATTCCAACCACCAAAAATGTCCATTGGTTTATTTGTGCCTAAAGATAAATGCAAGTCTGCTATTGCATAAAGTGACATTTTTGCCTCCCTAAAATTACACAAATTTTAAAAAAAAATTAAAAGCATTATTAAAAAATATATCTTCAACTAAGCTTTCTTTATAATTATGCCGTAAAAATAGTTCATACAAATTTTCCATGGATTCGATACCCAAAATGCCTTCTGGCATATCTGCGCCATCAAAATCAGTTCCTATGCAAATAATTTTTTCTCCACCTAAAGATAAAAAATAATCCGCATGTTTTATTATATCATATGCCGAAGCTTTTTTATTTTCTCTTAAGAAAATATTTGCAAAATTTAGTCCAACTAAACCTTCTCGCGATTTAATAATATTAAACTGTTCATCTGTTAGGTTCCTTTTGTTATTACAAACCGTTCTAGAATTTGAATGACTAGCAACGATTGGTACATCGACTTCATTAGCAACATCAAAGAATAAATTATCACTAGCATGCGAAATATCAATCACAATGGATAATTCGGTCATTTTCCGAATAACTTCTTTGCCAAAACTTGTTATACCATTTTTTTCTGTAGTTAAAGCACCTCCACCTGCTTCACACCAGCCGTTCCAAGTGAGCGTAATCATTCTTACCCCGCACTTTTTTAGATAGTCAAGATTATTTAACTCTCCAGCTAATACAGCACTTCCCTCTACTGTTAAAACTGCAGCACATTTATTATCTTTTATAGCATTTATTATATCGTCTAAGTTTTTACAATGAATAATTAAATCTTGATTTTTATTTATTTCTTCATCAAACTTTAATTTCGCGCGTTTAAAAAGATTAAAAGCTTCATCTTTTCTATATTCGTCAGGTATCCAAACCGCAAAACATTGAACCCATTTATCATACCTATTACCTTTTAAAACAGACAAATGATAGTTATTATCAATAATGCTTCCGTTTTCATCAACTGCACGATATAAAGTGTCGCAATGCAAATCAAAAAGCTTCAAAAAAATCTACTCCTTCAAAAGCATTTTTTATATGATTAATTTCTTTTACATTTTTTAAATTGGTGTCAAATAGAACAGCAATTACATCAAATCTAGGCTGCAAACTTAAAGATTTTTCTTTTAAATAAATCATTGCAGTTTTTATAATCTTTTTCTGTTTAATTGCATCTACTGCTTCAAATGCATTAAAATTCGTATTTATTTTTCTAGTTTTTACTTCAACAAATATTATGTAATTTTCTTTTTTAGTAATTATATCAATTTCTCCAAAGCGACTATAATAGTTACGGTTAACGATTTTATATCCATTATTTTCAAGATATTCAATCGCGATACTTTCGCCTTTTTTCCCTAAGTTTGAACGCATTTTCATAGATTATTCACCTAAAATTTTTTTCAAAAAACTTTTTCTATGTATTTTAGACGGCCCATATTTTTTTATTAATTCAATATGTAGTTTCGTACCGTATCCTTTGTGCTTTTCAAGAGCATATTGATAGTATTTTTGGCTCAACACTTTCATTAATTTATCTCGTTCAACTTTAGCTAGAATCGAAGCCGCAGCAATCGAAACAGACAAAGAGTCTCCTTTTACTATCGTATCTGAAGCTATAGCTAAGTCAGGCTTCTTATTGCCATCGATCAAAACAAAATCTGGCCTAACTTTTAACCCTTCAACAGCTCTTTTCATCGCAAGCAACGTTGCATTTAATATGTTAATTTTATCAATTTCTTTTTCAGTTGCCAACGAAATATTATATGCAATAGCTTGAGTTTTTATTTTATCGTATAGAACTTCACGTTTTCGTTCGCTTAATTTTTTTGAATCATTAATTTCATCTATCACCAAATTGTGCGGCAAAATAACAGCAGCCGCAAAAACAGGTCCAGCCAAAGGACCTCTTCCTGCCTCATCAACACCACATATTAATTTATAGCCAGACGTATGCGCCAAATTTTCATATAAAAACCAATCTTTTTTCATTATTATCAAAACCTCATATAAATTAAAACGAATCTAGAGTTATTTTACCTAACTTTGCTTCTCTAAACTCATCCAACAGCATTATTGCAGCTCTTTCCACGTCAATTTTTCCTCCAGAGATCAGCATACCTCTTTTTTTTGCGATAATAGATAAAATTTCCTTTTCTGTTTTTTTGTCTGTATCATAGTTTTCTAATTTATATCTATGAATTAAATTTGATTGATAATTATCATTTAAATATTTTATAAGTCTGCACGCAAGATTTTCTGTATCCATAATTTGATCTTTAATTGCTCCGATAAAAGCTAATTTTTCGCTTACAGAAGCGTCATCAATTCTAGGCCATAAAATTCCGGGCGTATCCAGCAATTCAATATTTTTATCAATTGTAAACCACTGATTTCCCCTAGTAACTCCCGGACGATCTTCTACCTTAGCTTTTTTCCCCCGAGATAATCTATTAATAAACGACGATTTTCCAACATTAGGAATGCCTACAACCATAACACGTAAAGTTTTTTTTATACCTTTTGCATTTGCAGATTCAATTTTTTTATTAAGAATTTTTTTTATCATTGGCACAAATAATTTAATTCCTTTTCCACTTTTACAATCGACATATAATGTAAAAATTTTTTGTTTTTTATAGAAATTAATCCAATCTAAAGTTCTATTGTTATCAGCAAGATCTATTTTGTTTAAAATAATAATTCTTGGCTTATTACCGATAAGTTCATTCAAAAGAGGATTCCGACTACTTTTAGGAGTTCTTGCATCTACTATTTCTGCAACTACGTCTACAAGCTTTAATTTTTCATAAAGTATCCTAATAGTTTTTGCCATATGTCCAGGAAACCACTGCATCACCTGTGTGTCACTCATAAAAATCAACCCTTATTAACTTTTCTTAATAAAAAATAAAATTAAGCATGTTATTAAATATAACATAAAAAAAGGACCTTATAAGTCCCTTAATAAGTAAAAATGAAAAGACAAAAATCAGATAAATCTCAATCTATCCAACGGCCAGTGAATAACAAAAGCACGTCCATAAATTTTATTATAGCTAACAAGGCCAATTTCTTCATATCTGCTATCTATAGAATGATTGCGATTATCTCCTAAAACTATAACATGTTCAGCTGGCACAGTAATTAAAGTATTGCTAGGAATAGTTCCATCGCCTCTAGAAATCGTAGGTTCATTAATATAATTTTCGTTTAAAATTTGGCCGTTAACATAAACTTCATGCTTATCATAATCAATCTTAAATGTATCTCCAGGAGTAGCTATAACACGTTTTATAATATTTTTTTTCAATCTTTCATTAGTATCTATAGTAACAACATCACCTTTTTGAGGCACATACATAAACTTACTTACTAACAATCTGTCACCATCGTGCAATGTAGGCAACATAGACTTGCCAGAAACTGTAAAAAACATAATAAAAACAGTAATAAAAAAGCATATAGAAAAAGCAAACAGTAATGAGCTCCCCCACTCAAAAACTTCTTTTACAGTTTTAGAGACTTCCTCATTATCAATATTTCCTTTGACAACAACACCAGTAGAATTATATTCTCTCATAAAAACACCTCCAGCAATATAAACAAAAAGGGACAATCAAAGCCCCTTTCTTTCTTTATAATAAAATTAATTAATTTTTTCTTTTACCTTAGCAGCCTTACCCATTCTGTCTCGCAAATAATAAAGCTTACTCCTACGAACCTTACCGAACCTAATAACTTTAATATCCTTTACATTTGGTGAGTTTAAAGGAAAAATTCTTTCAACTCCAACTCCATAAGAGACTCTTCTAACGGTAAAAGTTTCGCTAACACCACTGCCCTTTCGAGCAATAACTGTTCCTTCAAACAGCTGAATTCTTTCTCTATCTCCCTCTTTAATATTTACACTTACTCTAACAGTGTCACCAATATTAAATTCCGGAATTTTGTTTTTAATTGAATTTTGTGAAATAAGCTTTAACATATCCATAAATAAATCCTCCAAAATATAAAACAGTCGTGAACAATAACAGAGGACTGTTCGTTTTAATATTAGAAAAAAATAAATATTAAACCTCACAGATAAAAATACCTGCGGTAATTTTAAAATATTATAACATAAAAAAAAAGTTATTGCAATACAGTTTATTCTTCTTTCTTTTCAGAAACATCATTATTTTCTTTCATTTTATTGGTTTCACTAGAATTTTCACTTTTATTTTCTCTCAATAAATCTCTAATTGATAAACTAATTCTATGTTTTTCAAAGTCAATATCCTTTATCATAACATCAACCTTGTCGCCAATTGATAGTACATCCTGAGGCTTATTGATTCTTTTATTTGATATTTGAGAAACATGAATTAATCCATCAACACCCGGCAAAATATTTGCAAAAGCTCCATAATCCGTTAGCCCAACAATTTTTGCTTCAACAGTTGATCCAATAGGATAATCATTTTTTAATTTTTCCCATGGATTATCCTCATCTTTTTTATATCTAAGTGAAATTTTTCTAGATTCTTTATCAAAATTCTTTACCGAAACTTCTATTTCATCACCTATTTTTAAAATCTCTGATGGATCTTTAATTTTCCCCCAAGACAATTCAGAAATATGGATTAATCCATCCACAAGGCCCAAATCTACAAAGACGCCATAATTTTTAAATGTTTTAACTTTGCCTTTAAGAATTTTTCCATTTTCAAGGCTATTAAAAAATTCATCAATAGCCTCATTTTTTTCCTCAAGCAAAACAGAACGTATCGAACCGATTGCTCTCCTACGTCGTTCATTTACTTCTATAATTCTAAATTTAACTTCATTATTTCTTAATTTTTCCAAATCTTTATCTCTAGAATCAGTAGCTAACGATGCTGGAATAAAAATTTTGATTCCGTTAGTTAAAACAATAATACCACCTTTTATCACATCAACAACACAGCCTGTTAAAATCGTGTTATTATTTTTAGCATCAATTATTTTCTTAAAGCCTTTAGCTACATCAACACGCTTTTTAGACAGCATAACTGTTCCGTCCTGATCATTAGTCTTCATGATTAAAAGATCCAGTTCATCTCCGATTTTCACAATATCCTCTGGTCTAACATTAGATTCGTTCGAAAGTTCTGCTAAAGGAATAAATCCAGCATGTTTTCTTCCAATATCAACATAAACTTCATTTGGTGCTATTCCAACAACAACGCCTTTTACCTGATCGTCAGTATTTAAAGTTTTTAAAGATTCCTCCAGCATCTGTTCAAAATCCAATTCCTCCTCTTGTTCCGCCTCGTTTTCCTTATTTTTTAATATGTCTTCCATTTTTTGTTTTACCTCCTCTATAATATCAGCCGGAGTAGACGCACCAGCAGTAATTCCTATAAATTTCGAATTTTTTATATCATCGAACTGCAAATCTTCAGTTTTTTCAATAAATATAGACTTACAATTTTTTTTACAAATATCAAATAATTTAGCCGTGTTAGAACTCTTTTTCCCACCAATCACAATCATTAAATCTACTTTTTTAGATAAAGCCTCTGCTTCACTTTGTCTTTTTGCGGTAGCGCTACAAATCGTATTAAAAACAGAAACATTTTTATAATTAGACTTTAATAAATCCAAGCAAACCTGCCATTTTCTTAAACTAAAAGTAGTTTGAGCAACAAATATAATATTAAATTGAGAAAGTTTTTTATTATTTTTTATTATATCCAATAATTCATCATAATTGTTAAAAACGAAAAACACCGCATTACAATGCCCTATTATCCCTTTAACTTCTGGATGATTTTTATCTCCAGCAATAAATATAATGTCCTTGTTTAAAGAAGTATTAGCTACGATATTATGTATTTTTTTTACAAAAGGACAAGTTGCATCAATGTATTCTAGATTTAGATTATTTATATTTTTTTCTACATTTCTTGCAATTCCATGAGCACGTATGACTAAAACCGTATCTTTACTAGCATCTTCAGGAGACTCAACTATTTTTACACCTTTTTTTAACATATCATCAATAATTTGAGGATTATGTATTATAGACCCCAAAGTACAAACATTCTTGCCACTACCTAAAAGGTCATAAACCGTATTCACTGCTCTGTTCACTCCAAAGCAAAAGCCCGCACTAGAAGCTACTTCTATGTGCAAAAATAAAACCTCCAAATTTATATAAAATTTAAGAATTAAATTAATTATAAAATATATAAAATTAAAAATCAAGGATAATCCTTATAGAAAGAGTGATTATTATTATAATTATTATAATCCAGATAATACTGTAAAATAATTGCTGCAGCAACCGCGTCTATAATTTTTTTACGTCTTTTGCCGTGAGTATTTGTCTCATTTAAAATATTGTTAGCAGAAACTGTTGTTTTTCTTTCATCAACCATTAAAACAGGTAACTTTAAAAAATTCTCTAATTGATCTGCAAAAGAACGAGCTTTTTTTGCCGCGTCTCCTTCCGAACCATTCATATTTTTAGGCAGGCCTACAACAATTTTTTTTATATTTTCGTTACAGCAAATTCGGTCTATTTTTTGTATTAACATGTCTAAGTCTGTCTCTTCTATAACACAAAATGGCGAAGCCAAAACTTCATTAAAATCAGAAATAGCAATTCCTGTCCTTGCCAATCCTAAATCGATTCCAAGTATTTTCATCAACAACTCCTTAAAGCGGGTCTCCGACGACAAAAGGAAACTTTTTAAGGAAAAGTTTCCTTTTAAATCCTTCAAAACCTTTTTATCGCTTGTTCACCTTAATATTTACTTTCTCTTATTAAGCTCTTCAAGTGATTTTTTCAAGTTTATAAATTTTTCATTCAAATCATCGACATTCTTCTTTACGCTTTTTACTACTTGTTCAGGTGCCTTATTTAAAAAGTTTTTATTATTTAACTTAGACAAATTTATATTAAGTTCATTCTGTAATTTTTCGTATTCTTTATTTAAACGAGAAAGTTCAAATTCTTTGTCAATAAGGTCATTCATAGGAATAAATATTTTTGATTGGCTGTTCACAACAATAACAGCTTCGTCTATCTCAAAGCATTTAGAAATTTTTAGACTTTTAGCATAAGCTAATTTTTTTATAAACATCTCACACTTTTCAAAAAGACCTGTATTTTCTGTTGCAATAAATAGATCGGTTTTTGTAGAAGGTTTCACATTTTTTTCTGCACGAACATTTCTAATTGACTTTATTGTATCGATTATAATTTTCATATCGTTTTCGGCATTATAATCAGAAAATTTTTCAAAGAATTTAGGATATTCAGAAAGCATAATAGATTCGCCACAATGAGGGAAGGATTGCCAGATCTCTTCCGTAATAAAAGGCATAAAAGGATGCAGCAATCGTAAAATTTTATCAATTATATAAATAAGAGTGCATCTAGTATCATGTTCAGCATTAATATCAGAATGAATACGTATTTTAGCAAGTTCAATATACCAATCGCAAAAATAGTCCCAAACAAAGTCATAAATTTTTTGTATAGCCAAACCTAGCTCAAACTTTTCAATATTTTCTGTAACATTAAAAATAACTGAATTTAATAAACTTAATATCCATTTATCTTCAATATTTAGTTTTTCAGGAAGTTTATTTTCCACATTATATTCATCCACGTTCATATGAATAAACCTTGCAGCATTCCACAATTTATTTGCAAAGTTTCTGCTAGCACTAACTTTTTCTTCAGAAAAACGCATATCGTTGCCCGGGCTATTTCCAGTAGCCAACGCAAACCTTAATGCATCTGCACCATATTTATCTATAATTTCAATTGGATCTATTCCATTGCCCAACGATTTAGACATTTTTCTTCCCATAGAATCCCTTACAAGGCCGTGGATTAAAACGTTTTTAAAAGGAACCTTCCCAGTATGCTCTAAAGCAGAAAAAACCATTCTAACTACCCAAAAGAAAATTATGTCGTATCCTGTAACTAGAGTATCTGTAGGGTAAAAATATTCATATTCTGGAGTTCTATTAGGCCAGCCCAAAGCTGCAAAAGGCCACAAAGCAGAAGAAAACCACGTATCGAGAGTATCTTCATCTTGTTTTATTTTGTTAGAACCACATTTTTCACAAACTAACACTGGATTCTTAGATACCTTGAGATGTCCACAATTTTGGCAATAATAAGCAGGAATCTTATGCCCCCACCAAAGCTGTCGTGAAATACACCAGTCTTTTATATTTTTTAACCAATTAAAATATATTTTATCAAAACGTGCAGGAATAAAATTTATTTCTCCATTTTCTACACATTTTATTGCTGGTTTTGCAAGCGGTTCCATTTTGACAAACCATTGTTCAGATATTCTAGGCTCAATAATCTCGTTGCAGCGGTAACAACAACCCACGTTGTGTTTAATTGCTTCAATTTTAACTAGTAAGCCAGATAGCTTTAAATCTTCTAATATTTTTTTTCTTGCAGATGATCGATCTGAACCAGAATATTTTCCACCATTTTCATTTATAACAGCATTTTCATCCATAATGTTGATTATTGGCAAGTTGTGTCTCAAGCCTACCTCAAAGTCATTTGGATCATGTGCAGGAGTTATCTTAACTACGCCTGTACCAAAATCCATTTCAACATAAGAATCTGCAATTATAGGAATCTCTCGTTCGATGATAGGAACAATAACCGTTTTGCCGATTAATTTTTTATATCGACTATCGTCCGGATTAACTGCAATAGCGGTATCTCCCAAAATAGTTTCAGGACGTGTTGTCGCAATTTCTATAAAGCCAGAATCATCAGATAATTTATATTTTAAATAATAGAAATTTCCATTATGTTCTGCAAAATTTACTTCCGCGTCCGATATTGAAGTTTTGCAATGAGGGCACCAATTTATTATTCTTTCGCCTCTGTATATAAGGCCTTTTTCATAAAGACCAACAAAAACCTCATTAACAGCTTCTTTATTGCCATCATCCATAGTAAAACGTTCTTTTTCCCAGTCACAAGAAGAGCCTAATTTTTTTATTTGTTCAATAATTTTTCCACCGTATTTTTTCTTCCAATCATACGCACGTTTTATGAACTCATCACGTCCGATGATTTCTTTTTTCAATCCTTCTTTTTGCATCTCGTTTACAATTTTGGCTTCTGTTGCAATCGATGCATGATCTGTGCCAGGCAACCAAAGAGTACTGTATCCTTGCATTCGTTTAAATCTAATTATTATATCCTGAAGAGTTTCATCCAAGGCGTGTCCCATATGCAAGTTACCCGTTATATTTGGTGGCGGCATTACTATTGTATAAGGTTTCTTATTTTTTTCAATTTTAGCTTTAAAATAGCCATTATTTTGCCAAAAATCATATATTTTATTTTCAATTTTATTTGGTTCATAAAATTTCGATAATTCTGATTTCATACTTTTTAAACTCCTTTTGTAATTTTTTTGCATTTATTTAATTATCTCATTGCAAAATTTAGTTGTCAATAAAAATAGCAATACATAAATTTAAAGTGCTCTTTATGTAAAACTTGTTATTTGTTTAAAATCTATGGTATAATGTTCTAATAAAAATTGGAGGTGCTGCATTGAATATAATTTCGTGGAACGTTAATGGCCTGCGAGCCTGTATAAATAAAGGTTTTTGGGATTTCTTTAAAGAAAGAAATGCTGACATCTTTTGTATACAAGAAACAAAAATGCAACAAAGCCAGGCAGAAATAACTTTGCCAAATTATAAACAGTATTGGAATAGTGCCAATAAAAAAGGCTACTCCGGTACGGCAATATTTACAAAACTAAAACCGATAAGCGTCTCTTACGATATAAATATAGATGAACATTCACATGAGGGCCGAGTAATAACACTCGAATTAAAAGATTTTTACATTGTAAATTGCTATACTCCTAATTCAAAACGAGAACTGGCTCGTCTTGACTATAGGATGAAATGGGAGGATGATTTTAGAAAATATCTTTTAATGTTAGATAAGAAAAAGCCTGTAGTCTTATGTGGAGACTTAAATGTTGCTCATAATGAAATAGATCTTAAAAATCCAGCATCAAATCATAAAAATGCAGGTTTTTCTGATGAGGAACGCTCAAAAATGACTCAGCTTTTATCCGCTGGATTTATAGATACTTTTAGATATTTGTATCCAAATAGAAAATCTGCATATACTTGGTGGTCATATATGTTTAATGCCAGAGCCAATAATGCTGGGTGGCGCATAGATTATTTTATTGTGTCAGATATATTAAAAGAAAAAGTAAAAGACTCGATAATTCACAACAAAATTATGGGTAGCGACCACTGCCCTGTAGAGCTAATTTTAGAGGTGTAAATATAATGAGTAGTAAAAGCAAAGCTATATTGTCATATTTAGGAATGTACTTTACTGGTATTTTATTTTTAGCTGCGGAAAAAAAAGATGAATTCGTAAGAAAATCTGCAGCACAATCATTTGTACTTAGTGTTGTAGCAATGCTTTTTAGAGTTTTTTTCTCGTTTGTTCCTATTATTGGTTCTATTCTTGTTATTATATTTGACATTTTTTTTATGATATTGTTATTATTTTTAATAATAAAAGCATCTAAAAACATATATTTTAAATTGCCTTTTATTAGTGATTTGTCTGAAAAATACGTTTTAGACTGGTTTAAATAAAGTTTATAATCAAAGGAGTTTTTGTTATATGGTTGAAATTAAAAATTTAAGTAAAAAATATGGTAATAAGAATGCTTTATGTGATATTAATTTCTCTTTGGATGATGGAGAAGTGCTAGGTTTTTTAGGCCCAAATGGCGCGGGCAAATCTACAACTATGAATATAATTACTGGATATATATCGTCAACTACAGGAACTGTTACAGTTGATGGTGATGAAATTTTAGAAAATCCTATTGCTGTAAAAAGAAAAATTGGATATTTACCAGAACAACCTCCTCTATACGCTGATATGACTGTTAAAGCGTATTTGAGCTTTATGTATGACTTAAAAAAAGTAAAACTTAATAAAAAGCAACATATTGAAGAAATTTGTAAGCTTGTAAAAATAGATAATGTATATGATAGAATTATTAAACATCTATCAAAAGGCTACAAACAACGTGTAGGTATTGCTCAGGCTTTATTGGGCAAGCCCAGATTGCTTATCTTGGATGAGCCAACTGTTGGACTTGATCCTAATCAAATAGTAGAGATACGAAATTTAATAAAAACTTTAGGAGAAAAACATACCATTATACTTTCGTCCCATGTTTTGTCAGAAGTACAGTCGGTCTGCAATAGGATTATAGTTATAAATAACGGCAAAATTGTTGCAGATGATACTACGTCGAATTTATCCAGCGATTTTTCTACAGAAAATAGATTGATTTTATCTGTTGAAGGAGACAAAGACAAAATACTAAGTGAACTAAAGAGTATTTTGGGAGTTAAAAATGTTACTGTTAATAAATTGGGATCTGACTCTGCTGCTGAGTATACAGTTATTTATGACAAAAATAATGATATTAGAAGCACCGTATTTTCTAAAATGGCAGAAATAAACTGCCCTATAATTTCTATGAACAGCAATAATATTACTCTCGAAGATGTATTTAGAAAATTAACTAGTAAAAATTAATTAAATTTATTTTAAATGGAGGACAAAATAATGCTTGCAATAATAAAACGCGAGATTTTATCTTATTTTTCTTCGGCAACTGGATATATAATTTTAGCTGCATTTTATATTTTTGGTGGGTTTTATTTTTACATGACTTCACTAGCTTATAATACGACGGACTTATCTTATACGTTTAGTAACTTGTTTATTATTCTTATATTTATTATCCCTATTTTAACCATGAAATTATTTAGCGAAGAGAAAAAACAAAAAACAGATCAGGCGCTTTTAACAGCACCAATAAGTTTGACTGCGATAGCACTCGGAAAATATTTTGCGGCAGTAATTATGTATTTGTTTTGTATTTTTATTACTTTGATTTATGCTATTATAATTTCTTTTTTTAATTCTCCAGATTGGGCAATTTTTGCCAGCAACTTTCTTGGGATTTTTCTTTTAGGTTCGGCCCTAATTGCTATCGGAATGTTTTTATCGTCTATTACAGAAAGTCAGATTGTAGCTGCAATCGCTGGAATAGTTGTTGGTGTTTTGATGCTGTTTATGGATTCTATAGCTCACAGTGTATCTGTAGATTTTATAAGCAAATTTTTAAGTAGAATCTCCTTTATGAATTACTACAATGATTTTACTTTAGGAATACTCAGTTTGGATGGTATTGTGTTTTTTTTAATTATATGCATATTGTTTGTCTTTTTTACAGTTAGAGTCTTTGAAAAAAAGAGATGGAGCTAAGAAGGAGAAATATTAAATGAAAAAAAATAGTACAATATTTTCTAATTTAAAATCAAGAAAGTTTAAAGTTGGCAGTTTGGCTACAGCAATAACAATAATAGTGGTTGCTGTATTTGTTGTTATAAATTTAATTGTTGGTCAAGTTACAGATAAATTTAGCTTGAACTTAGACTTAACACAAAATAAGATATTCTCTCTTACTGATCAAACTATTAATTTTATAAAAAATTTGGACAAAGATGTAGAAATAATACTTTTGAGTGATGAGGATTCTTTTGCAAAAACAAACTCGTATTTTACTCAAGCTAACTCTGTTTTGAAAAAATATGCTTTAAACTCTAACAAAATCAAAGTTACATACGTGGATGTGGTTAAAAATCCTACGTATTTAAATGAATATCAGAATGAAAATTTAAACGAAAATAGTATTATAGTTAAATCTAGCGATAGACATAAGATAATAACAGTACAAGATATATTTGATATACAAAGAAGTTACTACGGAAGCGCTATTACTGGTTCAAAAGCCGAACAAGAATTAACCTCTGCAATTTTATATGTTACAAGTGATGAGCAAACAAAAATTGTATTATTAAATGGCTATGGCGAGCAAGATTATAGCGCTTTTTCTGAATTATTAAAAAAGAATAACTTCAATGTTGTTACTATATCTCTTTTGACTGAGGATATACCTGAGGATGCTTCACTTGCTATAATTTTTGGTTCAGAGCGTGATTTTGATACATCTTCTATAGATAAATTAGAAAAATTTTTATTATCAGGAAATAAAAGTTTAATATATGCTATAAATCCAAATCAAAAAGAAGCTCCAAATCTTAATGTTTTTTTAGAAAGACATAATATAAAAATTAAAGATGGCCTTATATATGAAACTAATATGAAAAATGTAGTTTCAAACACTTTTGAAGCTATTAATGAATATGTAGACAAAGACTATAAAAATGAGCTTAAAAATCAAGAAATTCCAGTATTGATGCCATACTGTAAACCTCTTGAAGCTACTGATGCTGAAAATGTTAAAACTTTATTACAATTTTCAAAAACGTCAGGAATTTTGCCTAAAGGTGCTAGCAAAGATTTTGACTTTTCTAAAAATGTCTCCGGACCCATTCCTTCTGTTTTGATTTCAAGTATAAAAACTGAATCTGAAAAAGATTCTAACTTAGCTGTTGTTGGTTCTTACGCTGCTTTGTTGCAAGATTATTTATCATCAAACGCACTTAATAACTCGGCCTACTTTATAAATATGATTAACAAAATGACAAATAGAGAAGATGTTGGCATAACAATAGAATCAAAAAGTTTAGGTGGTAACGAACTTGGAATCAGTAAAGCTGTTGCAGATACCATAGGTATTCTTATGGCAATTATTTTGCCAATCGCTATTTTAATTATTGGTATTGTAGTTTTCTTTAAAAGGAAAAACAAATAGATTTTAGGTGATTGCTATGACGAAAAGAAAACAGAATTTAATAATATTTTCTATTCTATTTGCACTGTTACTGGTATTATTGTTTTTTTTGATTTCTTTGCCTAATCCTCAAAAATCTTCTACACATTATGAAAAAAAAGCTGAATATGAAAATATTATTGATATCAAAGATAAAAAAATAGTCAACGTCGCTGTTAAAAACTCAAATGAAAATTATGATATTAGTGTAGAAAATAAAAATGATAAATCGGTTTATATTTTATCTCGCAACGATGAATTTAGCACATCTCAAACTAATGCTAGAGTTTTATATGACAGCCTGGCTAATTTAAGACCCGAGCAAACAATCGAGAGTGAAGATAGTTTGTCTGTTTATGGCTTAGAAAATCCAACAGCTAGACTAACTTTAACTTTTGACAATAGCGAGAATATTGTCTTGCTTTTAGGCAATGATGCGCCTCTTTCTAAAGGAGCTTATATGAAAATCGATAGTGATTCTAAGATTTTTTTAATAAGCCAAACAGATAAAGAAATCTTTTTGAATGAAAAAAGCTTTTATCAAGAAAAAGAATAAATTTAATATTTAGGAGGGATAGTGTGATAATTAAAATTATCATGCAAACATTATATGATAAGTGATTTGTTGTTTCGTCTTTGTGACACATTTGCTGGCTCTGGAAGAGAAGAAAAAATTGCAAATTTAATAAAAACAGAAATGCAAATTTTTTCAAATAAAATTATAATCGATAAAAATAAAAATACTATATGTCATTTAGGCAAATCAAATGCTAAAAAAAATATCTTAATTGAGGCACATATTGACCAAATCAGTATGGTTATTACTGCTATAGATAATGGTTTTTTAAATATCTCTCCTTGTGGCGGCATAGACTGCAGAGTTTTGCCTGGATCTACTGTTATTATTCATGGGAAAAAACTTATAACAGGAATAGTCTGTACTACTCCCCCACATTTAAGAATTAAAGAGGATATCAAATTTGAAAAAACAGAAAATTTAATTATCGACACCGGTTTAAACGATAAAGAACTTAAAGATGTAATTTCTGTTGGAGATTATGTGTATTTTGATGTAAAACCTGAAAAATTACTAGATAACAAAATTACAGCTCCTGGCCTTGATAACCGGGCTGGTGTAGCAGTGTTAATTCGATGTGCTCAGATGCTAGAATCTGAAAAAATTGATTGCAGTGTAACACTTCTATTTAGTACGCAAGAGGAAATAAATGCTCTTGGCGCAAAAACTGCTGTATTTGATTTAAATCCTACTGAAGCCATAGCTGTAGATGTAAGTTTCGCAAAGCAAGCTAATAACTTAGAAGAAAGATGCGGAGAATTGTCTCACGGACCTATGATAGGTATTGCACCATCTTTATCGAGAAAAATGTCAGATAAATTTATAAAATTAGCCGAGCAGAATAATGTTCCGCGTCAATTAGAAATTATGAGCTCATTAACTGGTACTACCGCTGATTCGATTACTGTTTCTAGAGGTGGAATACCTTGTGGACTGCTGTCCGTTCCTCTGCGATATATGCACACTCCAGTTGAGGTTATTGATTGCAATGATGTTGAATTTACAGCCAAGCTGTTATCTCTATATATTTTAGCTGGGGATGATAAATATGAATGACTTAAGTTTATTGCAAAAACTTTGTGACGCTTACGGTATCTCTGGAAACGAAGCTTGTGTTAGAGATATAATTTTAAAAGAAATTACTCCTTTTGTAAATAGTGTTAATGTTGACAACCTCGGCAATGTTATTGCTTTTAAGAAGGGGGCAAAACAAAACAAAACAAAATTGATGCTTTCTGCCCATATGGATGAAGTCGGGTTTATTATAACTTATATTAATGATGATGGGATGTTAAAATTTGAAGCTGTTGGCGGAATCAATTCAGACGTTATTTGTGGTAAAAGAGTTGTAGTTGGAAAAAGTAAAATTCCTGGCGTTATTGGCCTTAAGCCTGTACATCTTTTAAGTCCAGAAGAACGTCAGAAAAACGTTTCAATAAAAGATTTATATGTAGATATAGGTGCAACAAGTAGGGATGACGCTTTAAAATATATTTCTCAAGGCGATACTGTGTATTTTAATGCAAATTATAGAGTTGAAAATAATATGATCAAATCTAAAGCTATTGATGATCGTGTTGGATGCTTTGTTTTAATTAACCTAATAAAGCAAGATTTGCCTTTTGATATGTATTTTGTTTTTTCGGTTCAAGAAGAGATCGGACTGCGAGGAGCAAAGGTTGCTACGTTTAGAGTAAACCCTGATGCTGCTATTGTTGTTGAAGCAACTACTGCTGCAGATATAAAAGGAACTTCTAATGAAAGACAGGTTTGCAAGGTTGGAGAAGGTGCTGTTATCTCTTTTATGGATAAAAGCACTATATACGATAGGGATTATTACAATTTTGCACTAGAGCTTGCTAAAAAAAATAATATAAAGGTTCAAATAAAATCTGCTGTAACTGGAGGAAATGATTCTGGAGCTATTCATCTATCTCGCTCCGGAGTAAAAACTATCGCGGTTTCTTTGCCCTGCAGATATTTACACAGCGCTTGTGGAATGATTTGTGTTGATGATTTATGTGCTGTAGAGAATTTAGTTCAAAAACTTTCAAGCAAAATTTGTAGCAATTAATTTTTTTAGGAGATTGTTAATGTTTAATATAAGCAAAAAAATTAAAGATTTATCTCAAAAAGCAATGATCTTATGTGAAAATGAATTTAAAAAAATTGACAAGCAAACAGAATATAATCAGCAAAAGGTTTTAAAGGCATTTATTGATAATAGAGTAAGCGAAACACATTTTTCTGCGTCTACCGGATACGGCTATGGAGATACTGGAAGGGATATCTTAGACAAAGTTTTTGCACAGATTTTTGGTGCCGAAGATGCATTAGTCAGGCATAATTTTGTGAGCGGAACGCACGCATTAACAGTGGCTCTTTTTGGGATACTGCGCCCAGGAGATACAATTCTAAATATAACCGGACAGCCATACGATACCTTGCAAGAAGTTATTGGTATTAATAGTAGCAAAAAAGATTTCGGATCGTTACAAGATTTTGGAGTTAATTATAAGCAAATTTCTTTAATTGAAAACGGCTCAATTAATTTTAAAGAATTGGAAAAAACACTTACAAAAAATATAAAATTGGTCTACATGCAGAGATCTCGCGGCTATTCTATAAGACCGGCTTTGTCTATAAACAGTATAAAAGAAATTACGCAAATCATAAAAAAAATTGCACCACAATGTATTATTCTTCTAGATAATTGTTATGGAGAATTTGTAGGCTACGAAGAACCGCTTTTAAATGGAGTTGATTTAATTGCAGGCTCATTAATAAAAAATCCCGGAGGAGGGATTGCGCCCACCGGTGGATATATAGCCGGAAAAAACTATTTAATAGAAAGATGTTCCTATAGGCTTACAACACCCGGAACAGGTAAAGAAATCGGTGCAACACTTGGCTTTAATCGAGAATTTTTTATGGGGATTTTTAATGCACCTCATGTTGTAGGAGAAGCACTTAAAACTGCTGTATTTTCTGCAGCGTTGTTTGAGCTTTTAGGTTATAGCGTTACGCCCAAATATAATGAGCCTCGTGACGATATAATTCAAGTTTTAAAACTTGATAATAAAGAGGATTTAATTTTATTTTGTCAAAGTATTCAATCCGCCTCTCCAATTGATTCATTTGTAAATCCCGAGCCATGGAATATGCCAGGATATGAAAGTCAAGTTATTATGGCTGCAGGAACATTTACGCTAGGTGCTTCAATTGAATTATCTGCTGATGCCCCACTTAGAGAACCTTATGCTGTCTTTTTGCAGGGTGGAATAAATTTTCACAGCGCAAAAATTGCTATTATGGCAGCGGCTGATAAACTCATAAATAAAAATTAATTTTTATTATTGTTACTTTTGGAGGAAATTTTTTGATTTTAGATGATAATTATTTTATGAATGAAGCACTAAAACTTGCAAATATGTCCTATATTGAGGAGGAAGTCCCTGTAGGTGCAGTCATAGTTAAAAATTACAGCATAATAGCAATGGGCAGAAATAGACGAGAGAAACAAAGGAATGTAATCAGCCATGCAGAAGTTGAAGCTATAAGTAACGCTTGCAGAGTTTTAAATGGTTGGCGTTTATTTGAGTGCGAACTTTTTGTAACGCTGGAACCTTGTCCTATGTGTGCTGGTGCTATTATAAATTCTCGCATTAAACGAGTCGTTTTTGGTGCTAAAGATCCAAAATCTGGCTCGTTTGGATCTATTATAGATTTGTTAAAATATGATTATAATCATAAACCCAAAATAAAAAGTGGCATTCTAAAAAAAGAATGCTCACAGATATTAATTAATTTTTTTAAAAATCTAAGATCAAAATGAAATTCTTATTTAACTTCGATATATTGCACAGAAAGATCCTGTAGTATATCTAAAAAGTTACCTGCACCAATACTATTTTCATACATAAAAAGCAGTATGTTTTTAGCTTCTAGTTCATTAATATTTTTGCATAAACATTTTATATGATAATTATCTTGCGCTTGTATATGTAAAATATTTAAAAAGATGTCGTTCACTAGCACGTCTGCAAAATAAATTACTTCATGTTCATCTTGTATTTTTTCAATTTTAGAATAGTTTTTTACGTATTTACATATTTGAACTCTTTTCATGATTAATTCTCCTTGCACAAAATAAATTTACTCTCTAAAGTATAATTAAAGTTGAACTTGTTTTCTGTCGAAGTTTTTAGAGTCTCGTTGACTTTATAAAAAAAATATATTAAAATAATTTATGTATATTTCTGTAAATAAGCCAAATAAAAATATTTTGATTTGCTTTTTGAAAATATATTTTTTTTGAGCATGGAGCAGGATTTGTGAGTTAATATATTATAGTAGTATGTTTTTGTTTGGCACCCTTTCTGATTATAAAATAATTATAATTATTTTATAAAAATTTTACTACGGATTCCAAAATATGTCAGCTAATTTAAAGATACACTTTATTTATTTTTTGGGGGTCATTATGACTCCCTATTTTTTATATTTTTAGTTAGAAATTTTTTACTTTATTTTTTGTTTATTTGGATAATTATTTTTCGGTGGTGTAAAAAATGTTTGAAAATGAATCTAGAATAGATCGAGTTAAACGGTTTTCTAAAATTTGGTGGAAGTCCAGGGCTGATGCAGGCAAATCGCAAGAATTTATGGCGCTTGGTATCGGTGTTTCAAGAAAAACCATACAGAATTGGGAAAAAGGCCTCAGCTCACCAAGTTTTTTTCAGGCAACTGAATGGTTTCGTCTTTTGGGAATTAGCCCTAGAAAATATTTTCTCGAGTTTTTGTACCCAAATCTTTTTGCTGTAAAAAATTCAGATGGTGAAACAAGGTTAGACGAAATCCTTATAAATATGATAAAAAATTTTAGTGTTGTCGAAAAAGAGCAGCTTATCTATCTTATGACAGGCAATCATGGCAGTTCTTGGCTTGCACTTCTACAGTTATTTTCTATATACTGTCAAATATCTTTTCAATCAAGAGCAACTATTGCTAGAAGTATATTAGAAAATTATGAAATAGAAAAAATAACCGAAAAACTTATTAATCCAAATAAAACTAAAATAGATTTGGATATGTTAGAGGCAGCAATTTTGCAATGTAAGGCTGCTGCCAAGAACAAAGATTCAGGATATTCAACCATTAATTATGAGAATAATAATATTGACATTTTTTAAAACGGAAACAAAAATGTAGATTTTTTTATACTAAACTTTAGTAATTTACTTTGATTTTATATAATCAGAATATTCCTCTAAACACATTGATAAAGTCCTCATCTTATATGCATGATACTTTCCCACAAAGCGAAAACAGTAAGGATTGCAATCTTTACCTGTTTTGTCAACTTTGTCAGATGGATATCTCTGTATAAAACCGTAATTTACACAATTATTTACAAGCCATTTATAGGCAGCAGAAGATAGAAATTCAATCTCGTTTTTATTTGGAGAATAAATATCAACCAGTAATCCGGTTTGATATTCTGATTTGCCAGGAGATGAAACAAGTCTTTCTGCATAAGCTTCTGCCCTAACTATTGTGAAACCTTCATTTAAAAATTTGTTTAATTTTTTATTGTAATTTTCATTTATAACATTTTCTGGAACGTATCCTTTGGAAAGGCTCAGTTCATATCCTAGGGCTTTAGCTTCATTTAAAAGTTTATCAAGATTTTCAGACAAAACCACATCGCATTCAATTTGCATATAATGAATCAAATTTGGTTTATAATTTTTAGGTATAGGTGTTTTCGAATTAACAACTAATAAATAATTTTTATTATATTCTTCATCTTTTAAAAAACATTTTTTTATGTTAATATCTTTATGGGAATCAGGAACAAGTTTTTCTTTTACAGAAGCACATAATCCTCCTGTTAAAATTAATATTGAAGTTAAAGGTAAAGCTATTAGTAGTATTTTTATAAAATTTTTTCTACTCCATTTTCTACAAACAAATTCATTTCTTTTTTCTGGTAATGAAAATATTTTAGACTTTCTTTTTTGGCATGCGAATAAAGGTTCGGCAGAAATATCTTCAAAACGTTTGATGCGAATTGGTAATAAATTCTTTTTTAATATAAATTTTTTCATATAATGACTAAACTCCCTAAAAAACACATTATTTTTAGTTTACATCCTAAAAAATATGTTTTCAAGAAAAACTTTTAGTATTGATTTTGTAAAATTTAGTATGTTATACTATAATATCAAAAATTCAGGAGGTGAATTTACTTTGAGGAAAACAAAAATTGTATGTACCCTCGGTCCTTCTACTGATAATGTTAATATACTGAAAGAATTAATGTTAAATGGTATGGATGTTGTAAGAATCAATGTGTCTCATCAAGATCATCAAAAACATCTAGAACGAGTAGAAATGGTTAAAAGTTTAAGAGAAAAACTAGATCTGCCTATTGCATTACTACTCGATACCAAAGGTCCAGAGATACGAATTGGAAAATTTAAATTAGATAAAATAGAATTAAAAAAAGGACAAACTTTTACTTTAACTTCTGATGAACTCTTAGGTGATAGTTCTATTGTAAGCGTCAGTTTTAAAAACCTCATAAATGAGGTTATGGTTGGAACCAAAATTCTTATTGATGACGGGTTAATTGGTCTTTTGGTAAAAAAAATCGAAAATAAAAATATAATTTGTAAAGTGCTCAACAGCGGTTTTTTGTCTGCAAACAAGAGCATTAACATTCCTGGAATAAAACTTTCAATTCCTTTTATCGACAAGAAAGATATCGATGATATAAAATTTGCTGTAGAGCAGGATTTCGACTTTATTGCAGCGTCATTTACAAGAAGCGCTGATGATATTATAAAACTACAAAAGGAATTATCAAAATTTGGTGGCAATAATATAAAAATAATAGCTAAAATAGAAAACTCTGATGGAATAAATAATATTGACGAAATTATCAAAATTTCGGACGGCATTATGGTTGCAAGAGGTGATTTAGGTGTTGAGGTGCCACTTGAGAATATTCCTATCATACAGAAACAGTTAATAAAAAAAGCTTGTGACGCTGGGAAACATGTAATAACTGCAACTCAAATGCTAGACTCTATGATAAAAAATCCTAGACCAACTCGCGCAGAAGTAAATGATGTAGCTAACGCTATTTATGATGGTACAGGTGCAATAATGCTATCAGGAGAAACTGCCGCAGGGTTTTATCCAATCGAAGCAGTAAAGATTATGGCATCGATTGCTAAAAAAACAGAATCCGATGTTGATTATAAAGAGAGATTTTTTAAATTACCTATTGAGTCAAAAAAAGCTATTCCCTCTGCTGTGTCTCATGCAACTTGTACTACTGCGATCGATTTGGGTGCGGCATTTATATTGACAGTTACAAAATCTGGAACGACAGCTCAATTTGTCTCCAGATATCGACCTAACTGTCCCATAATTGCATGTTCTACAGAAGCTTCTGTGGTTCGCCAAATGAACCTCTTATGGGGGGTTATTCCTCTTAAAATAAAAAAAGAGGGAGAGAATTTAAATCAGCTTTTTGATAATGCTATAAATGCCGCTTATGAGAAAAAATATATAAAATCTGGAGACCTGGTTATAATAACTGCAGGTCTTCCCCTTGGTCATGTATATGGTACAAATTTTTTAAAAGTTCACGTTGTTGGTAAGACTCTAATTTGGGGTGATGGAATTAATAATGCTTCTATAAAAGGACGTTTATGCATATGTAAAAGTGAATCTGAGGCTTTAAAAAAATTTCAGTTTGGAGATATACTAGTTATTCCAGAAGTTTCAAAAAGACTTATAAAAATAATAGATAATGCCAGTGCTGTTATTGTAGAAGCTTCTAGTGTTAATTTTTATGCAAGCATTCCAGAGATTTCTTATAACAAGCCAATTATAACTGGGGCAAAAAATGCTACAAATATCTTAAAAGATGGTAACTTTGTAACTGTAGATGCTCAAAGGGGAATTGTTTTTGAAGATTAATTCTGCAGATGGCAACCATAATTTAATGACGTTACTAGAAAAACTTCATTATAATTCATTTTTAACTTGATTGCACAAAGTCTTGCTTTTTTTCTCGTATCAAATATACCATAAACTGCAGAACCAGTTCCTGTCATGCATGCATTTAAAGCACCATTTTCAATCAAAAAATTTTTAAGATTTGTTATTTCTTTACCATCAATTACATTTTCAAATTTGTTATAAATACTTTTAGCTGTAGCTAACAGGTTTTTTGCATTTAAAGCAGAGATTACATCAGCTACAGTTTTATTTTTTTCTACATTTAGAAAAGCGTCACAAGCTTGGTATGCGGTTTTTGTCGATATTGAAAAATCAGGCTTTACAATGACCATATAGCATTGCATAATTTGTGCTACCGACGAAAGTTCTGTTCCTATTCCAGAAGCTAACATCGTCCCACCCAAAATATTAAAAGGAACATCTGTGCCTATTTTGGCTCCAATAGCAATTAAATCATTTTTAGAAATTTTACAATTAAATAGTTCATTAAGTCCAATAAGTGTAGCTGCTGCGTCACTACTGCCACCAGCTAATCCAGCACCAATAGGAATAGATTTTTTTATCCTTATATTTATTCCTGGATTTAAAATTTTGGTAAAGGCAAAAAATTCTTGTGCGGCAATATAAGCTGTATTTTTCTCAAGATCCACTGGAATTTTGGGGTTGCTTATTATTTGAATATCTTTTTTGTCTGTTTTTTTTATAATTATTTGATCAAATAAACTTACTGATTGCATTATCATATTAACTTCATGATATCCATCTTTGCGTTTTTTAATAACATCTAAGTATAAATTAATTTTAGCCGGTGCATTAACTATAACTTTCATATTTTCGCTCCCAAACTCATTTTAACAATTAAATTTTATTATATTTTTTAATTATCTATTTTTCCCCATAAAGAAAAGTGCAACTGTTCCTGGGCCAGCATGTGCACCAATAACTGAACCTATATAATTAATCTTTACTTCTTTAACATCAAAATTTTTTAAAATAAGGTCTTTAACAAAATTGGCATCTGCAAGAGCATCTCCATGGGATATAAAGACAACATCATTTGTTGTGACTTCAGCAGAATTTTTCATATGATCTACCAATGAAATTAATGCGGCCTTTCTTCCCCTAACCTTTTCAGTCGTGATCAATTTGCCTGCGTTATCAACGTGCAATATAGGTTTAATTCCGAGCATACTTCCAAATAAGGCTGATGCTGAAGAAACTCTTCCACCTCTTTTTAAATGGAATAAATCATCAACTGTAAACCAGTGGCAAACATTAAGTTTATTTTTTTCAATCCATTCAGATAAGTCGTCAATAGAAAGACCTTCTTTTTTCTTTTGTGCCGCATAGTATACCAAAAGGCCTTCTCCCATAGAAGCAGAACGCGAATCAACGACAATTATTTTTCTTTCTGGATACTGTTCAATAAGTTCATTTTTAGCAATTTCTGCACAAGAAAATGTACCACTAAGTGCAGACGAAAAAGCTATGTAAAGAATATCCATTTGTTGATTTAAATAAGGTTCAAATTCTTTAATAAACGTTTCAGTATTTACTTGACTTGTTTTAACATTCTTTTTCTCTCTCAATAAATTATAAAAATCTTTATACGACATTCCTGTGCCATCATAATAAGATTTTTCTTCATATATAAATTTTAGTGGAATTACTTTTACATCGAGCTCGTTCAAATAATCAGAAGTTAAGTCGCAAGTAGAATCAGTAATAATAACGTAATCTTTCATAAATAAAAACTCCTTAAAAAACATAGGTAGTTAAATTTTTGCTCCATATATATTATCGTAAATTTCTCTTTTATAGTCAATAAAAGTTTTTTCATCTATCAACGTAGGATAGCTCATTATCAACAAATGTTGAGATTTTTCAGTTTTTCTTAAAGGTGGTTGCTCATAAAAAAATTTATTTAGATTGAATCCAAGTCGTTTATAAAAATTAATTCTCTTTTTAGATATTTCTGAAATTGGTGGTTCTACCTCTAAAAATATAAATTCTCTTATATTTTTTAAATTCTTTAAATTAAATTCAATTATTTTTGTTCCTATTCCTTTGCCTCTAGAATTTTTTGAAACAGCTAAGTGCTCAAAAAATATACAATTTTTCAATATCCAATAAGCTAAAAAGCCAACTATAGCTCCACTATTATCGTTCTCTATGTATATGTTATACTTATCATTATTTAATAGTTTTTTTTGTTCTTCATAAGTTCTTATTTCACTATTAGGAAATGACTCATCCATTATTTTAAAAATTTCATCAAAATTCAAGATCTGCGCCTCCTTAATTTCCTTATAGTAATTTTACATTATACTAATAAAGATTTCCAGAACATAATAAAAAAATACTCCGCATATACCTAAGTATGAAACGGAGTGTAAAATAAATTTATGAAAAAGAAAACTTTTTTAATAAATGCACTAATATTAACCGTAACTTCTCTTATAAATATGTCTATTGGTTTAATTTTTCGTATATATATGTCCAATAAGATTGGAGCGGAAGGTATCGGAATTTATCAATTAGTTACTTCAGTTTATTTTTTTGCAACAACTTTTTCCACTACAGGCATAAGCCTTACTGTGACACGTCTTGTAACAGACAACATTGCTCAAAAACAATATTCTCGAGCAAAAATGGTATTAAAAAAATGTCTTGCTTTAGGAGTTGGAATAAGTCTTTTTATAGGTTTTTTCATGTTTATTTTTGCAAAACAAATCGGCATATTTATTTTAAAAGACAGCCGTACTATTTTATCCTTAAAAATTTTAGCAATTAGTTTACCTTTTGTCGCTATTTCCTCATGTTTTAGAGGTTATTTTTATGCTGTACGGCGTGTTATAAAAACTGCAAGCGAGCAATTACTCGAACAAATTATTGAGATTATTGTTTTTTTTATTTTAATAGAAAATTTTGTACCCTGCAAAATAGAATTCGCCTGTGCAGCAATAGTTACAGGAACAACTCTTGCAGAAATTTTATCTAGTTTATATTCATACGTCCTTTATATTTACGACATAAAAAAATTAAAATTTTCTCAAGACTTTAAAGATAGCCGCTCAAACTCAAAAATACTTCCTATTTTTTTGCCTTTTACAGCAAGTGCATCACTCAGAGCTGGACTTAACACCCTTGAAAACATACTCATTCCTTCCGGATTAAAAAGCTACGGAGCCTCAAGCACCAAGGCATTATCCACCTATGGACTAATCTTAGGAATGGTTATGCCAATAATTACATTTCCAGCATTAATTTTATTATCGTTTTCTATGCTATTAATACCAGAAATGTCAGAAGCTAACTCAATAAACAAAAATTCAGACATTAATTATGTGTCTGAAAAGGCTATAAAGCTCACATTAATTTTTTCTATAATAGTAATGAATATTTTTTTATTTTTTTCAAAAGATCTATGTCAAGCTATATATTCAAATTACGAAAGCAGTTTTTATTTAAAAATTTTAGCACCACTTGTTCCTTTAATGTATATAGACAAAATTGTAGATGGCATTTTAAAAGGCTTAAACCAGCAGATTTATTATCTATCGTGCAACATAATAGACTCCCTAGTACGGGTCACTTTAATTTTCATCTTGCTGCCAATCATAGGTATAAAAGGACTACTAATTATGATGTTTACAAGCACAATTCTAAATTCTACATTAAGCATTTTAAAACTAATCCAGATTACAACTTTAAAAATCAGTTTAAAAAAATACGTATTTTTTCCTATAATTTTTTCGGGTTTTGCTACATACTTTTCTAAATTGCTATTTACAAATTATAATTCTCCTATTTTAAGAGCTTTAACTGAAATTACTTTTAGTATATTGACGTATTCAATTTTAGCATTCCTATATTATATTAAGCCTTCAAAAATAGATAATAAAAGTGCAATATCTAACAATATTATTATATCCAAATTAAAACTAAATTTTATTAAAACAAAAAGAACTCAAAGAAACATCTAAAGCACCTTTAAGTTCTTCTAATTTGAATTAAAATTAAAAATTATATTCCTACTTTATTCGGATTCAGCCTAATTCCTGGTCCCATTGTAGTAGAAACTGCACAAGAGCGAATATATTGGCCCTTTGCAGCTGAAGGTTTTGCTTTTACAATAGCTCCAAGCAAAGCATTAAAGTTTTCAATTAATTTTTCCTTGCCAAAAGAAACCTTTCCAATAGGACAGTGAATAATATTTGTTTTATCCAAACGATATTCAATTTTTCCCGCCTTAGCATCTTTAATCGCTTTAGCAATATCGGTTGTAACCGTTCCTGCCTTAGGGTTAGGCATTAGTCCTCTCGGACCTAAAATTTTACCTAAACGACCAACTAAAGGCATCATATCTGGGGTAGTAATCAAAACATCGAAATCCATCCAGCCATCATTTTGTATTTTAGCAATATATTCGTCTGAACCAACAAAATCCGCACCAGAAGACTCTGCCAAACCCACATTGTCTCCTTTACATATAGCAAGTATCTTAACAGTTTTTCCCGTACCATTTGGTAAAACAATAGCACCACGCACTTGTTGATCAGCATGACGTGAATCAACACCTAGTTTAACATGCACTTCCACAGTTTCATCAAATTTAGCTGTGGCTGTTTTAACACATAAATCTATAGCTTCATCATTTTCATATAATTTTTTTTTATCGACAAGCTTTGCGCTCTCGATATATTTTTTACCATGTTTCATTGGTTTTCCTCCCTCTAAAGTGGTAAATCGGATTATTTCCTCCCACCTGGGCTAAATCAGTTAACAACCTCAACGCCCATACTACGTGCAGTACCCGCAATCATGCTAATAGCACTCTCAACTGATGCCGCATTTAAATCTGGCATTTTTTGTTCAGCTATTTTTTGCAGTTGCTCACGGGTAATTTTAGCTACCTTATTTTTATTAGGCACTCCAGATCCACTATCGATTCCGCAAGCTTTTTTTATAAGCACAGCAGCCGGTGGAGTTTTTGTAACAAAAGTAAATGATCTGTCAGCATAAACCGTAATTACAACTGGAATAATCAATCCCACATCATTTTTAGTACGTTCATTAAATTCCTTAGTAAACGCCATAATATTAACGCCATGCTGTCCCAAAGCGGGGCCAACAGGCGGTGCCGGAGTCGCCTTTCCAGCAGGGATCTGTAACTTAATAAAGCCAGTAACTTTTTGAGCCATTTATTTACACCTCCAAAATTAGTGGTAATTAACGAAACATTAAATTAAAAAGTTTCTTCCACCCGAGATTTTACTCCCTCGCAGTAAATATAAACTTACTACTAAAAATTAATCATCCATCAATTCAACCTGAGATAATTCGAGTTCAACCGGAGTACTACGGCCAAACATATTCACCAAAACACGCACGTAATTATTTTCTATATCAATAGCCTCAACTGTTCCAGTGTTATCTTCAAGAGGCCCTTCAGTAATAATAACCGTGTCAGCAATTTTATAAGGAACTTCCACAGAACTTCTGCCAATACCAAATCGACGAACTTCTTCGTCAGTTAATGGAACTGGTTTAGAAGATGGCCCCACAAACCCCGTACATCCACGGATATTTCTTACAACATACCAAGTTTCATCCGTTAAAACCATTTTAATAATAACATAACCTGGAAAGACCTTACGTTCAACCGTACGTTTTTTGTTGTCTCTCAATTCTGTAACAGTCTCAGTTGGAACAATAACCTCTTGAATTAAATCCTCAAGCCCTCTATTTTCTATAGTTTTTTCAAGGTTAGAAGCGACTTTATTTTCATATCCCGAATAAGTATGCACAATGTACCACTTAGCTTCTTCTGGCATGATATTCCTCCCAGATAATTAATTGGCAATATGCATTATAGTACCAAGAAGTTTAGTCAAACCAAAATCTAAAGCACCCACAAATATTGCACTAATAATAATTGACGATAATACAACACCAGTATTTTTAAAAGTGGATTTAACTGTTGGCCAAACTATCTTTTTTAGTTCATTTTTACAATCAATAAAAAAGCTGCCTATTTTTTGAAAAATATTTATTTTTGCATCAGTATTTTTCTTTTTTGCCATAGTTTTTATCCCTTCCCGTCCAAATTATTTTGTTTCTTTATGCACAGTATGCTTTTTGCAAAACCTACAGTATTTATTCATTTCTAATCTGTCAGGATCACTTTTTTTATTTTTCATAGTATTATAATTACGCTGTTTGCACTCAGTGCAGGCTAATGTAACTTTTACTCGCATGGCGGCACCTCCCGGAACGTCGGAATTTTTTAGCCTCCCTCTAAAGGATACAAAAATAAAGCCCTCTTAAGAGGTGTATATACTATACCACATAAAGCAACTCTTAGTCAAGCAATTTTGCTAATTTTTTTGTGCTGCATTCAGAGTGTCTGAGATAAACGTACTTTTTTTCTTTATTTTTTCTGGTTTTATTTTTTTCCCTTTTAGTTTATATGCCTCTCTCATTGCTATTTTTAATTCATTACTAACAGTGGCAGCAATATTTTCTCGTGCTGAAACATTTTCTATTTCATTTAAAAATACAATAGTTATTATAGCTTTTGTATCGAGATTTCCAGAAGAATACGAATTACTAAAAATTGTACATAATTTTTTAAATTTATCTTTAGGATCACCGTCTGCTAAAACTTTTTTTATAATTGGTAAAATAATTGTCCTAGAAAAGGTTACATACCTAAAGTTCTGATAATTTTTTGTTTCTTCTCGAACCATATCTTTCAATTCAGGAAAAATATTAGCTATTCTGTTTATTAAAAAAATAGGCATTGTATTATTGTCATCATCGGATTTTTTTTTCTTTTTAATATTCTTTTGGCAAGTTATTTTAGAATTATCTCTAATAGTTATAACAAAATCCGCAGCAATATCCTTAGCTTCTTTTTCAGTATCATTTTGAGGATCAAAAAGCCATGTAGACAAAATTTTTTCTGATGTTATCTCTTTATTCTGCAACATACAATAAAACAGCTCAAAGTTATTTTTACTCTCGTTAAAACTTATTTTATAAGCATTTTCTTCTTTCATAAATATGATATTGCTTTCATTTATAATTTTTTCAAATCCTTTTTTTATTAACAGTTCACTTAATTTTTCATCTATTATTTTAAAAGCCTTATTTATCAAAGAATATTCACTCCCAAAAAATTTATAAAAACATTTTAACACATTTTTCTAACACTTGTCATTAATGTTTAATAAATTATTGAATAAAATTTGCTTAATCTTGCACCGCACGTTTTAATGTGATAATATTTATTTATTATAGGAGGTTTTTATGAACAAAAAAGTAATTGCTATTTTATTTGGGGGCGCTTCTTCTGAGCACGAAATTTCTAGAATTTCTGCCTCATCAATTATAAAAAACATATCTAAAGAAAAATACGAACTTATTTTAGTTGGAATCACAAAACATGGTGAATGGTTTTTGTATACTGGAGATGTCTCAAAAATTGCTAACGGCGAATGGGAAACTGATGATATAAACAAAAAATCTGCTTCTATTTCACCTGATTCTTCAATTGGCGGGCTAATTGTATACGAAAACGGCAAATACTCCATAATTAAGCTTGATGCTGTCATTCCTGCTCTTCATGGCAAAAACGGCGAGGATGGAACTATTCAAGGTCTACTGAAGCTTGCCAAAATTCCATTTGTAGGATGCGATACTTTCTCATCTGCGGCTTGCATGGATAAAATAACAACAAATATTACTTTGACTTATGCGGGAATAAAGAAACCTAAATTCGCCTTTATAACTAAAAATTACTTCAATTCTAACAAAGAGAAATGCATGGATTATATTAAAAAGACTTTACCGCTCTTTCCACTTTTTGTAAAACCCTCAAATGCAGGGTCTTCTGTTGGAATAACTAAAGTTCATTCTCAAAAAGATTTGATTAAGGCTATAGAAACTGCTTTTCTCGAAGATAACAGAGTGCTAATTGAAGAAGGTATTAATGGGCAAGAAGTTGAGTGTGCAGTTTTAGGCAACAAAACTCCAATTGTATCTATATGCGGTGAGATTGTTCCATCAAATGAATTTTATGATTATGAAGCAAAGTATATTAGTAATGACTCTAAACTATACATTCCGGCACATTTAGACGAAGAAATTTCTAATAAAATACGCAAAATAGCTTCAAAAGCATATAAGATCATGAGTTGTTGCGGTCTTGCTAGAATTGACTTCTTTGTTGAAAAAGATACTAATGAGGTTTATTTAAATGAAGTAAATACTTTTCCAGGGTTCACCAGTATTAGTATGTATCCAAAATTATTTGAATATACGGGCATCTCTTATTCAGATTTAATTGATAAATTAATTAATCTTGCTTTTGAAAGGGCAAAATAAAATGAACAACAAAGCTATCGGAGTTTTTGACTCTGGTCTTGGAGGGCTTACCGCTGTTAAAGAATTAATGAAAGTTTTGCCCAACGAAAATATCGTTTATTTTGGCGATACAGGGCGAGTTCCATATGGAGATAAAAGCCAACAAACTATTCTAAAGTACGCCCTTCAGGATATCGAATTTTTAAAATCTCTTAATGTAAAAATGATCTTAGCTGCATGTGGGACTGTAAGTTCTATAATTGAAGAAAGTAATGTTAATATTGATGTCCCATTTACTGGCGTAGTTGCGCCTACTGCAAATGCTGCAGCAAGTGCTACTAGAAATAATAAAATTGGAATAATCGGAACTACGGCAACCATTAAAAGTGGAGCTTATAAACGAGAACTTCTTAAAATTAATTCAGAATTACAGATATTTGAGCAGGACTGCCCTTTATTTGTCCCGCTGGTTGAAAATGGATTTATAGAAAAAGATAATAAGGCTACGCTAATTATAGCAGAAAAATATCTTGCTGGTTTACGGAGCAAAAAAATTGATACTTTAATTCTTGGATGCACACATTACCCTATTATTAGCGAGATTATTTCCAGAGTTATTGGCCAGGACGTCAAGTTGATTGATTCTGGCAAAGAGGCTGCTATGTTTGCTGCAAACGCTCTGAGCTTTTCTGAATGTTTAACAGAACGTAAAAATAACGGGTCTTGTACATTCTATGTCAGCGATACCGTTAGTAGTTTTTCTAAAAGTGCTGGATTATTTTTGCAACAAAATGTCTCTCAAAAAGTAAAAATGATTGACATTGCAAAATACTCGGCCAATATTGAAATAATCAATGATTGTAAATAAAATGTATTTTATAACTATATTTAGTGTAATAAAAGAAAATAATAAACAAATAAGTTCGTCTAAAATAACTACACCTTGTGAAATTGAATTTATAAATAAACCTTATCTAATTGCTTACAAAGAGATTATCGATGGTATTAAATTTTATTCTAATATAAAAATTTATAATGATAACTTGATTATTATTTCTCGAACGAGTGGTCAATCCGTTAAGTTTATCTTCGAAAAAAATAAAAATCATAAATGTAACTATATTACAAAAATTGGCTTAATCGAACTGGAAATTTTTACTAGCAAAATTAAATTTAATTTTGAAAAAGATTCTTGTTACATAGAGATCGCTTACTCTATTAGTTCAAATGGATTAATTTTTAGTAAAAATAAAATTATTATAAACGTCAAGGAGGCAACTAATAATGTCTAAAATAGTTTCTAAATTAATTGATGATTTGAAATCTATGATTGATCTAGCCGTTAATGATGCTATAAATGCAGGAGAACTTCCGCAAATTTCTGAGAAATTTGATTTCAATATTGAAATTCCTGCCGATCATCAAAACGGTGATTTTGCTAGTAATGTGGCTATGGTGAATGCAAAAAAGTTTAAAATACCTCCTATAAAAATTGCAAATGCTATATGTAAAAACTTAAAATTAAATAACAAAATGATTGATCGATTTGAGATTGCTGGACCTGGATTTATAAATTTTTTTCTTTCTAAAAACTTTTTTGCTTCTGTCATTAATGAAATTCTAGAGTTAAAAGAAGACTATGGGCATTCAAATTTTGGTAATGGCAAAAAAGTTTTAGTTGAGTTTGTTTCTGCCAATCCTACCGGACCTATGCATATGGGCAATGCTAGAGGTGGTGCACTTGGAGATTGTTTGGCAGCGGTACTAGATGCTGCAGGATATAATGTTAAAAGAGAATTTTATATAAATGATGCTGGAAATCAGATAGAAAAATTTGCTATGTCACTTGATATTAGATATCTTCAATTATTTTTCGGAGAAGAAAGCTATACTTTGCCGGAAGATAGCTATCATGGCGAGGATATTAAGGATTTGGCCAAAGATTTTATGGATATAAATGGCAATAGTTATTTAAATGTTGATTCTGAAATTAGAAAAAAAGCTTTAGTAGACTTTGCTCTTCCTAAAAATATAAATAAAATGAAATCTGACCTTGAAAAATACAGAATTAAATTCGATCGGTGGTTCCATGAGATTGATTTGTATAATAACGGCGAAATAGCTGAAACTATACAGATTTTAAAAGATAACAATATGACTTATGATTTGGATGGTGCGCTTTGGTATAAAGCTACCAAATCTGGAGCTGAAAAAGATGAAGTTTTAATTCGTCAAAATGGGAATCCTACCTATTTTGCAGCTGATATTGCCTATCATAGAAATAAATTTTTTAAACGCGGTTTTGATATATGTATAGATATTTGGGGAGCTGATCATCATGGGCATGTTGCCCGAATGAAAGGTGCTATGAATGCTATAGGTCTTGACGGAAACAACCTCGATATTATTTTAATGCAGCTTGTTAAACTTGTTAAAGATGGCAAAGTTGTTCGAATGAGCAAACGGACGGGAAAAGCAATCCAGTTATCTGACCTTTTAGATGAGGTTCCTGTAGACTCTGCAAGATTTTTATTCAATATGCGGGAGGCTAGCTCTCAGATGGATTTTGACCTTAATCTAGCCGTTAAAGAAGACGCTCAAAATCCGGTTTATTATGTTCAATATGCTCATGCTAGAATATGCAGTATTTTAAAAAACCTAGAAAAAGAAAATATCAAACCTAAAAGCTGTTCGGATAAAGAACTTTTTCTTCTTAACTCAGAAGAAGAAATTGATTTAATTCGACATCTTTCGCTTTACACTACAGAAATAATTAACGCAGCTAAAAGTTATGATCCAGCTAAAATTACTCGTTATGTTATTACTTTGGCTACTTTGTTTCATAAATTTTATAACTCTTGTCGAGTTAAATGCGAAAATGAAGATTTAATGTCTGCTCGAATCAATCTTTGCTTGTGTGTAAAAATAGTTATATGTAATATCCTAAATATGTTTAAAATAAACGTTCCAGAAAGCATGTAAGAATGTTGCAAAGTAAAATCGCGCCGCACTATATCGCGCGGCACTTTAATTTTTATTCATTTGATATAATTTCTTTTACAAATTTTTTCAATCGTTCATCTTGGCCTTTATAAATCTTTATTGCATGTACTTCATTTAAAGAATCGACTAAAACTTTCAGATCATTCAAATCAGTAACTTCATTTACATTTGGAGCAACTGTATATACAATTACTTTTTTATTTTTGAACCTGTTCTTCAGCATATAACTTCCTAATATAGGAGAGAATCTCCCGATATAAACAGCAGAACCAAAAATCAGAAGATCGTACTCACTTAAAATATAATTAAGCTCATCAGAGGGATAATTTATAGTAACTGTATAGCCATATTGAGCCAAACAATCAGCAATAACTTTAGTTAAGTTTGTAGCCACATTATTCTTACTGGGTTGATAGATAATAAGTGCCTTTTTGGCTCCCTCACCCACTATTTTTTCATCTGAAGCATGCGTAAAATTCAGTATTTTTAAATTATTCTTTAGCCAAAATGAAACAATAAACAGCACAAATAAAGCAACGAAAAATAGTATCCCTAAAAATTCCACTTTAATCGTCTCCAAAAATATTCATATACAAAACTATTTTGCCTTCTTCACAAGAGCTTTCATAGTAAAATATTGTATGTCAACTATTTTCCTTTCATGAATTCCCGCACCCATAACGCCAAAAGGGTCCAATGCCCTTACTTCAAAAGTTAAAATTTTGCCATCTATTTTTATAAGTTCTGATTCAAATTTTACAGTGGTTCCAACAGGTGTAGGGCAAAAATGTTGAATATTCATTGATTTCCCAACTGTACATAGACCCGCATCAAGATGCTCTGCCAAGCTTCTGCATGCAGTGGATTCCATTAAAGCAATCATTGCAGAAGTCGCAAAAACATCTAACCCTCCTGTACACATAGCTTTAGCCGTATCCTTATCTTGTATAGTATAAGTTAATTCTCCTTTTATACCTAAATTCAACAAAATAATCCCTCCTCACACATGTATTTATCAACTAATCGTCCAACTTTTTAATTAAATAAACATATTGATTATATAACAATTAAACTAATTTGTCAACAAAAACCTATTAAATTATAATAATTTTATTGTATAGATATTTGCTAAAGTTTATTCTTTAAATTTAAAAAATATGATTCCAGATATAATTTTTAATCATATAATTTTTTCAAATAATTGACTCCTTCTTCGATTTCTTTACTAGAGTAATTATACTTTGACAGGAACTCATCACTAAACTGATGTAGTTCATTAAAAAAGTTCAAAGCGAGTTCAAAGCGCCGTACAGTTTTTTCTTTTTCTATAGCATTAAAAATAAGATTTTCAGCCTCATTAAAATTTTTTTCAGATAGATATTTTTTTGTCATTCTTTCTAGAATATCATCTTCCATTTGAGTTGCAGTATTATCCTCTTCATCCATTTCAAGAATAGATTTAACTTTATCCTTGCCCAATAATATAGCTGCAAAAGTATTTGAAATTGCCTCAATTTGCCGCTCCATCCAATCTTTTTTTATACTCATTTTTTATTCTCCTTACAAAGATAATTGTCCCAACTTAATGTCGTCTGTATTTTGTAGACTTCCTGCTGCAGGTAAATTTTTAGGTCTATACCTTAGCTCATTTTTTAAATCGCCAGGCTGTAGTTTAGATACTTTTATAACACGTTGTCCTTTTTTTAAACTCATAACAGATACACCTAGTGTCGTCTTTGTTGATTTAGTCTGAAGCATTCCTGTATTAAAAATTAATATTCTTCCGTCCGAAGAAGCTAATAATACGTCTTTCTCTTTATCAAAATATTTTATACGCACTAATTTTGATTTATTAGAATATGCACTAATAAGTTTTTTTCTATTTGTTTTTGTTTTATAAGAATCAAGTGATATTTTCGCAACCTTTCCATTCTCAAAGAAAAATAACATGTTCCCAGAATAATCCTTTGTTGCTACCATATACAATATAGATTCATCTTTGTCAACATCTAGTCTAGCCGGCATAAACTCACCTAATACACTTGCCTTCATATCTTGAAATTCAGAGACTTTTGATTTATAAACTTGTTGCTTGTCTGTAAAAAATAATAAATCAAAAGTATTGGTTGCGTCAATAGTCTGAATAATTTCGTCTCCATCTTTTAATTTTTGTTCACTATTCATTCTTAACGATTGAGGCGTAATCTTTTTTAAATATTGATGCTTAGTAAAGAACAAACATACCGGATAATCACGTATCTCTTCAGTTAAAATCGGCTCTTCTATGTCTTCTTTATACAGTAACATAGTCTTTCTAGGTTTTCCATATTTTTCAGAAATATCTAAAAGCTCTTTGATAATAATTTCTTTTATTTTATTTTCGTCATTAATGATTGACTCTAACTTTTCTATTGACTCTTTTAATTTTTTTATTTCATCAATACGATTTAAAATATACTCTCGATTTAAATGTCTTAATTTTATTTCCGCAACGTAGTTGGCTTGAATTTCGTCTATAGAAAAGCCATTCATCAAATTTGGCACAACCATAGCCTCTTCTTTGGTATTTCTAATAATTTCTATTGCTTTATCTATATCAATAAGAATTTTCTCTAGCGCTTTTAACAAATGTAGCTTACTTTTTTGTCCATCAAGTTCAAACTTAGTTCTACGTTTAACACATTTTATTCTAAAATTAATCCACTCACAAATTAACGACTTTATTCCTAAAACCTTTGGTACGTCATCAATAAGAACATTAAAATTGCAAGAAAAAGAATCTTCAAGTGGAGTTAATTTATAAAGTTTTCGCATTAAATTATCTAAAACCACGCCTCTTTTTAAATCTATCGTAATTTTTAAACCATCTATTCCTGTTTCATCACGAATATCTGAAATTTCTTTCAAAGATCCTTTTTTTATTAATTCAATTACTTTATCTATAATAGCTTCAGAAGTTGTCGTTGGTGGTATACTACTAATATCTATACAATTTTGTGTTTTATCATATGTATACCTAGCTCGTATTCTTATGCTACCTTTGCCAGTATTATAAATATCATCCATGATTTTCTCATCATATATAATACTTCCCCCACCAGCAAAGTCTGGAGCCAAAAGTATTTTACGAATATCTGCTTTAGGGTTTTTAATAAGTGCAATAGTAGCTTTGCAGATTTCCTTAAGATTAAAAGAACAGATAGAGCTTGCCATACCAACAGCTATACCAGTATTTGCATTGACCAAAATGGAAGGAAATCTTGCTGGCAGCAAAACTGGTTCTTTTAATGTATTATCATAATTATCGACAAAATCCACAGTATCTTTGTCTATATCTTTAAACAACTCCTCGCAGATATTATCCAGGCGTGCTTCAGTATATCTTGAAGCCGCACACATCATATCTCGAGAATAGAACTTTCCGAAATTACCTTTAGAATCAATATATGGATGCAACAATGCTTCGTATCCGCGACTTAACCTAACCATAGTATCATAAATCGCACTATCTCCATGTGGATTGAGTTTCATAGTCTGTCCTACGATGTTTGCAGATTTTGTCCGTGCAGAACCAAGCAATCCCATTTTATACATAGTATAGAGTAATTTTCTATGAGAAGGTTTAAATCCATCTATTTGTGGAATAGCCCTAGATAAAATAACACTAATTGCATACGGCATATAATTTTGTTCTAATGTACTTACAATTTTTTGTTCTACAATTTCTCCGGCACCATTAATAACACCGTGATTTTTTTCAATATGGCCCATATTGCTTGAAGAATTTTTCCTTTTTGGCGCCAAAATTTTTCACCTCCATATGCTTTAAATAAATTATTAACTAACATCTGCAACGTCTATATACAGATGTCCATATTTTACAATAAAATTTTTTCTTCCGGCTATGTCATCCCCTAATAAAACATCAAACATTTGAGCTGTTTTTTGAGCTTCTTCTGGCATAATTTTAATTAACCTACGTGTTTTAGGATTCATCGTAGTTAAATTCATCATATCTGGTTCATTTTCGCCCAAGCCTTTAGAGCGCTGTATAGTATATTTTTGATTGTCGATTTTTTCAATAAAGTCGTCTTTTTCCTTTTCAGTATAAGCAAAATAAGTTTCGCTTTTTGTATTTATTTCGTATAATGGTGATTCCGCTATAAAGACTTTCCCATCTTCAATAAGCTTTGGCATCAATCTATATATCATCGTAAGCAAAAGAGTTCTTATCTGAAAGCCGTCCACATCAGCATCGGTACATAAAATAACCTTGCTCCATCTAAGAAGATTGCTGTCAAAAGAATTTAATTCTTTATTAGCCTTTGATTTAATCTGTACTCCGCAGCCCAAAACTTTTATAAGATCAGTGATGATGTCACTTTTAAAAATTTTATTATAATCTGCTTTTAAACAATTTAAAATTTTGCCTCTTATAGGAATAATCGCCTGAAAGTTTGGGTCTCTCGCTTGCTTGCAAGCACCTAAAGCGGAGTCTCCCTCAACAATAAAAAGTTCGCGCTCATTAACATTTCTGCTCCTACAATCCACAAATTTTGAAACCCGATTCGTTATATCCATATTGCTTGATAATTTCTTTTTTATATTAAGCCGAGTTTTTTCAGCGTCCTCGCGGCTTCTTTTATTTACAAGCACCTGAGTTGCAATTTTTTCTGCATCAGTAGGATTTTCTATAAAATAAACTTCTAACCTATGCTTGAACATGTCAGTCATAGCATCTTGAATACCTTTGTTCGTTATAGATTTTTTCGTCTGGTTCTCATAAGAAGTAACGTTTGAAAAAGACGAGACCACAATTACCAAACAGTCTTCAACATCGGCAAAAGTTATTTTACTCTCATTTTTGTTATATTTTCCATTTTGTTTTAGATAAGCATCTATCTGAGACACAAACGAACTCTTTACAGCTTTTTCTGGAGCGCCACCATATTCCAGCCAACTTGAATTATGATAATATTCCGATAAACTTATTTTGTTTGAAAACGCGAAAGCAACATTTATTTTTGTTTTATAAAATGGCTTATCTTCACGATCTCTAACCTTTTTTTCATCTGACCAAAACTGAACAGGCGTTAAATAGTCCTCACCCACCAATTCTTTTACATGATCTATAATGCCATTTTTGTATTTAAATTCTGTTACATCAAAAGTTTCTCCAACTTGATTTTTAAACACAAACTTTAAGCCAGCATTAACAATAGCTTGCCGTTTTATTGTATCCAAAAAGTATTCTGGTTTAACATCTATATCTGTAAAAACATCAATATCAGGCTTCCAATGGATTTTTGTTCCCGTGTCAGGTTTATCATAAGGTTCTTTTTTTAACCCACCGATATTTTCTCCTTTTTCAAAGCGCAAAAAATAAATAAATCCGTCACGTTTTATTTCAACATTCATGTACTCAGAAGCATACTGTGTTGAACACAAACCTAGCCCATTTAGTCCTAAAGAATATTCATAATTTTGCTCTGAATTATTATTATATTTTCCTCCTGCATACAGTTCACAAAAAAGGAGTTGCCAATTAAATTTATTTTCATTTTTATTAAAGTCAACAGGAATACCTCTACCATGGTCTTCTACTTCAATCGAGCCATCTTCAAATAAAGTTACAATTATTTCGTTTCCAAAGCCTTCTCTTGCTTCATCTATAGAATTCGATAAAATTTCAAAAATAGAATGCTGACAGCCTTCTATTCCATCCGAACCAAAAATAACAGCCGGTCGCTTACGAACTCGCTCCGCCCCTTTTAGTGAAGAGATGCTTTCATTTCCATAAGATTTATTTTTTAATTCCATAACTTCACTCCAACTTTACATCTTTTACTTTATAATCCTATCTCAAACGTCCAAGTTTTGTCAAGTTTAAGCATCTAAACAAATATTCACTAAAGCTCGAAGTAATCTCTAATAATTAAAGATTTTTTAATATCTAAGCCTGAGTAATTAACAAATCACATTGACCTTTTATATAATAATTCTTTATTTTTGCCGGAATAAAAAACGTATCTCCTAAATTAGCATTATAATAGATATTGTTATAAACAATGATTCCTTTTCCAGAAATAAATTGAATAATATCAAAATTATCTCTACTTTTATTAAAAACCATGTCTTTACTAATTGTTATCTTTCTAACTTTAAAATATTCACATTCAAAATTAGAAAAATTCTCCTTTAGTTGCAAATTTACATCAGTCCTTTTAAAGTTTAAAATCTCCACCGCTCTATCGATATGAAGCTCTCTTAACTTGCCGTTACAATCAACTCTATCATAGTCATAGATTCTAAATGTAGTATTAGAATTTTGCTGTATTTCTGCCACTAAAGCGCCTTTTCCTAATGCATGTATTGTTCCTGCTGGAATATAATACGCCTCTCCTTTTTTTATATTTATTTTATTAAGAAGGCCACAAGTTGTTTTAGTTTTTATGCTGTTTATAAATTCTTTTTTAGAAATATCCTCCTTAAATCCGTAGTATATATAAGAATCTTTATCGCAGTCTACTATATACCAAAATTCTGATTTAGCTGATTCACCCATATCTGTATTAGCATTACCCTCTGATGGGTGCACTTGAATAGAAAGGTCTTTTTGAGCATCTATAAGCTTTACAATTATAGGAAACACCAAATTGTTTTTTCCTAAAAAATCAGATTTAGAAAGATTCACGATTTCTTGCAAAGTTTTTCCTCTAAAAATGCCATCTGAAATTGTAGTAAGACCTGCTAAATTACAAGATACTTCCCAGCTTTCTGCAATGGTAGAAAATTCACTGTCTTTATCTTTATTAAAATGTTCTAGTAATCTAGTTCCTCCCCAAATATAATTTTTATAAACAGGCTGCATTTTCATTGGATAATAGTTTAATTCTTGTTTTTTCATATTTATACTCTTTTCTTTTGATAAAAAAATACAAGGAAGCCAGCCTCCAAATTGGCTTACAGAAAGTTTTTATCATATCGCATACTTTTCTCTAATTTCGCTAAAATAATCTGTTTTAGCAGCATATTCCCACCACAAGCTTTTTCTATTAACCTCTTCTTTAGACCATGGCTTATACACATAATGCAATATTATTGGATTTTTATAAGCGCTCCATATTTCTTCTTCTGAATATCTATCTGATGCTATTAACCTATTTGAATAATCATTAACCATGTTTGCATCAGTAAAATTAAACATTCCATATTTTGCTGGCAAAGCACCTATATAACCATTACATAATACATTTATAACCGTTTGATCATGTTGTATGAGTTTCTCATTATTTTTTGCAATAAATTTTTCAAATTCCGTTTCCATATTGTTTTCTCTTAAATTTTTTAAGTTTATTAACATTACTCCTGCACATATGTAATGATCACCTTTAAAATTAAAGCAAGGCATAGGATAAGGATAGTCTAAAAAACACCTATAATACAGATTTTCCATATTTAAACTAAACATATCACTCAAATCATCAAAAATCAATGTATCTCCGTCTAACCAAATAATACTATCCTGTTCAGGTAATAAACTCGATAAAGATAAGCGGTAATATGAAGGTGTTGATAATGGAGTCCTAATATGGTCTGCGACATTTGCATTTTTATATTTATCTTGCATATCAATTAAAGTAATTTTGCATCTATTTTCATATTTTCTTTGCAAACTTAATATTTTTTGTTTATTTTCTTCCTCAAAATTTCCAGGAATCATAATATAAATGTCGTAATAAGTATCATTTTTTGAATTTGTCAGCAAAGAGGTTATAGATACTATCGTAGGGTAAGTATAGTTATCGTCAGCAGCCATGGCAACTGCAATATTATTTTGAGCTTTTGTTCCTTTGCTTTTAAAAAAAGTAAAACCAATACTAACCAAAATTGCAACACAAATCACTATTATGCTCCAAATTTTAGCCTTGGGAAACTTTTTCATGTAAGCAAACTCCTCTTATTATAATAATATATTTAATTTTTGATCAGGTAAGATTTTCTACATTGGCGGAGAGATGGGGATTCGAACCCCAGAAACCGCTTTAACGGTTTACACGATTTCCAGTCGTGCTCCTTCGGCCAGCTCGGACATCTCTCCAAATTAATAGCTTAATTATAAATAACCTCAATATAAAAGTCAAGCTAAAAATCGCCAAAATAAAAATCATAATAAGTACCATTTTTCTGGTTTTAACATCTTCTTTTTCGCAAATATGCTCCAGGTATTATAGCACTTTCAACAGGAATAAATAGCTTTTGCATTGCATGTGGCGCAGATTCTAATTCATTTCCCCATTCATCTAAAATTTTTTCAACTTTTAAGTCAAAGGGCTTATTTTTAGGATTTAAAATCTCCAAAATGTCTCCCTTAAAAAATTTATTACGTTGAGACACTTCCATTATTCCATCTCTATAAGCATCACATACCGCAACAACATCATATTCTCGTATATATCCTCCATTAGAATGCACCTGCCCTGGTTCATTACCAAGGAAGAAGCCCGTGCTGTATTCCCTATGACTAATTTTTTCTAATTCTTGCCTAATCCAAGGTTCAAAAGGCTTTTTATTCATAAACAAATCAAGAGCATTTTTATACGCATTTGTTGTAACTGCAGCATAATATGCAGATTTTGCTCTACCTTCAATTTTTAGACTTGTTGCTCCTGCCTTTATAATTTCAGGAATATGTTCTATCATACAAAGATCACGAGAATTAAATAAATACGTACCACCATTTTCTTCTACAATAGGAAAAAGCTGATCTTTTCTATTTTCTTCAACTAAACTATATTTCCAGCGGCAAGGCTGTGCACAATCTCCTCTATTCGCATCTCTACCAGTTAAATAACTAGATATCAAGCATCTTCCCGAAAAAGATACACACATAGAGCCATGAACAAAAACTTCCAATTCCAAATTTTTGTCTGTTTTTGCTCTAATAGTAGCAATATCGTCCAAAGTTAATTCTCTTGCAAGAATTACTCGCTTTGCTCCAAGGTCGTATAATGCTTGCGCATTCAAATAATTAACCACCCCAGCCTGTGTAGAAATATGGATATCTACTCCTGGTGCATATTTTTTTACAATCTGCAGCACACCGATGTCAGCAACAATAATAGCATCCACTTCGGCCGATTTTGCATACTCAATAAATTCAGGTAGTTTATCGACTTCCTCATTAGTCGGTAAAGTATTACACGTTAAATATACTTTTACATTATTTTTATGTGCAAAACTTACAGCTTTTATGAGTTCATTTTGAGTAAAATTGCTTGATGAAGTTCTCATGCCAAAGTCACGGCCTGCAAGATAAACAGCGTCTGCACCAAAATTCACAGCGGTAATTAGTCTTTCCATATCTCCAGCCGGAGATAATATTTCTGGTTTTATACTAAAAAAATTGCTTTCCAAAATACTCCTCTTTCTTAAATATAAAAAGTTTAGGATAGCCCAGCTTTTTTCAAATTTACTCCATGTTCAGCAAATGTCTTCGCAAAAAAAGTTTTACCTTCCTTGTTATGACAATAAAAATAATATTGCGTTGACTTATGATTAAGTACAGCTTCTATAGCAGTCATTCCAGGATTACAAATTGGCCCTTTAGGCAAACCACTAAACTTATACGTATCATATGGACTTTCATAATTTTCTAAAATATCTTTTGGAACTTTATCTCTGTTCCTATAAGGGTACCAGATTGTAGCATCTACAGACAAACAACCATTTATGGCATCTCCAAAGCTAGACTTGCCGCCATTTTTTAAAGTATTTAGCCTATTTTCTAAAACAGAAGCAATTTCAAGCATATCTGCATCATTTGAGGCCTCCGCCTGAATTAACGATGCTAAATTTATCAAGTCTCCCAAAGAAATGGACTTCTTTTCTGCAAAAGTTAGCACACTAACTTTCTCATTAGATTCATTAGTAATTAACTTTTTTGAAATTTTATTATTAAAATTATTTAAAAACTTTTTTATTACATATCTAGGCTCAATATTTTTGTAAAAAGTATAAGTATCCGGAAATAAATAGCCTTCCAATTTATAAATCACGTCATCAGATTTTATATCTTTAAAAAAGCTATAATTCTTTTCAAATTCATTAGAATTACAAGCAGACGTAAACTCGTCCAGCGAACAAATCTGATTATCTTCAAGGATCTTTGCTATTTCCAACACGTTTTTTCCTTCGGGAATCGTCACATCAACTACATCCGAATCGAGTCTATTTGCATTAGATTCCAAATAATTAACTATAGCTTCATAATCAAGATTAGTTTTTATCTCGAACTTGCCAGGAATAAATTTTTGAGAGCCTTTAGTCAAAAATAAGTATAATTTAAAAAACGTTGGCTGGGTTATAACGCCATTTTCGTACAAAATATTAACTACATCTAATTTTTTTGCTCCTTTAGGTATTTCTATAGTCAAGAGCTTATCCTCTCTAGTAATTGCCAACATATCCAATGCTCCAAACACAACAAACTGCCCTAACATTAAACATGTTGAAATAATCATCGCAAACCAAGTTGATTTAAAGAATTTCTTATTTTTCAATGACTTTTTTATTTTTATGATACTTTCGTGACCTTTTTTAGAATAGTGATGATCTCTTTTATTATCACTATAACTCATAATATCATTTTTAATTTCCTCGCCATCATATTTATGATTAATTTTCAGTTCGAAGTTTTCTATTTTACTACTTCTTCCATTATAGTCAAAATCTTTATCGTCCTGCATTTTTTAACCCTCCTTTTTTACTTCTTAAATAACTTTGAAAAATCAAATAATCTTTCTTAATTTTTCTTCAATCATAAAATTTATTTCTTTAATTGGTTTTGGTTTTTCATTTTCGCTACAAGCGATATTTTCCCAGCCTAATTTCTTAGAAGTGTACTTAGCAGCTTCATAGCATTTTCTTAAAAAGTTCACATTTTTTTCATATAAGTCTTTTTTATCTTCATTTCCATTATAACGATTATAAATTAATTTTTGCGAAACTTCTATAGGCATATCAAGATAAATAACCAAGTCTGGTTTAGGCAATTCAAGTTTATTATACTCATAATCTTCAAGCCAGGTCAAATAGCTGTCCCACATTTGCCTTGGCAGTCTGCAAAGCTGATATATAGCATTAGAGGTAGTATATCTATCTGCAATTATGGTTTCTCCATTTTTATAATTGTTCTTCCAAAATTTTTTATAGCTCGCGTATCTATCTACTGCAAAAAAAGACGTTGCCGCATAAGCACTTACATCACTCAAAGAATTACCGAATTCTCCATTTAAATACATTTTCACAAGAACACTCGAAAGCTCATTATAATCCGGAAAGCTAAGTTTATAGACTTTTTTATTTTTCTGCTGCATTTTTTTGCAAATTAACTCTACCTGGGTTGCTTTTCCGCTACCGTCCAGCCCTTCTATAACAATCAGTTTCCCTTTTTGCATTATAATTCTCCCTTTATTTTAGAAAAATCCTCTCGCACTTTAAGCTGTTCTCCACAAGACATTTTTCCTTCTGGACAAGCTCCATTAAGACAAGCTGGTCCAGCCTTTTTTAAAACATTTGGAGCAACTTTACATACCTCACGTAACATTTCTTTAGCAAGATTCCGAATCTCCCACTGTGCACGATTACAGCACCTATGAAAGAAAAAATTCAATAAACTTCTAGCATTAAAAGTGCAGATTAACTTTGTTTCACAAGCATTTGGCAGCACATAGCGAGCATCTTCAATGGCTTTTTTTTCTGCCATTTTCTCTGCAATTTTTTCATTTTTACCGCTATTCAAAAAGGCTTCTTTATGTTTCTTCTTTAAAATACTAACTAAAGTCTCATAATGTTTTATATCCTCGTCCATTGCACGCAAGAATTCTTCTCTAGCCTCATCAATCAAATCTATCTCAGGCGGCAATACAAATTCAAAGTGTTTCGTTTTTACATATCTTTGGCTCTGAACACTATAAGATGCAATTCTATGTCTTGTTAATTGCGCAAGTAGGGCGCGAGAAACTCCCTCAATAGCAAAAGTAAAAGTAATATGTTCAATAGGGCTTTCATGGCCTAATTCTGCTAACATATTAACAAAACTGCTAACTTTTTCATCTGTTAAGTCTTCTTTTATTTTTTCTGCTCCAACTTCAGAATAACAAAGTTTTGCAGCACAAGCGATTAATTTTTCTGGTTCGGGTGTATAAGAAATTAAATCTACCTTTAGCAAAATTATCACGTCCTTAAATTAAAAATTTCACTTAACTTTTTCAAAATGCTTTCTTAAAGTCAACAAAGATTTTTTTTCTATTCTAGAAACATACGATCTTGATATATTTAGTTTTTCAGCAACTTCTCGCTGTGTTAAAGGAAACTTTTTATCGAGTCCATATCTCATTTTAATAATCATTTTTTCTCGGTCAGATAAATACTCTTCTATGTATTTATACAGTTGTTCAGATTTAATTTTAGTATCTAGCTCATCAACAATTAAATCCTCCGTTGCCATTATATCCATCAAAATTAGAGCATTGCCGTCTTTGTCAGTGTCTATCGGTTCATTCATAGATACATCCTGTGCTGATTTTTTACAATTACGAAAAAACATTAGTATTTCATTTGCTATCCTTGCGTTGTGGCTCAAAATCTCCTTGTCTAATAATGTTTAAATTTGCATCATCACTACCAAATAAGTATATGTGCACATTTTCTCCATCCCAAACTATCTTCCTTATAAATGTCTTTAATGCATTACGTTTTTCTTCAATACTCATTTGTTCAAACATCTTGCTAAAAGATAACATCATATTTTTTACATTTTCAAAACCTGCCTCAGAAAAATTTTGTTGTTCTGCAAAGTCATTCAAATTTTTTATTCTTTCTTCAATCTGAACTTTTTTAGCATCAAGCTTTTCTATTTCTTCAATAATATACTTTTGGGAAGTCTCATTCAATGCTGTACACAAGGATTTTACTAAAGTTTTAATATCTTTTTCCAATTGATTTAACGATTTGGTTAACCCTAATAGCTCATCTTCGTAACTTTCGTTTTGCCTAAATAAGTTATTTTTTATTTTCTCTAATTGAACCGAAAATTCAGATTTATCCTCCGTAAGTTTCTTTATTTCTTCGCATACAGCTTTATCTAATGTATTACCGTTTGGATTTTTCATTTGGCAATTATGCAATCGACTCTTTTCTTTTGTCTGGCAAAGGTAACTATATATATTCTCGCCTTGTGCATTTTTTCTCTGACTTAATTTGGGCCTCATATAATCTCCGCAGCTGCCGCAAAATAACAAACCCGAAAGCAAAGCAACATTACTTTTTGGCTTATAATAAGATTTTGATGAATTTTGTAACAATTGTTTTCTAACTTTAAGCCAATCATCAGATGATATTATGCCCTTGTGTTTTCCAACCGAAATTATCCAATCTTTCATATCACGAACGCAATTATGTTTTCCTTCTTTTTGAAGGGTTTTATTATATGCCATTACAGCGTATTCCCCATTAAAGTTTTCCTTAAAGTTAGTATCTTCAGAAAACTCAACACCATTTTTCAAAAAAAAGTCAAGCGCATTTTTGTCTGCAACCATATATACTGGATTCGTTAATATATTTCTTATTGTAAATCTGCCAAAATTTTTTCCATTTTTAGTTTTCACATTATTCTGTAATAAGTATGTTTCTACTTTTGTAAGAGAGTTTGTTTCAAGAAACTTTTTAAATATTGTTTTTATTATTTCAGCTTCCTCTGGAACTATTTTTAATTTAAACATTTGTTTTGATTTTCCATCTACAACTATTTGCTCAACTTTTTCTGATTTATATCCTGTCGGAGCTATTCCACCGAGCCATCTTCCTGTCTTTGCCAACATTAGCATATTATCTCTTATTCTTTCTGCAATAGTTTCTCGCTCAAGTTGTGCAAAAACAGACGATATATACATCATAGCTCTGCCCATAGGTGTACTTGTATCGAATTGCTCTTTTACAGAAACAAAATCTATTCCCCTGTCAATCAAATCTGTTATTAATGAGGAAAAATCACTCACATTTCTGCTTATTCTGTCAAGGCGGTAACACACGATGCATTTAACCTTATACTTTTTTAAGTCTTGCATCATTTGCCTGAACATTGGCCTTTTTAAGTTTTTGGCCGAAAAACCTTCATCTTCATAGATTACAATATCTTCGTCTTTAACATTTTTATTATGTGCTAAAATATATTCTTTGCACATTTCTACTTGGTTTTCTATCGACTCACCTTTCCCAGTATATCTAGATTTTCTACTATAAATATAATACATTTCTAATTTTTTACCTTTCTATCCATATAGTCTGAAATTATCTTCGCACAAACTTTAGAAACAGAGCTTTCTTCCTTTTTAGCTATGTTTATAATTCTCTCCTTTAGGTCTTTGCTTACAGTTAATATTATCCTAGAATTATTTTTAGAAATCGCCATATTTTTCATCTCCAATCGTTATACACAATTATAATATGGTGACTCACTAAAGTCAAGTGCTCTAAAATAAAAAGGTATTTTAATTTACTTTTTCAATATTTCTGTTAGTAATTGTATTTTTTGATTTTTGCTGCATTTCAATTTGCCCAAATATTTTTTAACACTTTGTGCATGTATTTTTGCTATTTCTGCTTCGATTTTATTAGATTCATTCTCAGGTTTATGTATATATATTTTCATAAATCACCTGGCCTCTATATATTACATTAATTTATATTGAAAGATAGTTTTAAATATAGCCTATTCATTTTTATAAAATATCTCAGCCTGCTGTTGGTATACAGCATCACACGAATTCCACGTTCCCCACACTGGGACTGCACTCTGGGACCTAACCTCGACTATGGACAGGAGTATCATTATCGACTGCTGGATTCATTGCGGATTTGCCACCACGCAAATTTTATATCTGGATGTTTGTCGCTCTCTCTAAATGAGGTCATCGCGCATTCGATAAAACGCTCACCCAACAGCTTAACGTTACTGAGATATTAATATTCTTTTTTCAAGGTTCAAAGAGAGATTTGGAAAATTATCCCTCTATATATTTAAGAGTCTTTTTGGGTGTTTTTTTATTTGAAAAAATTGTCGAC
>CALWUI010000013.1 GCA_944384705.1 uncultured Clostridia bacterium
GAATGCTTGATAATGCTTTTGCAAAAATACCCGATAATACAAACCTTATTTTTCATTCGGATCAGGGATGGCAGTACCAGCATAAGACCTGCAAGAAACGCTTAAAAGATAAAGGAATCCGGCAGAGTGTCAAGAAAGGGGAATTGTCTTGATAATTCCATCATGGAAAACTTCTTTGGTTTGTTAAAATCTGAGCTTTTACATTTGCGGGAATTTGATTCTATGAAGGAATTTCGAGTTGAATTAGAGAGATATATTGATTATTATGATAACAAACGGATTAAAGCAAAACTAAAAGGACTGACTCCTGTGCAATACAGGCTCCAATCCTTATCTGTTGCTTAACCTAAATTTTTGTCTAACTTTTTGGGGCCAGATCAAAGTCGTATAAATTAGGCCAGTATTTAAGTGCAATACTGAAGATAGCAAATTGTAAACTTAATACTGATGCCGCAGAAGATGGATGCAAATTTTTTATCGAGATTAGAAAATTATTCGTGGATATATTAAACTATGACCCAAGCGTGACAGATCATGAATTTTATCAGATGGTAAAAGAATATATAGTAGGCCATCGACTTTTATATAAAGATCACCATACTTTAATAAATATTTATTGTGCGTTGCTCATGCCAAAATTTACAGATTATGTAGTAAACAAATTTGCTGAAGAAGTTCAAAATAGAGCGAACTATAGAAATAGATACTGTACTTATGTCAGAAAATTACGAATTAATAGCTAAAATTGTTGATAAGGAAGATATGAATTCCTTAAACATGGCTATTAAACGTACACTGATATACTCGTTTTAAGGTCTCTGGGTCTCGTTGCAATAAACAATATAAATTATTCATTAGTAATCGATTGTAAAAACGAATTCATTATTGACGATATAATAACCCTACGCATCATGATGTGCCTTTCTCTATATAAATTTAATATGAATGGAAGTCGTATGGAACCGAAAATAAGTACGCCTGCTAGTATTTTTTGAGCAATCTTTTTTGTGTTCCTAATATGCTAATCTTTAAAATTAAAGAATGTACATATTACTCCTCCAAATTCTCATTGTTATTTTAAATATTTATAAAGAATAAAATTATATTATATATTTGATTTTTGAAATAATTTTCTAAATGCTTCATCCTTATTATTTGATAATAATTGTCGTATTTCTTCAATATATTTAATTAAGCTATTGTATCTCCTCCTTGGTATGTTTTCGCGCTTAATTATACTTAATGAAATATTTTTTTACTTTTGCTTTTACACCATTATAAGATTATCAAATCCCTCAGGCATGCATATATCTTTGCACGAAAGCTATAATTTATAAAATAAAGATAAGTAGACTATGGCTAAAATCAAAAATTTTTTCGGTTGAAGGTGACAAAGATTTAAATTTTTTATTACACTTATTTTTTGTAGCTTATAATAAAGGAATTTCATTAAATAGAAAGATCAATGTATAATAAAAATCACTCTCGTTTTTTAATAGTGATAATTATGAAATTATGGAACTTATCCATGAACTATATATACTCCTACATCCATTTAAAAATAAACTTTTGACGCTTAAAAATTCAAGAACCCGGTTGTATCCATAGCTATTAGCAACAAAATTATTAAACATGTATAAATACGCATATAAAAACTTATCATTATACTTCATAGAACAAAATTTCTCTAAAACTCAAATAACTATTTTTTGAGTCAGACACTATGTAATTAAACGTAGTTTTTAGATATTTTTGAGTTGCTGCTTCAAACGTAGTTAGTCCTTAAGTAAGTACAGGTAATGAATTTTTAAAATCAACATTTATAAATAATGTAAGTTTATGTACAAAGACATTTGTGATGTCTTTAAAATTATAAATATCATGGTATGCAAGCGGAGAAAGTGTTTCTATGCGGTTATCATTGCCTTTTCCAACTACCCAATTAGGAGCATCTTTAATTTCAAGAGCCTGATGAATGGCATCAAGTTTATGGTGAATTTTTACTGTTATTTTATTTAATTAACAGTTTAATTTACGAGATAATGGCAAATATTTTTCTTCTAATAAATATATAAGATTAGCTAATACTTTCTCATCTCTTTTATTCCAGTAATAAAAATCAAAATGTAGTGTTCGTTTTTGAAAAATTTTCATTATCAAATGCACCTTCCCCTATATCTAAAGTACTTAATAAAGAAATTTTTAGGAAAATTCAAAAAATGCTTTGTTAAGTTATAATGTTCAGTTTCAAAATAATTGACTTTACAGGTTCCGTTTTTCTCGAATAAAAATACCTCGGAATCCGGGCACGCCATTAAAATTGGCGAGTGTGTAACAATAATAAATTGAGATGCTTTATTTACTGCTAAATTGTGTGGTTGGGAAAGCATTGAAAATTGATTTGACGGTGATAATGCAGTTTCAGGCTCATCAAGTATTATAAAGGCCCTTACCTTTAAACCTTTCTAAAATTAAGGTTAATACACCCTCACTGTGAGACATGTTATGTAAACATTTTCCGCCGTAAGCTAATTTTAACGGTGGAGCTTCACATTTTATATTATCCATTTCTTCTATATTTGTAGCCACATTATAAAAAGATTCTGATCTTAGAAAGTATCCATCGTGGGAGCGAGTGGTAGATTTTATTATTTTTAAATATTTATATAGGTTTGAAAAACAATTATAGGTAGAAAACATAAAATTTTTACTTTCACCCTCAGAATTAAACCCCAATGCCACTGCGATAGCTTCTAAAAATGCAGACTTTCCTGTTCAATTTTCACCAACAAAAAAGTAATAGGCTTTGTAAAACTTATTTTTTAATGATTTTATTGTGCCAATTTGATAAACATAGCTTTCTACGTGTCCTTTTAAAATTTGATTTATTTCAATTCGACTCATATACATAAAAATCTTCTAATTCTTAAAAATATTTACAGCCACCGCATCAAACGAGTTGCAGTGACTGATGTCTTTTAGGCTAAGCATAGTTTTGCCTAATTACTCACATAATATAATACAGCTTATCATTGAATTATGCAATTACGCAAGGACCATGGTCTCCAGTATCGGGAAAATTATTAATTTTAAGCCCTTTACATATACAGTCAGGACAATAACAGTAGTCATATTGACTATTTTCCAATACTTGCCTCTTTATATAGAAGTTGATGAAATCATTGCTTTCACGTTAACCACCTTCTTTCTCAGCATTTAAATTATTATTACGGTAATAAGTTTCAAGCAGTCTTATTTTCAACAAGTGTTTCCATTCATTACATTCTGGAATATTATTATAAAAAAACAATGTAACGTACAGCCCCCCATGCATATTGGAAATATTTTGCATTTATTGCATTTTTCAAAATTAAAAGGACTACACGGTACCTAATGATATAGGTTAGAATAATTAATAATGTTTATATTATCTAAATTATTTGTGTTGCCAACTAATATTTTTTGTTTCCTACTAAAGTTCTACATTTATAAATATCTCCCTTATTATCTATAAATATAGAGTTTTTCCTGTTGGCAACACAATGGCGAACTAATAAAGGTAAACCCACGTAATTTGAATTTCTTTTAATATTTATTAGTTGCTGTGATTTTTCAAGCATTTTATAGAACTAACAAACTGAAGCTGCAGAAACATTGGTTTTATTGTTGTAGTTTCTTAGGTAACTAAACCCTAGTTCTAAATCCAAAAGCCACTCTTGTTTCATTTTATCAAATGACCTACCGAAGGTTTTATAATTTTTATATTCAACGTTAATTCTTAAATCTACTTTTATATCAGTAGCCTTTAGTAATTTTATAAACAGAATTACATCGTTAAATGTAGCGAGCCCATTTTTTATACATTCGACGACAGTTATGCGCTTTTTCGCAACAATCTAAAGTGATTTGAATATCTGTGTTATGATTTTTTCTGCAAGGCCGTCAATCAATTTAAGATCTTTAGTAATTAATATACCGTTAGTTGTCGTAGATGCATCGTAAACCAAGCTATGGTTTTCAGCAATTTCTTTAATGCTTGGAGTTGAATTTTTTATAACATTAATACCTATTAAAGGTTCTCCGCAGAGCCAGACAACTTTTAAGACCTTATTTACTCGGCTAGTACAGCTATTTATATAATCAATTTATCTTGTTTTTTGGAGTCATAAGTTCAAGAGTTTTCGGTTTATTTTTTTCTTTAAAGCAATAGGTACATTTCAAATTACATCCAATAGTAGGAGCTAATGTAAAATCTAGAATATGTGAATTATATTTATCATAGCTGTGTTTTAGAAGTGAGATTTCGTCAAAATTATCATCTACAAGATATCCTTTAGACTTTAGTACGCTTTTTTGCGGCTTAGATAATTTAGAAAAATTGTTACTAAGAAAAGCATCGCTATTTTGAAATCTAACTTCTCCATACCAATAGTAAAACTATTAAATAAAAGAATGTCTTTAGATTTTGGTTCTTCTATTAAAATATTAAATTGTGAACTTTTAATTATTTCTACGACCTTTCTTATAAATTAGATTTCAGCATATTTTTTAGCTTGTAAGGAATACATATTGAAATACTTTTTTTATTTTCCATTAATTTTGAATGAGTGCTGTTCTCACATATTTGTCCATTATCTAATAGAATAATTTTATCTGTTAATTTAGCACTTGACATTCTATGAGCGATTATAAAAGTAGTTTTATCTTTACCATAGTTACTTAAAGCCCTAAAAATTTTTCCTTCAGCTTTGGGGTCAACGTATGCAGTAGGTTCATCCATTGTCAAGGCAGAAGCAAATCCCCTAGATATTGATAACCTTTGCCACTGCCCTATAGAAGGTTCTATACCATCACAATGAAAATCTCTGCTCAAGTTTGTCTCGTAACCGTTTTTATATTTTTTTATAAAATTGTTAGCACCTGTTTTCTTTGATATTTCGATTATTCTGTTTAAATCATTTAACTTAGCTACATCTCAAAATCCAATGCATTTTTACATTGAGTGAGAAATTTATGTAATCTTGAAATACAACACTAAAAATCTTTAAATTAAGAATCTAAATTATAAGTTAGGAAGCCATGCCATTAATTAAAATCTACCCTTGTGAGGGTTTATAAGTTCTAAGTAAAAGCTTTACTAAAGTAGACTTACCACTTCCATTTTCACCTACAAGACAAATTTTTTGGCCAGTGTGAAAACTGAAGTTTATATCTTTTTAACAAAATGATGAGGCGCCAGGATATGAATTGCCCAAAGTTATGCAGACAGCACAAAAAGCACACTATGGTAGAGCGCATTAAATTTTAATTGACAAACTGACTTCGTTTTTCAAGCGGAGTCAGCTTAGTTTTTACCTAAATTCTTTCGTGATTATAGAAATGAATGTATTCATCTATGAGGAGAACGAGCCTCCGTATAGGTTTCAAACTTTGTGTGGTAAATGCACTCTGTTTTAAGAATGAAAAAAAGTTTTCAGCCATCGCATTGTCATAAGGATTTTCTCTGCTTGACGTTGAAGGCGTTATGCCGTATGATTGTGTTAGTTTAAAATATCCGCGTGAGGTATATTGAAAGCCTTGGTCGCTGTAGAGATCCAACTCTGCGGTGACCTTTTCTTTTTTTCTTTGCCTCTTTAATTGTACTTAAAACAGGGTTGACGTTTTGTTCTATTCCTATTTTGTATGCAACAATGCTATTGTCGAATAAATCTCTGATGATAGATAAGTACAACGTTCCTTGCGAAGTCTTTATGTACGAAATACCCGTAACCCTTTTTTTCCGCCTTGAAATTTCTTTTTAGGAGATTTTTATACCGACGAAAACCACTCTACGTAATTTCTATACCTTTTTCTCTTAACCCCTGACAGCAGATTATATTTCTGAATTATTCGCAAAACTGTCTTTGAGTTGCGATAAATTTCATTTCTTTCAAGCCATATATGTACTCTTCGGTATCCGTAAGTTCTTCCGCACCGTTCCTGACATTCTTGTATTTTTTCTGCCAATGCTAGATCCTTTGCCGGAATGTCCACTTCGTGACACCTTGAAGAATCGGCACAGTTCACTAATTGAATACTTATCTTTATTACGATAGATTACATTGTATTTTATTCTTGTTCTCACTTCCTTTCTGTGAGCAAGAGAAAATCCCGCAATAATTCATTTTCCATTTTTAATCGCTTATTTTCATACTTGTATTCCTGTAATGTCTTTGCAGGTTTTCTTCCTATTGCCTTTGGCATTCCTTCATGGTCTTTACCTAAACCGCATCAAGTTTGGATGCCCACCGGCTTATTCCATATTCTTTACTTAACGATTTTACTGATTGTCCATTTTTTTGTTTTTCTCGTATCTCATTTCTTATGCTTTCGGGATATTTTTTTATTCCCTTTTTCCCTGCCATAACAAAGCCTCCTATGGTTCTTCTTCAATTCTACCATTAGGAGGTGCTTTTTGCCTATTGTCTGTTTTTTCTGGAATTGTTCAGATGTGATATAATGCTTTTTTGTGCTTTTTTCGCGATTACTTTTGAATATTATGAGGTATTAACTTAACGCAAAACTCCGACATTTCTATTTTTGGCTTTTCAGAAAATTTTTTATTGTACATAAAGAAAGACATTGATAAAGTTAATTTTATGATATTACAAAACACTGCATATTTGCTATTATGTTATCTATGTGTGGTTTTACAGATTACTAATCTTGGATTAGTGCACTGTTCGATTTTCTAATAGCTTGCTAAATGATATTTCTCAAACGTGATTTATTTAGTTATATTTTCTGTTTATGTAAGGATTCTTGACCATTGATTGATACAAAATAAAAATAGAATAGTAAGCTTGCAGTTTTTATTTATATAAATAGATTAATAGATTTTCCTTTTTCTGTTGTAAGTTGACGAGAGTGATTTCACTGACAATTTCTTCGTATAATTTACTTGTTATTTATTATTTTGTTATATTTTATAATCCAATATTAAAGAATAATTATATTTTAAAAATATAGCATATTGTTTATAAAAATAATATATAAAATAAAAAAAATAAAAAAATATATTGACAAAGTTGCTAAAAGAAGTTACAATTTTAATAAGCAACAATAATATATTTTTTAAAAATATATTAAATATCCCCTATACTAATTAAAAATAGAAGCTATCAGCTATCGGTGATAGTTTCTAAAAAATATTTTTCCGGTAGAGAAATGGAGTCAGAAATGAAAAAGTTATTGGGTTTGATGTTAGTTATAGTTTTTTCTACGGCGATTTTTTCCGGTTGTGGACAATCTAATTCGAACACCACACCGACCTATGGCGAATCGGCTGAAATTAAAATAGCTGTTTTAGGTTCAGCTGATCAGTTTAGCAAAAGAGAAGATTTTTTTGTTGGAATGGATCTTGCAATTAATGAACTAAAAGAATCTGGAATAAATGTCTCTTATGAAAAAGTTGATGACGGAAACAGTAGAGATAGCGGTGTTGCTCTAGCAAAGGATATTGCAAATGATAGCAAATATACTTTAGGATTTACTTTGCAAAATGATGAAACTGTTGAAAGCGTTGCAGATATTTTTGACACTGCTCAAAAACCTTTAATTATTGTTAACGAAGTTTTCGACAGTACAATGAATAAAGGCTACGATTACATTTTAGCTGGAGTTGTTTCTGCTGAGACTGCAGGAAAATCTTTGGCTAAATATTGCGAAGCAAATGGTCTGAAATGGGTTGCAACATCTCATTCTACAAGCCAGTATGAAAATATGTTTGCAAGAGGCTTTAACGATACTGCTACTGATAGCAAATCTATTTATTTGGTTGATTCTACTGCAGGTCCTAATAGAGTTAGTGAATTTAGTGGTGTTTGGGATAGGTGGAATACTCTTGGAGTTCAAGCTGCGTTAGTGTCTTTTAATGATATTGAATGGGCTTGTGAATTGATTAGTGCAATCAAATCTCAAAATAAGAGCATACTAATCTTAGGCGATGCCAAATTTAACGATTTAGAAATGATGAGTACTTATAAAGACGTATTAGAGGGTATGGTTGTTGCTGGATCTTATGGTGTTGCTTCGGATGAAAAACTGCAGGCTTTTTATGATAAGTATGAGAAAACAGTTATGGATCAACTTGGACTGGATATAACTAGTGTTACTGCACAGGCCTATGATTTTGTACACATGATTGCTCAAAATGTTAGAAAAGCTAAAGATGTTCAAGAGTTTATGAAATATATGAAATCATCGGACGGATACCCTGGAGTGACAGATGTTAAATTTAATGCAAAAGGTCAACTTGATGAAGATCCAAACTATTGGACCATCAAAGAAGGCCAGATGTATAGACTTAATTAAAAAGGAGGATTAATAATGGCAGAAAATAAATTGTTTAGAAAAACAGCGCTCGAAACCGTTTCTAATCCGGAACAGCTCGATCAGCATATCAGAGTTACACGACCATTCTCATGGGTTATTATATTGGCTATAATAAGCTTTGTAATTGGTGTGGGTATTTGGGCTTTTACTGGAAATATTGCTAGCGGTACCGACATTATTGGTATTGTCTTTTCTTCTGACGGTGTATCCGTTGCTAATGCGGTTAGCTCTGGTATTGTTAGCGACGTTTTAGTTTCTGAAAACGACCAAGTTGACAAAGGTGATGTTATGGTTGTTATTCCGGATGAAGAACTTTTGGCTCAAATAAAAACAGTTAAGGCTCAATATGATGCTGCATCTGGAGATGCTAAGAATTCTATCGGAACTACTTTGGATGCTTTAAAATATCAATATGTTATTAATTCTTTTGTAAATGCTAGTAACAGCGGGACTGTAAACAGCATTCCTGCAGTTGGAGATTCAATTGCAGAGGGACAACAGGTTACAGTTAATTATTCTGAACAAAGTATGTCTGGCTCTAAAGAATTAATCGCCTATGTACCATACTCTATTGCTCAAAATTTTAAAATGGGTGGAGACGTTCAGATCTCTCTTTCGAATTATCCTAGAGAAGAGTACGGATATATACTAGGAAAAATAACTAATATAGGAACGACTTTAGTTACAGAAGAAAGCATAAAAAGAACAATGGGAACAACTAAATATATAAGCTCTTTAGGAGTTGGAGCTGATTGTGTAGAAGTGAGAATTAGACCCAACGTTGATTCGTCTACTAAGAGTGGATTTGAATGGTCAAACTCAAAAGGAGGACAGATTGATTCGGTTGGGATAGGAACAATATGCAATATTAAGGTTGTTTCAGATGCTATACATCCGATTAATCTTATTATAGGTTAGTTCGTCTAAAAATAATAAAAAGAAAGGATGGAGGATATGTCTAATAATGTGAAGAAAGTGCCTATTATTCTTCAGATGGAAGCATTAGAATGTGGCGCTGCTTCTTTAGCTATGATTTTTGCTTATTACAAAAAATTCATTCCGCTAGAAAGATTACGACTAGAATGTAGCGTATCTCGAGATGGATGTAATGCAAAAAATGTTTTGGCAGCAGCTAGACATAACGGCATGATTGCAAAAGGCTTTTCTTATAATGATATTGAAAAAATGAAAAAAGAAGTACATTTGCCAGCAATTATCCATTGGAACTTTAATCACTTTGTAGTCTTATGCGGATTTTCTAAAAATGACGCTATTTTAGCTGATCCTGCTTCTGGTCATAGACGTGTTCCGATGGAAGAATTTGAAAAATCATTTACAGGCATTGTGCTCACTTTTGAAAAATCAGAAAATTTTGTAGCAGATGGCCAGAAAAAGAGCATTATGGGCTTTTTGTTAAAACGTTTACAGGGTGCTATATTGCCATTAGTTTTTGTCTTGATTACTGGACTTTTATTAGCAATTTCTACTTCTATAACTTCAGTATTTTCACAAATATTTACAGACAGAATATTGGTATCTACCGATAAGAGTATGATGATGCCTCTTCTACAAGCTATGGGAATTACACTTATATTAACGTTTATATTAAATGCATTTCAGTCAATATATCTTTTAAAGATAAGAGGAAAAATGAGCGTTACCTCTGGCAGACAGTTTATGTGGCATGTTCTAAGAATGCCTGTCGAGTTTTTCTCTCAAAGATTTGCCGGCGATATTAGTTCGAGACAGAGCAGTAATGATACCATTGCAGACACGATTTGTAATACAGTTGCACCCGTTGTGCTTAATGTTATTATGATCGTTGTTTATTTTGCAATCCTTCTATATTATGACGTTACTATGACTATGATCTGTTTAGCAGCTGCTTTGCTTAACATTTTGATTATAAAACTTGTTTCAGAAAAGAATGAAAATGATAATAAGGCAATGGCAAGAGATGCAGGTAAATTGCAAGGTGCTACAGTAGCAGGTGTTAGCATGATTGAGACGATTAAGTCTAGTGGGTGTGAAGCTGGTTATTTTCAGAAATGGATAGGTTATCAGACTAAATATAGCAATGCCATTCAACGTCTAACAGAGAGGAACACCTGCATTGGTGCGCTGCCATCATTATTGCAAGGGCTTGCAAATACTGCGGTTTTATTGCTCGGTGTATACAATATCTTAACTGGTAAGTTTACAATCGGTTCTTTGATGGCATTCCAAGGTTTTATGAGTTCATTTTTAACTCCGGTTAATTCTCTTGTTGGTTTGGGACAAACTATACAGGCGGTTAGCGGCGATATGGAACGTGTTGAGGATGTTATGAACTATAAGCCTGATGTCTTTATAGATCTAACAGATGATTCTGACGAGAAAAAAGAATATAAAAAATTGGATGGTAATGTTGATATCCAACATCTAACTTTTGCGTATAGTCCTCTGGCTGCTCCACTTATTGAGGATTTTAACCTGCATGTAGAAAAAGGTCAAATGATTGCTTTAGTTGGAGGCAGCGGCAGTGGTAAATCTACTATAGCAAAGATTATAGCCGGCCTCTATGAACCGCGCGAAGGTAAGGTTTTGTTTGATGGAAAGGAACGAAAAGATATAGACAGAAACGTTTTTAGAGGTTCTTTGGCCATGGTTGACCAAGATGTTACGATGTTCCAGGACACAATAAGAAATAATATCACTATGTGGGACGACAGCATCGATGACGCTACTTTAATTCAGGCCGCTCAAGATGCACAGATCCATGATGATATATTATCTAGACCAAAAGGATACGATCATCAGCTTGTTGAAAACGGTAAAGATTTCTCTGGCGGACAACGTCAAAGATTTGAAATAGCTCGTTCATTTGTTGTAGATCCAACAATTATGATTTTGGACGAGGCTACGTCGGCACTTGACCCAACTACAGAAAAACGAGTTATGGATGCGGTAAAGCGTAGGGGTATTACTTGTTTTGTGGTTGCTCACCGACTTTCTACAATTAGAGATGCGGACGAGATTATTATGCTAGAGTATGGTCATGTGGTAGAACGTGGAACTCATGAAGAGTTAATTAAATTAAATGGCAAATATGCAGAACTAGTTAGAACAGAGTAGAAAGGAGGATAAATTAAATGAACTTTTCTGAAAAAGTTAAAAGACAAAAAAGAAAAGAAAAAGAACTTTTTAGACTTTCTTGTGAACTTATTGAAGAAAAAGCATTAGGCTCTGATAATAATAAAGGAAGAAAAGTCTCTGTTGATCAGCAATCTGACCAACTAATTAATGCTATAAATCAGGTTACAACATACTATAACATTGCAAAGATAGATATTCCTAAAAATGCGCTAGAAGATGATGGTCTGCTAGATACCGTTCTTGGCAGAACTGGACTTACTAGAAGAAAAGTAGCTCTTAGCCGCAAATGGTGGACAAGAGGTGAAGGTCCGGTTGTTGCCTATGACCCGGACGGAAATATACTTTGCTTAATTCCACTCAGGTTTGGCGGATATAGCTATATAGATCCTAAAACTGGTGAGCCAATTAAATTAAACAGAAGAACCGCAATGAATATATCGGGAGAAGGCTACTGCTTTTATAAGCCCTTTCCAACTACTTCGATGAGTATAAAAGATTTTATAAAATATATAATGAAAACATTTACAAAGTTCGACATAGCGTTTTTAATGGTTTTAGCTCTAGCTGCAGCACTTTTAGGGTTAGTTTCGCCAGCTATAAATCAAATGATTTTTAATACAATTATTCCATCAGGAACAATACAGGATATTTATCCTCTAATGGCTCTAATGATTGGCGTTATGGTGGCTACAACGGCATTTAATTTGTTCCAGACTTTGTGGATTTTGAGAATTGGAGACAAAATTCAGTTTGGAACACAGGGTGCTTTGTGGATTCGACTATTAAATTTGCCAATTAATTTCTTTAAAAAATATAGTTCTGGCGACTTAGCATCCCGTACGTTTACATTAAATGCAATATGTCAGACTTTAAGTGGCAGCTTAATACCAACAGTACTTTCAGCAGTTTTTTCATTTGTATATTTAGGTCAAATTGCTTCTTTATCGCCTGTTCTTTTAATGCCTACTGTTTTGATTATTGCTTTGATGTTGGCTACATCATTAATTAATGGTTGGCTAAACACCAAACTTAATAAAAAGGCTGCCGAGTATTCTCCTAAACTATCCGGATTAGTTTATCAACTATTTTCTGGAGTTTCTAAAATAAAAATTGCAGGAGCTGAGGTTAGAGCCTTTTCAAAGTGGGCTAATATTTATTCTAAATTAGCACAGATAAAATTTAATCCTAATTTATTTATTAAACTTTCTACTGCAATAAGTTCAGCTGTAAGCTTGGGCGGTACAATGTTAATTTACTTTATCGTTTATCAAAACAACTTAGCTCCAGCAGATTACATTGCGTTTAATACAGCCTTTGGGTCGTTTTCGGCTTCTATTATGCAGATTTCAAGCATAGTCTTACTTGTTGCAAATTTAAAACCATCAATAGATCTTTTAGCTCCTATTTTAAAAGCTGTGCCAGAATCCAATGAAACTAAAGAACGTCTAGATAGTATGACTGGCAAAATAGATATAAACAATCTTAAATTTAGATATACACCAGATGGTCCACTTATTATAAATGGTTTAAATCTATCGATAAAGCCAGGTGAATATTTGGGTATAGTCGGGTCAACAGGTTGCGGAAAGTCTACGCTATTTAGATTACTTCTCGGATTTGAAGAACCTGAATCTGGTGCTATCTTCTATGACGATCAGAATCTGAAAAATTTGGATTTGCACAGTGTAAGAAAAAATATAGGAATTGTTTTGCAGAATGGTTCTATGTTCTCGGATAGTCTTTTTTCCAATATAACAATAACCAATCCTTCTGCAACAATAGACGATGCCTGGGTTGCGGCAGAAAAAGCCGGCTGTGCCGAAGATATAAAAGCGATGCCAATGGGTATGCATACTATGGTGGCAGAAGATGGCGGTGGATTATCTGGAGGACAAAAACAAAGAATAATGATAGCAAGAGCGCTTATTTCTTCACCAAATTTGCTTATGTTTGACGAAGCTACAAGTGCGCTAGACAATATTACTCAAGCTACTGTTGTGGAAACATTATCCAAAATGGATATAACAAGAATCGTTATTGCACATAGATTATCGACAATTAAACAGTGTGATAGAATTATATACTTGCATAAAGGCCGTGTTGTAGAAGAGGGAACCTACGACGAATTAATGGCTAAAGATGGCTATTTTGCAGAACTTGCTAAACGACAAATTGTATAGAGGTGAGCCATATGAATGAAAATCTAAAAAGTTTTTTCGAAAAGCTTATGAAAGATCCAGAATTTAGAGAAAAATTTGCAATGGCTAAAACAGCATATGAAGGGTATACTATGGCTAAGCCATATATAGAAGGAACTAGCTTTGAAGACTTTAAAAATGCACTTACAACCATTCATAATAAAATTGATTATAGAAAAAAATTATTGAGTACAGATTTAGAAAGTATATCGGGTGGCGCAAATATTTTTTCTGATGTATTGCTTATGCTGTCCAAATACAAAGGTAGTTTATTTTAAGTTAATTTTAGTTAACATTCTATATATGAAATTTTCATAAAGAAGAGGCGTAGAATATGGAAAACTTTTTACAAGTTCTTACAGAAAATGCGCAAGTTAGAGAAGACTTTTTAAAACAGACAACTCCCGAAGGAGCTTACATTGTTGCAAAGCCATATCTGGAAGGTATGGCTATGAATGAATTTATAAAAAATTTATTGGGTGTGGCGAGAGTGATGGATGGAGTGAAGAGTGAAGAGATTCCAGAGGAGCACCTAACCACAGTCTCTGGTGGGACATTTGGAAAGGTAATGAATATATTAAAAAGTTATTACTGAAAATTATGTGAAGGGGGTGGACATTAAAGATAGGCTTACTTTATAAAGAGAATCCAAAACATAAAAATTATTTAAAAAATTAAAAGGAGTGTATAAAAATGAAAGATTTAAAAGCGTTTATTGAGGATTTGAAAAGTAATGAAAATTTAGCAAAAAAATTTGAAAATGTTAAAGATTCAAAAGAAATTGTAGAACTTGCTAAAAAAGAAGGTTATGAGTTTACAGAAGATGAATTTATGGATTTGCAATTAAGTGCAGTTTCTGGTGGTTTTAGCTGGGGAGATGCAAAAAACCTTTTCGGTAAGTTTGTAGGTACAGCAGCAACGGTAGTTAATGAGGCTGACAAAATGATCAACCAAGGAAAACAATCAGTGCAAAATATAAATGATTCTAGAAGATAAGAGGAGTGCATAAAAATGAAAGATTTAAAAGCGTTTTTGAAAAAATTAAAAGAGGATAAAAACTTAGCAAAGAAAGTTAATAACGCATCAGGAGCAGATGAAATTGTTTCAATAGGATCTGCTGCAGGTTATACTTTTACTGCAGATGACCTAATGGATGAACAAATGAGCTCTGTATCTGGAGGTGTGTTTGGTAATACTTTAAGGGTTGATACTGGAGATATCCGTGCAAGTATTCTTGATGCAAGTAAAGTGGAAGGTAAGATTAGCGTTAACGCGAGTGGAGTAAATTCTGTTGCACAAAATCAGGGTAACTTAAACATATCCAAGTGATTTGTAAACAAGCTGGAGATGATTTAATGCAAAATATAAATGATTTTCTTAAAGATTTAAAGACAAATGATACTTTAAAAAAAGCATTTGAAAGCACATCAGATTTAAAAGAAGTGTGTCGTGTTGCAAAACAACATGGATATGAAATTTCAGAAGACGATCTAATGGATTATTACTTAGAATCTGTTTCTGGTGGTGCATTCGTAGATAAAAGTTCTTATTCAGGATCAATTTATATGGATACAGATGGCGACGGAAATGTGCAAATAAATACTGGCAGTGTAACAGTTTCTGGTGGCAATGTTAATATGGATGGAGTTTCAACTGTAGACCCAATGGCTGTGTTAAAAATGCTTTTTGGTAGATGATTACAGAAAAAATAAGCGGTTTCTATCATGAATATGAATTTGTTTAAAAATAATTTTATCTTTACTATATAGAAACCGCAAGTTTTTTATTAAGGAGCTTTTTTATGAATGAGAGAATAAAAGATTTATTTAATTCTGCTGAAAATCCAGAGGAGGTTATTCGTATAGCTAAGAGAAATGGGTTTGATGTAGAATTAAAAAATAATAAAGAATTAAATGAAGATGATCTTGAAAGTGTTTTTGGTGGTGCAAGATATTTAAGAGAAAATTATGCAAGCTATAGTGTAGTAGTTAGAGATAAAAAAACTGGTGCAATTCTATGTGTTGTGCCATACTAGACTGGAGGTAATTAAGATGAAAAGTAAAGAAGAATTTAAGAAAAAGTATGAAAATGGAGAGCTTAATGAAGATTTAAAAGATGCGAGATCGCCAGAAGATATAGTTAGAATTGCAAATGAGCTAGGATATGATCTTAGTGTAGATGACATTTTAAATTCTGAATTAGGAGACGATGCGCTAGCTTTAGTAGCGGGAGGCAAAGGAGATACCCACAATACAACAAACCACAATAACACAATACAAGGAAACAGCAACACACAGATAACTTTTTAAGAAAAGGAGGGATTTATGTGAATGATAAAATACTAGAATTTAAAGAAAGATTTGAGGAAGATGAAAAATTTAGAGAAATATTTGAAACAGCATCAAATTTAGATGAGATTGTAGATTTGGCAAAAGAAAATGGCTATGATATTGAAATCGATGATATTTTAAGTAGTGTAGAACTTTCTGACCAATTGTTAGAGGCAGTAGCTGGCGGAGAAGATGACACATATATCCATAAGTTAATTGGAAACAACAATGTAGAGTTTACAGCATCTAACCTGTCTGATGCTCAGAAATATGCTAAAATGCTAGTCGATGAACTGCATAAAAGAGGAATATATGGAAAATAAATAGCCAAAAAAGAGTGGAGTGGAATACGATGGTGAAAAAGGAAAATAAAGGGGAAAAATGCATACCTGATGACGATATGGAACAAGTAGCAGGAGGAAAAACTACGAGTTATAATAGAGAATATTATGGAAACGGAAATATAATAGGGACGAATGCTACTTATGAACAAATGCTAGGAGCAATTGACAAACTTGATAAATCTGGCAAGCTTGACTACTTAAAAAATAAATAAGGAGGTTAGGTACCATGGAAAATATTGATAAGTATAAAAAAATATTAACAGCTCTAGGTATAGATGAATCAGTAAGGGAAGTACGGGACGAAATTTTAGACTATTGTGAAAATAGATTTAATGTAGGCCAGTATAAACCTGGACCAATAGAAGATGAGCCGTTTGTAGATACTTGGAGAAGTATAATAAACGACATACATGGAAGCAACATTAATGAAGTTATGAATTCAAGGCTTCCTCACGGAGATAAAGACATAAAATTAAAATCACCCGAAAAGGTAAGTATAGAAATATATAATTCTATAGCAGGCAATATACCGGTGATTTATGCTAAAGATGAAGAGGATTTTTATGAGATAGTTAAAAAGTTAATATATAAAGATAGGCCCGCGCCTAACCTTGAAAAAACAGGTGCAAGTTTTGCATATGGAAGAACTAATAGGTTTATTATACTTTCAAATAAGCCCTATAGTAATATTCCTGCATCAAAATTAGGGCTAGAAGATGAGCAGTGGAGAAATTATTCTATAATAATAAGACGTGAGCATGAATGTACGCACTATTTTACAAAAAGATTTTTGGGTTCATCACAAAATAATTTGCACGATGAATTAATAGCAGATTTTACAGGAATAATGTGTGCTGCTGGAGAATTTAAAGCAAAATGGTTTTTATCAGGTATGGGAGTAGATATGTATCCTGAGAAACAAGAAGTGGGCAGATTTCCTGTTTATACTTCTAAACTATCAGAGCAAGCCGCAGACTTTATGAAAAAAATTATAATAAAAGCAGCCAACAATGTTGAAGAATGGTCAAAGCAAGAATCCGTAAAACAAATGAGTAGAAACGAAAGAGTAATATTTTTGTGTTCTAAGTCAATTTTAGATTTATATATGCTTTATTAATCAAGGATAATTTATGTATATGTTAAAAATTAAATTTAATATTTAGCAAAACTAGAAATAATCAGGTTTATTTCTAGTTTTTTATTTTTTTATAATTTTGATTTTAGAAATGATATCTTTACATATTTGTTCAATAGACTGATTTGCGTCAATTATAAAATCTGCTGTTCTTATATATTTATCTTTTCTCTCGTAGAAAAGCTTTTTTATGGAATCTTTGTTTTTAAACAGAGGCCGGGAAAAGTCTGAATTTAATCTAGAAATAATAGTTGAGAAGTTTGCATCTAATAAAAATATTTTTCCGTTTTGTTTAAGACTTTTTACATTATCGTTATCTAAAATAGCACCTCCTCCAGTTGAAATTATAATTTTAGACAAAGAAGAGAGATTTTTTATACAAACTTTTTCTAAAACTCTAAAATATTTTTCTCCATATATCTTAAAAATATTGCTAACGGTGAGACCAGTTTCATTTTCGATATATAAGTCGGTATCAAAAACTTTAAATCCAATTTTTTGTGCAAGGAATTTTCCTACCGAAGTTTTTCCACACCCCATAAAACCGGTTAAAACAATATTAAAATCTAAGTTAATACTGGAATCTTTTATTAAATTTATAGATTCATCCAAATTTTTTCAATTCCTCCTTAGAATCATAAATTAATTGTTGAATTTCAGCGTCCGAGAAAAAAGATTCATTCCAAATTTTGTGAGCAAAACTTGCCTGGTAAACTAACATAGAAAGTCCAGAAGCAGCCGTTGTACCATTAGCTTTAGCTTTTTTTATAAGTTGAGTTTCAAACGGATTATACACAGCATCAAATACACTTTTACAACGCTTTAAATCGAAATCTGTTATAGGAGATTGTCTACTGCTTGGAAACATTCCGACAGGAGTTGCATTTATTAGAAGATCAACTTTTTGTGGCAACTTATCAATAAAAGTAACATTAATTATTTTATTGGTGATGTCTTTGATTTTATTTGCAACAATTTTAGCTTTTTCAAAGCTATGTTTGCGTACGGCTAAAGTTACATTGCATCCATTTAATACAGCTTCAAAACAGAAAGTTCTTGCAACACCTCCACAGCCTAAAACAGTTACGTCTCCATTAAGATTTAATTTTTCAAACTTTAGTGCACACAAAAAACCGTAAGCATCTGTATTATATCCTGTAGAACCTGGAACACAGTTTTTTACAGTATTTACACACTCATACATTTTGGCTTTATCACATAATTTATCTAAGAACCGAATAATATCTTCCTTGTATGGAATAGTTACATTATATCCATCAAGCTTATTTAACGTATCCATAAAGTTTGCCAATTTGTAAGCAGTTAAATCTAAAAGAGTATAATTTGCAGAAATTTTTGAGAGATCAAATAATCTATTATGTATAAATGGTGATATAGAGTGAGTGATGGGATGTCCAACTAAAGCAAAATTTTTTTTCATTAAAATATTTACCTCATGTATAAAAATTTTTCATTAACTTTACTTTTACTTATTGACAAATATTTTATTTATTAATAATATTGGTAGTGGAACTGATATAAATTAAATATATTTTGAGGATAGACTATAAGAATTATTTTGTCAAGGCTATTTCTATTAATAACAAAAAACAAAGAAAAAACATAGTCTATCAACACGTTATAAAAATTTTTAAGGAGAAATAATTTATGGTTTTAGAAAAAGTAAAAAAGATTTTAAGTGAACAATTTTCTGCTGATGAAAATACTATTACGGAAAATACCAACATAGCAGAAGACCTTGGTGCCGACTCTTTGGATGTGGTCGATATATTGATGTCGATAGAAGACGAATTTGAAGTTGAGGTTCCAGATGAAGAAATCGACAAGATTCGGACTGTTGGAGAACTTGTAAATTATATAAAAAGAAATCAATAAAGCTTAATCTTAGGCTTTTTTGTATAAAAATATTTTTTATAAGTAAAGCAGATTTTTCTTTTAATAATCTGCTTTACTTGTGTCTCTTTTGTGTTTCAAAAAAATAATTAATATTTGTAAAAATTCACGATTTTTGTTTTAATTAAACATTATTAATAGCTTTTACAATTAACTTATGGTAAAATAAATATATTAAAACTTTAATTTTAATTTTTCTACTTATCACATATTTTCCAATTAACGCTACTAGCATCTAATTATATTGTTGCAATTAATTTTTATAATTGTAAGAATTAATACATAGGAGGCATTGATTGTGGAAAAAAGAAAGCATTTGAATATGGCTGCACTTATAAGTATAGAGCCAGATTTGATAAAAATGCGAATCTCAAAATTAAATAACGATTTTGAATTAATAGATATTGAAAAATTAGAGCATCAGACTAAATTGGGCCATGAGTTATTTAATAATAAAAAAATAAGTTTTGAAACATTAAGAGAAATTTCGAGCATCCTAAGTGGTTATAAGTGTATATTGAATGAGTATAATATAAAAAAATTTAAAGTTGTAGCTTCAGCTTTGCTTAATGATGCAGAAAACTGCGCATATATTATGGATCAGCTAAGAATACAAAATGGAATGAATGTAGAAATATTTGAAGAAAGACAAGAAAAAAGTCTAGCATATTTCGAAATTTTGAATGCCTTAAAAAAGTCTAAATATAAAAATCTTGAGAAATCTTTAATCTCTTATATTGGAGCGGGTAATATTAGTTTTTGTATTTATGATAAGCAAAAAATTTTGTTTTATCAAAGTATAGATATGGGATCTTCAAAATTGTATGAAATATTGGAACCAATTAGGGAGTACTCAACAGATTTTAGTTTGGCTGTTGAAGAATACCTTGATGTAATGATTGACCGGCTAAAATTTCCTATAAATAACTCGCAAATAAAAAATTTAATCGTTTCAGGAAGTGAAGTTAATTTAATTGTAAGGCTATGTCAAGCTAAAGAGTCTAGAAATATTTATGAAATTAGCTCAAAAAGTATAAGTGATCTCTATGATAAAATAAAAAATTTGTCTGCTCGGGCTATTAGTGAAAAATATGATATAAGTATAAAGAGTGCGCAAATATTATTTACATCTTTAGCAATATACTGCAAAATCTTTAAAATTACAAAGGCTGAAAAAATTTTGTCTCCTAAAATAGAGCCTTGGGATACAGTTATAAAGCAAATTCTCTCGTACAAAATAAAAAAGCAGTTTGAAGTGCATTTGGGGCTTAGTGCAATTTTTTGTGCCCAAATTTTATCTTATCAATTTTATTTTAATCAAGACCATATAGATAGTGTATATCAATATGCTACACTTATTTTTAACAAGTTAAAAAAGCTACATGGGCTAGATAAAAGAAAAAAACTATTTCTGGATTTAGCTATTATTTTGCACGAAGCTGGATATTATGTAAACCAAAAAGATCCGAGAATTAGTACATTTGATATAATTAAAAATTTGGATCTTTATGGTTTGTGCGAACGAGAAATAATTATTATTGCAAATATTATAAGATATGATGAATTTACTGTGCCTAATCAAAATGATGCTGAGTATATAAGACTGTCAGATGTTGAAAAACTATTTGTTTCTAAAATGGTTGCGATATTTAGATTAAGCAATGCCCTTGATAAATCTAAAAAACAAAAATTAAAAAATGTGAAAATAAAAATTTCTAATGAGAGTCTTATAATAAATGCAGAAAGCAAAGAAAATGCTAGCTTAGAAATTTGGGCGGCAGAGAAGTGTAGCGAATTCTTTAAAGAAGTTTTTGGTCTAAAAGTTAAATTAAATGTAAAGAGCAATTTATTTTTAGATCGAAGATAAAGAGAGGAAATCTTTATGGAAAATCAAAAACAATTTCCTTATAACAATAGAGAATTGAGTTGGTTAGATTTTAACTATAGAGTTCTTGATGAGGCAATAAGAAAAGACAATCCTATTTTAGAAAGATTAAAATTTTTAGCAATATCTGCGTCAAATTTGGATGAGTTTTTTATGGTTCGTGTTGCTGGAATTATGGAACAAATAAATTCTAATTATAAAAGAAAAGATTGCTCAGGATTAACACCTAAACAACAGCTTTTAAAAATTAATGAAAAAACTAGAGAGTTTTTAAATAAACAATATCATTGCTTAAAAAATTCATTAAAGCCAGCTTTAGCCAAAATAAAAATTTCTTTTTTGCAAATAGATGATTTAAATGATGAACAGAAAAATTATATTGATGAATATTTTAATAAAATAATTTTTCCTGTATTGACTCCTTTGGCGGTAGACCAGAGTAGACCGTTTCCTCTACTTACAAATAAAAGCTTAAATTTGGCGGTTAGATTGTCTAAAAATAGAGAGACTAATTTTGCTTTGGTGCAAGTCCCTTCTATTTTGCCAAGGTTTTTGGAATTACCTTCTAATAGCGACGAAAAGAATTTTATTTTAATAGAAAATGTAATAATAGAAAAATTACCAAAATTATTTGAACTGCATAAAATAAAAGCTTGTAGCCAATTTAGAATTACAAGAAATGCAGATCTTGAAATTGATGAAGAAGCTGCAGATTTGTTAACTGAAGTTAAACGCTCAATAAAAAAAAGAAAACGCGGAGAACCAGTTAGATTAGAATTGCTAAGAAAGTGCGACAAAAAAACAAAAGAATTTTTGGTAAGAATGCTGTCAATAAAAGAAGAGGATATTTATGAGTTGCCAGGACCAATTGATCTTACTTTTTTTATGGAATTTTCTCAGATTAAAGGTTTTGATGATTCACGTTTTGACCCAGTTGTTCCGGTTGACCCTCCGGCAGACTTTTGTATTGATGAGCCAATCTTTGATATAATTAAGCAGAAAGACCGATTGGTCCATCATCCATACGAAAGTTTTAATTGTGTTGTGAACTTTATAAACAAAGCGGCAGAAGACAAGGATGTTTTGGCAATAAAGCAAACGTTATATAGAGTAAGTGAGAAATCTCCGATAATTGATGCGCTAATAAAAGCTGCAGAAAATGGTAAACAGGTAACTGTTTTGGTTGAGTTAAAAGCGAGATTTGATGAAGAAAACAATGTTATCTGGGCTCAAAAATTAGAAAAAGCAGGTTGCCACGTTATTTATGGAGTTTATGGGCTAAAAACGCATTGTAAAATATTATTAGTTGTTAGAAAAGAGAATGACGGAATAAGAAGATATGTTCACATGTCTACTGGAAATTATAATGAGTCTACAGCTAAATTATATACAGACATAGGATTTTTTACATGCAGAGAAAGCTTTGGTGCAGATTCCTCTTCGCTATTTAATACTTTAACAGGGTATTCTAGGCCGCCAGAATATAGTAAACTTGTTGTAGCTCCACTCAAAATGAGAAGCTTTTTTATAAAGATGATTAAAAATGAAATAAAAAATGCAAAACAAAATTTACCTTCAGGAATTATTATAAAGATAAATTCTCTTGTTGATGAAGAAATTATAGCCCTACTTTACGAAGCTTCTCAGGCAGGTGTAAAAATTGATCTTATTGTAAGAGGAATATGCTGTTTGGTGCCTGGAGTTAAAGGTTTTAGCGAAAATATTACAGTTAGAAGTATTGTTGGGAAGTTTTTAGAACATAGCAGAATTTATAAATTTTGTTGCGCAGAAAACCCTCAAACATTTATAGGGAGTGCCGATTTAATGTCTAGAAATCTTGATAAACGTGTTGAAGTAATCTTTCCTATAGAGGATGAACAGCTAAGGCTGAGAATAGACGAAATTCTAAATATAATGTTGCGTGATACAACTAACGCTAAAATACAAAATTCTGATACGAAATATGTTAAAATAGATATGCGAGGTAAAGAAAAAATAAATAGTCAAAAATATTTTACTGAAGAAGCAAAACAGCGACTAAATAATTTACAGCAAGAAAATGAGTAGCCAATCACTATTGAATGTGGAGGAAATATTAATGGATAAAATTGAAAGTTTTAAAGTAGATCATACAAAAATATCAAAAGGAATGTATATTTCGAGGATTGATGGAGACATTGTTACTTACGACATAAGAATGGTTAAACCTAACATGCCTCCATTTTTAGAAAACGCAGGTATTCATAGTTTTGAGCATCTTTTTGCTACTTTTATGAGAAATAGCGAATACAGCAAAAATATAGTTTATGTGGGTCCTATGGGATGCAGAACAGGATTTTATCTTTTGGTTCGAGGGCTTTCGCATAAGGCTGCTTTGAAATTAACAAAAAAGGCAATGAATTATATTGCAAACTTTAGTGGAGATTTGCCCGGTTGCTCTCAAGCTGAATGTGGCAATTATTTGGAACATGATTTAAATAAGGCTAAAAAATATGCAGAAGATATGTCTCTTGTTTTGAAAAATTGGTCGGTTGAAGAGCTGAATTACACAAAATAATAATGTGGGGTTATTTTATGTTTGTAAAGGTTTAAAATAACATGTAAAATCTATTTTTAATCAGATTTTAACACTGAAAATTATTTGTTTGAAAAATTAAATTTGCTGTGATATAATATTTAAAAATTTATAACCAATTGGAGGATTTTATTTATGATAGAAACGAAGTTTTATATTTGTACTCACTGTGGGAATATGATTGAAGTTATTAATGACTCAGGTGTGCCTCTAATGTGTTGTGGTCAAAAAATGCAAAAGCTTATTGCTGGAGAAAATGAGAGTGCTGCTGTTGAAAAACATATTCCAGTTGTAACAGTCGATGCAGACACCGTAAAAGTCAATGTGGGTGAAATTGCCCATCCAATGACGGATGATCATAGCATACAATGGGTTTATTTAAAAACGAATAAGGGAGTACAAAGGAAAAATCTTTGCAAAGAAAATGATCCTATAGCTACATTTTTTGTTGGAGATGAGAAACCTTTAGAGGTTTTTGCTTACTGTAATTTACATGGACTGTGGAAGTCGAATTTATCTTAATTTTTCATATGTAGAGGTGATAAAAGTGAAATTTGTTTGTGACGTCTGTGGGTGGATTTATGACGAAGATGTTGGAGATCCAGAAAATGGAATAGCTCCTGGAACTCGTTTCGAAGATCTACCAGATGATTTTGAATGCCCTTTATGTGGTGTTGGAAAAGACCAATTTTCTGAAATTTAATATAATAAAAGTGTTAGTGTCTTGTTGGATGCGAGACACTAATTTTTTTGATACAATAATAATTATAAAGTTTATTTATATGAGGGTTGACATGAAAATCACTAACGACATTTACTACATAGGTGTTAATGATTATACAATTGATCTTTTTGAAGGACAATATGTAGTCCCAAACGGAATGGCTTATAATTCGTATATTATTTATGATAAAAAAATTGCAGTTATGGATACTGTGGATGCAAAATTTACACTTGATTGGTTAAGTAATATAAAAAAGGTTATTAACGATAAATCGCCTGACTATCTGATTGTTCAACATGTGGAACCAGACCATTCTGCTAGCATAAACGACTTTATGAAAGCGTATCCGGAAACCAAAATAGTTTCATCGGCAAAGGCTTTTAATATTATAAAAAACTTTTTTGGAGAAGATTATATTAATAGGAGGGTAATTGTTAAAGAAGGTGATAGAATAGAGCTTGGCAAACATATAATGAATTTTGTTTCGGCACCTATGGTACATTGGCCAGAGGTTATTTTAACTTATGACAACTATGACAAAGCACTATTCTCTGCAGACAGTTTTGGCAAGTTTGGCGCTATCGATATTGATGAACCTTGGACTCCAGAAGCTAGGCGGTATTATATAGGAATTGTTGGTAAATATGGTGCACAGGTTCAGACTCTATTAAAGAAAATATCAAAGCTTAATATAGAAAAAATATGTCCGTTACATGGACCAGTTCTTAGTGAAAATATTAATGAGCATATATCGTCATATAATACTTGGTCTTTATATGAACCAGAAAGTAAAGGCGTTTTTATCGCATATACATCTGTTTATGGCGACACTAAAAGAGTAGTTGATATGCTTGCTGAAAAATTAAAAGCAAATAAGTGTGAGGAAGTAACTATTAATGATCTCGCACGATGCGATTTATCGAGCGCAATTGCCAATGCTTTTAAAAATGAAAAAATAGTTCTAGCAACGACAACTTATAATGCAGATATTTTTCCATTTATGAAAACTTTTATTAATGGATTAATAGAACGTAATTTTCAAAAACGTAAAGTTGCTTTAATAGAAAATGGCAGTTGGGCTCCGCAAGCCGCAAAAATTATGAAAAATATGCTTGCCAATAGTAAGAATGTTATATTAGTAGATCCTGTTATAACAATTGATTCTAGTATTAAAGAAGAAAATGAAAAACAGATAGAAATCCTTGCAAAGGAACTCTGCAAATGATTACTATCTGTACAGATTATTTAATATTTTTATTTTATACATCGCAATAAAAACCATTATTGAACTTTAAATGCCAGCAGTATTTGCACTTTTCTAGAGATCCATTTTGCCTCCATTCATCCACTTTTGTTTCTAAAACTTTAAAGCTGCCAACTGGTTTGCAGCATGCTGTCTCTAGACTAACGTCAATAGCTGCTCCACCCGAAACGGACCCTAAATCATTTAACTTTAACTTTTCTTTTTTAAACCTTTCAACCATTTATAACACTCCTTATTATAATTTGACACCTAATAATTAAACTTTCCTTTTTTATAACTTTTTAAACATATATTTGAACAAAAAGCATCCATAAAAATACACGTAGAAAAGTAATTTTATGAACGCTTTTTAAAGTTAATATAAGATTTTTTTATTAATAGTAATATACAAACAATTAAAAAGTACAATAATATCAAAAATATTTAAACTTTTATTTAGGTATCTTACATTATATTACTTTATTTTAATTTAGTCAACAGTAATATATTATAAAGATTTTTTAAAATTTTTAGTTAAATATTACTAAGATCATCTAAAGAACTAAAAATATATCCATCTGCTTTCCATTTATTTATAAGTTCGTCTAATATCTCTGAGTTTGTTTTTGAGGTGCTGTGAAGCAATACAATTGCGCCTGGATGTATACGAGAGAGTTTTTCGAAAGCGTGCTCTTTAGTAGGTTGTTTATCTGTTAGCCAATCTACGTATGCTAAGCTCCAAAAAATAGTTTTATAACCTAATTCGTGTGCTTGTTTTAAATTTTCTTCGTTATATTTTCCTTGTGGAGGCCTATAATATTTTAACATATCTTTGCCTGTAATTTCTTTAAACATTTCTTCGAGTTTTAAGAGTTCTTTTTTGAATGATTCAATGTCTGCAATTTTAGACATATCGGGATGAGAGAAAGTATGGTTGCCAACTATGTGACCTTCATCCACCATTCTTTTTACTAAATCTGGGCTTGTTTTTATATAATTGCCAACCAAAAAGAAAGTAGCTTTAACATTGTTTTTCTTTAAAATATCTAATATTGTTGGAGTATAGCCATTTTCAAAACCTGCATCAAATGTTAAATATATTTTTTTTTCATCGGTATTTCCTATATAATAGGCATCATATTGTTTTAAAAAGTCGCTACTAGCGTTGCCAGAGGGAGCTTTGCCAGGTTCACTAAAACTTAAACCCCAATTGTTATTTATAGCATTTGAATTTGCAGTAGTTATAAATTTATTTTTTGCAAGAAAGTTTGTATTAATCAATATAGAAGCGAGTATTAGGCAAGCTAACATTGAAAAAATTATATATTTTTTTCTTAAGACTAATATCAATTGTGTGCACCGCCTTTTGTATAATTTAAAGAATTATACATATCAATCCGTTACAACCGTCATTTATTATTCGTTCTATTGTTTCTTTTATTTTTGCTCTAGCGTCGCTCGGCATACGATATAGCTTATTATGCAGACCTTCATTCACAAGTTCGTAGAGTGATTTACCAAAGATATTAGAGTCCCATATTTTTCCGGGGTTTTCCTCAAATTCTTTTAGAAGATAATTTACCAATTCTTCTGATTGTTGTTCTGATCCAACTATAGGGGTAACTTCTGTTGTAATTCTTGTTTTTATCATGTGTATGGATTGATACAAACAGAATTATTTCTACCGCACCGTTTTATAAGAAAGTTTAATTCTTTCTTTACTATTTTAAAGAAAACTTTAAGTTCAATAACATTCGGTTCTTTACACTTATAAACTTCTATTCTATCTAATAATGAATCTATTAAATTGCCATTTAGCCCGCCTTTAAAATCTAGCTCATTAGTTATAAGACTTTTTAGCTTGTCCACAGATTGACAAAGGTTTTTGCTTTTTATTTCGTCTTCTTCAAGTTGATCTAAGCGTTTTTTTAAATCTTTAATCTCGTTATTAAAATAATTATTTCTTTCTTCAAACTCTTCATCACTTACTTTGTTTTTTATGTTAAGCTCTAAAAGTTTATCTTTTTTCTTCGTAATTTCTAATATTTCATTTTTTGTTTTTGAAATATCAATTTTTATATTAGAGTCATTACTAATTTGTTTATATATCTTAAGCATATCATGAATAATTTCTGATTTGTTTTCTATCAGAATTTCACAGCCTTGTCTCATTATTTCGTCAAGCTCTTTTGTATAAATTGATGGAGAGGCACAGCCTTTTAAGCCTTTTTCCTTATATTCTTTACACTGCCACACCTCTTTACTACCAGATTTATATTTGTAAAGGCTTCTATAATAAGGCAAATTATGTTCCATACATATTATTTTACAGCTATACGCATATTTGTTATTGTAACCGACTTTATTATTTGATTTATACTCTTTACTACGAGTTTTTAAAATTATATTTGCCCGTTCCCAAAGTTCTTCAGAAACAATTGGTGGAACATTTTTTTCATCTTTATATAAAATCCACTCACTTTCATTTAACATCTTTCTATCTAATAACTTGTAGTCGTATTTGTGAGTCTTGTTTCCACAGTAATAACCCTTATATTTGGGATTCATCAAGATACTTCGCACGGTTCCAATATTAAAAGCATTTCCCTTCCGATTTTTATAGCCATCTTCTGTAAGAATTTTACTTATTGTACGCATACCTTTTCGGTGATTAACGTATAAATCGTATATTTTTCTAACAACTTTAGCTTCTTCTTCAACAATAACGAGCTTACCATTTTCTTTTTTGTAGCCCCATATATTGCTGTTACCCAAAACTACACCCTTTTCAATAGCTCTTTTGAAACCAAATTTTACTCTCTCAGATATTTTTCTTACTTCATCTTGAGCGATACTAGACATAATTGTAAGTCGTAGTTCTGCATCAGGCATTAATGTGTTAATATTATCTGATTGAAAATAGATGCCAACGCCTGATTTTAATAAGTCTTGAGTATATTTAATGCTATCAAGGGTATTTCTAGAAAAGCGGCTTATTTCCTTTGTTATGATAAAGTCAAACTTATTTAATTTTGCGTCTTCTATCATTTTTAAAAAGCTTCCACGCTTATTAACTTGTGTTCCACTTAGTCCTTCATCTATGTACCCCTGCACAAAAGTCCAGTTCTTATTTTGTTTGATGAAATCCTCATAGTATTCTATCTGTGCTTTTAATGAGTGTAATTGCTCATCTTTTTCAGTAGATACTCTAGCATAATAAGTTACCCTTAATTTTAAATCATATATGGTTTTTCCTTCATTTAATTTATTACGTATATCATATAAGTCCATGCGTTTTCCTCCATTTAACACGTCCGTTTGTCATATTTTATCACATAGAAAGGTTATTTGCAAGACTTATAAATTAATTCTTTTGCTTTTGTGTACATTTCAGCAGTTATACACCCTTTCTCATATAATTTTTGATTGATATGTAACTTTATGCTCATTTCAAAAATCTTGTACCTTTCATTTGCTGTATTCAATTTTTTCTCACCTCTTCAACTTTTTTGTAAATTTATATTCTGGAGTTATATAGTTTATGCTTTATTAAATTTTTAATATTTCAGCCTGCTGATGGTATACAGCATCACACGAATTTCACGTTCCCCACACTGGGACTGCACTCTGGGACTCAACCTCGACTATGGACAGGAGTATCATTATAGACTGCTGGATTCATTGCGGATTTGCCACCACGCAAATTTTATATCTGGATGTTTGTCGCTCGCTCAATGAGGTCTTCGCGCATCCGATAAAACGCTTGTCCAACAGCTTAACGTTACTGAGATATTAATATTCTTTTTTCAAGGTTCAAAGAGAGATTTGGAAAATTATCCCTCTATATATTTAAGAGTCTTTTTGGGTGTTTTTTTATTTGAAAAAATTGTCGAC
>CALWUI010000014.1 GCA_944384705.1 uncultured Clostridia bacterium
TGCTTCTCGGCCTCCTGGCCTTGCAACGTGATTATTATTCTATCATACCTGCTTCCCTTTGTCAACTACTTTTTTTAACTTTTTTTTATTTTATTTCCTCCCTCAGAATTTTAAACTTAAATTTAAATGTTCAACACTCAAATATAGCTAAAATATTTCATATTCTTGTCTTTATTTGTAATCAGGAATAATTCAAAATTCTCATAACTATACATTAATGAGGTGATAAGTTGAACAATAATTGTAAAATTTTATCTTTTTTTATTGCTGTTCCACTTGCTGTTGGAGGATTGGCAGCCTTTTTTTCTCGAGAAAATATAGGAATGTTTAATTTAATAGAAAAACCGCCATTGTCTCCACCAAACTGGCTATTTCCTATCGTCTGGACCATTCTCTACATAATTATGGGAATTGCTTCGTATATTATTTTTAGGTCAGCTCAAGAAAAAAGCACAATAAAAATAGCTCTTAAAATCTATACTACTCAGTTATTATTTAATTTTTTATGGCCTATTTTGTTTTTTAATTTTGAATTATATTTTTTTGCTTTTCTCTGGTTAATTGCACTCTTAGCTTTAATAATTCTTACAACAAAATTATTTTATAAAACGTCAAAACCGGCTGCGTATTTGATGCTTCCATATATTTTGTGGGTATTTTTTGCCGGATACTTAAATCTTGGAGTAGCAATACTTAACTAGAAAAATATTTTCCTAGTTCTTATTCTTAAAATATAAAACAAAGAAAAAGTGCAGAATACTCAATTTCTGCACTTCTTAGTACTGCTAATATCCATAACCCATCCCATGACGTCTTTTTTGGTTCTTCTCTGATTTATCATCTTTAATTTCTTTTGTATTATTGGATTTTTTCACTGATTTATCAGTTGAAGTCTTTGTTGTATTAGTTGACACCTTTACTGTTTCAACTGGAGTTGCTGTTATACTAGTTTGTTCTTCTGCTGAGTTATCAGCTTGAGCCTCTGTTGTATTAGTTGACTCTTCCACTGGATCTATATATTTCTTTTTCAGTCGTTGCACGCTTACCCAACAATAAAATCTTAAATATCTTAATGGCTTTTGTTCTATTATTTAATTCTTTATTTGATAAAATTTTACTTATTTCTGCGCGATTTTTAACTCCATTAAAAGCAGAAACTGAAGTTAAAGTAGTTCCAGCCACAATTGACGAAATTAATACTGCATTATCATAAATTACATTTGCAACTTCTTTGCAAGTTTCTTTTACTGCCTGCCAAGAAGCAGATATTCTCTCTTCAGACTGTCTGTTTTCTTTTGATAAGCATAATCCTGTATTAGGTGTCGCCGTTATTATAGTTAACGACAATAAAACTGATAAAAATTTTTTCATCTAAATAAACTCTCCTTAAAAAATTATTTCTTTCATTATATTGAAAGTTAAAAACATTGTTAGTTAATAAAATAATATTGCTTTAGAAAATGTAAAATACAATAAAAAACACTTTCTATCCAGCCTTAAAAATAATTGGGGGGACACATATAATCGTAATTATATGATTTTCAGCTTGACGAGATTTGCTTCTCCCTCAAATCAATAAAAATTAACTGCAAACTACACCCCCTTAATTTTCTTTGTAATTATAACATAAAAATATTATTTTGCATATACTTTACAATAAAAAAATAAAACTTTGTTTATTCACGACAATATATAAATAAAAAATCTTATTTTTTGTTGAAATTTACATATTATATCTTAAAGCCAATTTCAAATAAATGATTCTTGGAAATAAATTTTAAAACCAATTAAATAATTTTATTCATATATGCAACCAATTTGTTTAGCGTTTGATGACTTATAATATGTTCTATTTTGCATGCATCATTCTGGGCGATTTCTGGATCTATGCCAAGATTTTCAATAAAAAATTTTGTTAAAGTTTCATGTCTAAAATAAATTTCTTTTGCTAAAAGTATCCCATCTTCTGTAAGTTTTATTGTTCCATATCTTTCATGTTCTAACAAAGCATTTGCTTTTAAATTAGATATAGCTCTATTTACACTTGGTTTAGAAAGGTTCATGAATACAGCAATATCAGTAATTCTAACCTCAGATTTGTCTTTGGCAAGCAAATAAATTGCTTCCAAATAATCCTCAAGAGAGCCTGTCAACTTTATGCTGGATCTCATAACATTCTCCTTTTTCATCCCCTAAAAAGCATTTTTGGCAAAAGCTACAACTTCCCTCACAAAATGCTTTTGCTCCCTTTTTTTTAAATAATTTAATCTGTTTTGCAATAACAATAATAACTACCGCAACAGCAAAAAAAGCAACTAATATATTTATCATAATTTCCAACCTCCTATAAGTCATATAACATTATATACAAAAATTCCCACCTGATATACAATAGCAGAAACAGTCCAAGCCAAAGTTAGTTGATAAGCAACTGCAATTGCTGTCCACTTAAAACTCTTAAGTTCTTTATATATAGTAGATAATGCCGCCACACATGGCGTATATAATAGAACAAACACCATAAAAGCATACGCTGAAATTATAGAAAATTGATCCATAATAACTTGAGACGTCCCCACTAAACCTCCTGTTCCATAAAGAACCGCCATTGTGCTCACAACCGATTCTTTAGCAATTAAACCAGAAAGCAAAGATACCGTCGCACGCCAATCTCCAAAACCACAAAGAGAAAACATAGGCGCAATAGTCATTCCAAAAGAAGCTAAAATACTATCTTTTCTATCAGGAACCATCTGCAAGTTCAAATTAAATGACTGCAAAAACCAAATCACTATTGTAGCTGCAAGCAAAATTGTTCCTGCCTTAACTACAAAATCCTTTACTCTTTCTCCCACATGTATACATAAATTTTTAAAACTAGGAAATCTATATTCCGGCAGCTCCATTAAAAAAGAAGCCGTATTTCCTTTTAACACAGGTTTCTTAAAAATAGCCGCTGTAAGAATCGCCATTAAAATTCCCAATAAATAAATTGAAGAAATAACTAAAACTTGATGCTCTTTAAATAGTGCCGCAATAAACATCGCATAGACCGGCATTTTGGCACTACAAGACATAAAAGGTATCATTAATATAGTAAGTTTTTTGTCCTCTTCTTTTTCCAAAATACGCGTTCCCAACACCGCCGGAACAGTGCACCCAAAACCCATTAACAAAGGTACAAATGCCCTCCCAGATAGACCTACTTTGCGCAGCAGCTTATCAGTTATAAAAGCAGCTCTAGCCATATATCCGCTATCTTCTAAAATCGAAAGTAAAGTAAACAATATCATAACTTGCGGCAGAAACGAAATAACCGAACCTACTCCTTCGATTATTCCTCCAATTATCAAACTTTTTGTCCATTCAGCAGCTCCCAGATTCGTCAACAAATTTGAGATGTTGCCACCCAATATGTCTTTTATAAAAAATTCAAACTGCATCCTAAAAAAAGAGCCAATAGGTCCAAAAGTGATATAAAATGTTAAAATCATTATAAGCACAAAAATAGGAACTGCCAAGAATTTATTTGTAACAATTCTATCGATTTTGTCAGTTAAAGTTATGTGTTCTAGCGGATGCTTTCTTTTTACTGCATTTTTACACAGTTTATATATGTATTTATACCTTTGATCAGCTATAATCATTTGAGAATCCATATTATCCGGAATCGGTATTATGCTCTTGTATAACCGTATCTTTTCTTTTTGTGATCTAGATAAATTTACTTTTCTCAAGATCAGCTCATCATTTTCAAATAATTTTATAGCCAACCATCGCAAATTTATTTTTCTCTTAACTCCATTAAAGCTAAAACCTAATTTCAATTCATTTTCTATTTTAGATATAACTGTTTCTATTTTATCCTCATATATCTTACTTACTATTGGTTTACCTTTTTTATCAGCATAGCCAATAGTCAAGTATAAAAGTTCTTTAATTCCATTTCCTTTATTTGCAGATATTGGTATAATTGGCACATTTAATTCCCTTCTAAACTTACTATAATCAATCACATCTCCTTTTTTTTCAACAATATCTGTCATATTAAAGGCTACAATCATCGGTTTTTGAAGTTCTAAAAGTTGCGTAGTAAGATATAAATTTCTCTCTAAAACAGTTGCATCGACAATATTTATAATTAAATCCGGATCATCCTCAAGCAAACATGTGCGTGTAATAATTTCTTCCGAAGAATATGGCGATAGCGAATAGATTCCAGGCAAATCCAGTATATTAATAGTTATATTTTTAAACTCTAAAAAACCTTCTTTTTTTTCAACAGTAACACCCGGCCAGTTGCCAACATGTTGGTTACTTCCTGTTAATTGGTTAAACAGCGTTGTTTTTCCACAATTTGGGTTACCAACTAAAGCTACTTTTAAGTTTTTAGATTTAACAGATCTTAAATTTTCTTCTTTTGTTGGAGTAAAGGTAGCCATCGTCTATTTCCTTTCTCTAATTTTTATATTTTCAGCTTCGGACTTCCTAATACTAATATCAGAACCCTGGACATTTATTTGTATAGGGTCTCCAAAAGGAGCAATACGTTTCATAATAATTAATGCTCCCGGAATTATTCCCATGTCAGCAATTCTGCGTCGTAAGGATTTCTCACAAGTAATTTTATGCACAACCCCCAACTGACCTGGTTTTAAATCATTTACAGATTTCACATAAAATCTCCTCTCTAGAATAAAAGTTAGCCTAGGTTAACATTTATTTATTATACCACATAATAAACCCAATGTAAATATATTTTTGTTACCACACTATACCGCGCGGCGGATCTAATTAATTGTATTTTAACAAATTTAAAATATAATTACTTATTACTCACCTCTTTCCTTTGCTAACAAGAATAGTTATCTGTGAACCATACTCAGACTTACTTCCCTTAGAATAATTTTTGTATCCGATTACATTACCTTCTTGCACATTGTTGCTATATTGAGACTCTTTAATAGGAACAAAACCCTCTTTAGTTAAGGCCGCAGCTGCCTGAGATAAAGATAAGCCATCTATATCTGGCAAAGGTTTAAATTTTGGTCCCTTGCTGACAGTTACAATTACATTAGAACCTTTTTTTACTGAAGCCTGAGGTTCTGGAGTTTGTGATAATATTTTTCCTGCATCAACATTTTCGTCAAAAACTTCTTCGGCCAGCAATATAATATAGTCCTCACCACTAGAATTTTTTTGTAAATCATCAAAAGATTGACCAATAAAATTAGGTACAACAATATTCTCTTTTAACTCAGTAGAATCTTGCAATAAAATATTGTCATTATCATTTATATTATTTTTATGCCATTCATTATTTAATTTTAAATAAAAGATAACACCTAAGCAAAATAATACCAGTGTTATAAATGTAGCACTAATAATCCAAATAAGATTTCTCTTTTTTATCCTTTTAAAATTACTTTTATGATAAACATATTCATTTTCTTTAAAATGCTTTGCTGACGTTTCTGTAAGCTCATCTCTTAAAGTTGCAAAATCCTGTGTACGTGCTTTTATATTGATTCTCATTGCATTCGAGATCGCGGATACCACATACGGCGGTATATTTTTTAAGAGTTTGACAGGTATCAATAAGCGATCATCCGATTCTCTTGTTAAAGCATCTTTTGGCTCAAACCCTACCAACGCAAAAAATAGTGTTGAAGCAAGGCCATAAATGTCCGCTGCTGTAGTCAACTTAAAGTTTTTAATATACTGTTCGGGAGCTGTGAAGCTTTTATAAAACTCAAAATCTAAAAATGTTCCAATTTGTCTGGATTCTAAAGGAGAAAAATTTGAGATATACATTCTTCCGTTTTTTGCAATTATTAATGATTTTGGGTTTATTGCCAGATGCAAAATGCCAGCTTGACTTAATCTGCTAAGAGCTGAAATGACAGGCATAAATAATATTCTTGCTGTTTCCCAGTCTAAAGGCTTTTTATTTTTCTTTATAAAATCTAAAAGAGTTATTCCATCTATAGCTTCAGAAACAATATAAGCTGTTCCATAATCTAAAAAAATATCATAAACAGAGGTAATCGCATCTATATCTCTCACTCTTGCTAATGACCTAAAATAATCTAAAAAACTAATTTTCAAACGTTCATATTTTTTTTCACAGCTTTCTTTTATTAACAAGCTTTGACCATTATTACCTCTTTTGCATATTTCAGCAGGAAAAAATTCTCGAATATTAACTCTAGAATTGTTTTTTATATCATAACCTATATAGCAAATGGACTCTGCATTTTTAAAGATTCTATTTCCTACTACATATTTATCCTGCAAAATTAATAATTTTTTATTATCGGTTGAATCCGAGTAATTATCAATATATCCACAAAAAGGGCATTTTTTTAGATTTCCTTTATCGTTCATACATTTCATACATAGATTTTCAAAATTTCTCATGTTTTCTCCTTAGTATAAAACCTACTTTTCCAATTTTTTAAGTTTGAACTTGGTTAATAGTCCTAAATATATACATTTTAGAAGAATTTCTACACACATCACCTTATCCAACTGTGCACAGCTTAAATAATATAAATTTGTTACTGTTTTTTGGCTTTCAATTTTATCTGTTTTTTCAGATAAAATATTTATAATTTTAAATTTTCCTTTTAAGACTTGGTCCAAAAAATTATGGTATAATTCACTTTCTTGACCATTATAAAAAATAAGAGCTACATCTGTATTTTTTAAATTTACGTTATTTTTCATCTCATATAATTCTACACAATTTACACCCAATAGCTTAATAGATTTAAAAAATTCTATAAACAGTTCAAAAATTTCTTTACTAGATTCCACAATTATTTTTAAGCTTTTTGAGTTATAAATTAAATCTGCAGCCAAATCTATATTTATATCATTATTTAACACGGTCATATCATATAAATCTTGCAGTTTAAAAAATAAATCCCTAGAACTCTTGTCCAACAAAATATTTTCTTTTTTTTGCAAAAAAGTGCTACAGTCAAAAACATCTTTTTCTTTTATACTATTTAAGACATTCATTTTTAGCACTCCTTGCAAAGATTTTTATCTTTGTTATGTTTTAACAATTATTAAATAAAGCCAAATTATACTAAATGCATCAAGTCCAAATAATAATCATAAATGCAACAAAAAGCATATTATTTATTAAAAGCATCGTGACTTAAATTCACTTTAAGATATTATAACACATATAGAATATTTTTGAAAACTAGATAATTAAAATTAAAATTTTTGTAACGTCATGTTCCCCTCAACATAATATGTATTGAAAACATAGTTCATCATCTGAATGGAGGCTTTTATTTATGGCTGAAAACACATTTCCAACTTCAGCAAATACGTTAAACGGTGCGTGTGAAAATTCTTCGGGAAGTTTTAAAGAAGCCGTCTGCATTGATACTTCTAGAGTTTATGATTCTTGTGCAGACAAAGACTGTCTTCAAGATTTGCGTGTATATTTTACAGAAGCTGGTCAGCATGTTATTGACCAAGCATGTACTGTTAGAATCAAAACAGTGGATGTTTTAACTGTTTACGTAGATCTTGATTCTGTTCCTTTTAATAAGGGGTTCTACTCTGTTGACATGACATTTTTCTTTGAAATTAATCTGGATGTATTTTTATCTCCTGCAGCTTGCCCTGTTAATGTAACCGGTCTTGCTGTGTCTTCTAAAAAAGTAATATTATTCGGCAGTGAAGGCAAGGTTAAAATATTTAATTCTGGCGCTTGCTACGACGACTTGGATTTAAACTCTTCTCCACTTAAAAATTTGCCAAAGGCCTCGGTTCAAGTTGCAGAGCCTATAGGATTGTCCGCAAGGATTTGTTGTGATCATCACAATAGTTGCGAATTAGGATGTCATATTCCTGAATGTGTATGCAAAAAATTCGGCGGAGAATTTCAGTTAACCAACAATACAAATGCAGTTTATGTTACAATTGGAATTTTCACTATAGTGCAATTAGAACGTAGTGTTCAAATGCTAGTTCCTTCTTATGATTTTTGTATTCCAGAAAAAGAGTGCGTAACAACATCCGATAATCCTTGTGAGCTATTTAATAGGTTAGAATTTCCTACCGAAGAATTTTTCCCTCCACGTTCTACAGATAACAACAGTGATTCGAGTGGCAACTGTGGATGCGGATGTAATAGTTTCAATAATTAAAAAGAATACTGTCCGAAAAAAGCTCGGACAGTTTATTTTTTAATTTTATTATTATTCCATTTGTTTGCCCAAAAACTCTGCAGCGACCTGGGCTAATTTGGCTTCTGTGCTACTCGGGATACTGTTTAGATCATTTTCTAATAATATAACCGCCCCAGAAACATCTCCAGCTACTATTATCGGAAAAATTATTACCGCCTTTATTTCAATTCCTTCAATCGGTGCTATCGATCTTTCTGTCTCTCTTGTAAGAACATAGCTACGTCTAGATTCCATCAGATCTTCTAACGATGATGTTATCCTTCTTTCGAGATATTCTTTTTTAGGCAAGCCCGATACTGCAACAACATGGTCTCTGTCACAAATTGCTGTAGGAAAATTTGAGGTATGAGCAAGTACGTCTGAATAAGTTGTAGCAAATTGAGCAAGTTCTCCTACCTGAGAATATTTTTTAAAAATAACTCCTCCCTCCGTGTCTGTGTATATCTCTAGTGGATCGCCCTCTCTTATACGCAAAGTACGCCTTATTTCTTTTGGAATTACTACTCTACCTAAATCATCTATTCTTCTTACTATTCCTGTTGCTTTCATTTTAATTTTTACCTCCATATTTCTTTATAAATTAAATTTTAAATATTTTTTATTAATACTTTTTCTTCTTAAATTGAATTTTTTAATAATTAATTTTTGTCACTAGATCTTGAAACTATTGCTGCAACATACCCAAAAAATATTGCTGCAGCAATTCCGGCTGCGCTAGCTGCCAGACCACCAGTTAAAACTCCCAAAATACCCTTTTCTTTTATAGCTTCCATAGTTCCCTTTGCCATAGTATAGCCAAAACCAGATATCGGCACGGTTGCTCCTGCTCCCGCAAAGTTAACTAATGGTTCATATAAGCCTAATGCTGTTAAAACTACTCCTAAGGTTAAGAATAATACTAAAATTCTGGCTGGTGTTAATTTTGTTTTATCAATTAAAATTTGCCCTACAACGCAAATTAAACCACCTACTAAAAAAGCTTTTACATATTCCACTTTATCACTCCTTTTCCTTTATTATCTCTATAATTTTTTAATTTATGTAAAATTATGAACAAATAATTTAAATTTATTATTATTTTTTTATGTAATGTTTTTAATTCCACTTAAATATATTTTTATAATTATTTTTGTTTCCATTTTTTTAATTTAAAAATATGTTTTTAATGGTTTATTTAAACTGAATTTAGTAGTATAATAAACATTGAAATTGTTTTTGTGGAGGTTTATTTCATGAATGATAAATTTAATGAAAACGAAAATTTAAATGGCCATCTTGATTCCGGCTCTGAATCTAATAATTATAATGCAAAAAATAATCACTCGGAAGATAAAGATTTAATATCTTGGTCTAACGAGTCTTCATTTAAAAATGATTCTAATAATAAAAAACATCAAGTCTCAACAAATTCTCATTATCTAAATACCAAAAAAAATGAAAATAATAAAGACAAAACCAATCAAAAGTCTAGTATGGATATAAGAAAAAACAAAATGGATAAAGGATTAAAAGTTTTTTTGATAACTTCTACCATTGTTTTTGGCGCTCTTTTTTTTATTTTTGGAGCTTCTACTTTAGCTAATTTTTTAAAAAATAATCCAAATTTTAATCCTCTATCGTTAGGTGAAAGTAATGGGAACAGCAGCTCTGCTATTATCCATACTTTTGATATTCCTGAAAACGAAAATGCAAAAACCGCTGAAGAAATCTATCAAGAAATTGCTCCATCGATTGTCGGTGTTGTAACTTATAATCCGTCTGCAGGATTAATTTCTGCTGCAACCGGACAGGGTAGCGGTATAATAATTAGCTCTGATGGGTACGTAGTTACAAATGCACATGTTATTGGCAACAGCAATAAGTATAATGTCACTGTTGTTACTAGTGATCATAAAGAGTACAGTGCAAAAATTATTGGATTTGACACTAGAACTGATTTAGCTGTATTAAAAATAGATGCGTCTGGACTTAAAGCTGCTAGTTTTGGTAACTCGGATCAATTATCTGTAGGAGCTAGCGTTTTAGCTATTGGAAATCCTGGAGGGCTTGAATTCTCTAATTCCTTAACTCGCGGAGTTATCTCTGCACTTAATCGGTCCTTATCTTCAATTAACAGCGGTAATGCAAATTCTAGTGCTAACACAACCGTAAAATATATTCAAACTGATGCTGCAATTAATCCTGGCAACTCTGGTGGGGCTTTGCTTAATATGTATGGCCAGGTTATTGGAATAAATAGTTCTAAGGTTAGTGACTATGAAGGAATGGGCTTTGCAATTCCAAGCAATACGGTAAAAACTGTTGTGGATGACATTATTAAAAATGGATATGTTTCTGGACGTGTAAAAATGGGAATTAGCGTTCGTGCACTGTCTGCATACGAGGCACAGATAAATAATGTTCCTCAGGGGCTTGTTGTTATGGAAATTGCTGCAGGCAGTAACGCCGGAATAAATGGTTTAAAAGTTGGTGACATAATTACTAAATTTAGTGGAGTAGACACCCGTAATACCTCGGCTTTGTATAATGAGCTCTCTAAGCACAAACCCGGCGATACTGTTAGCATAACAATTTATCGTTTGTCTGCTGTCCGAACTGAAGAAGCTATTACTTTAGATATAAACATCACTTTAATTGAAGACAAAGGTGAAGTTCAGTAAAATAAAAATTTAAAAGCAAAAAAGTTAAACAAAAAAAGATATTTTTACAAATCAAAAAGTAAAAATATCTTTTTTATTATGCTTAAAAATAACTTTATTTATAAGCGTCTAATAAAGATTTAAATAAAAGTTTTGGTAAATTATATGGCTCTAATTGTCATAATATCTCAAAACCATATAAAAATTATTTATTTTTAATCTAAAATGCTTGCATTTACTTATCTTGTATTATATAATATAAACAATATATAATAGTAATTATAATTATTTTTATAGGAGATGTTTAGTTTGCGGATTAGAAAGCAAGAGTTAGGTAATAAAAATATAATAGGAAAAAAAGTTTCAGAGGTACGAAAAAATAAGGGATTAAAGCAAAAAGAATTTCTTGCAAAACTCCAAGTTACCGGCATAGATTTAAGCGCATCTGGATTATCTAAATTAGAAGGGCAAACACGATTTGTAACCGATAAAGAGCTTCTTGCTATTGCAGATACGCTAAATATTCCAACAGATCTTTTGCTTGGTAGAGTAAAAAGAAGAAAAAAACGTAGTAATTAGTCTTTTTAAATTATCTATTTATAAAAAATTTAATTAAAAATAAAAGGTATTATTTTTGTAAAACAGCAAGTTAAGATTTATAAAAGTTTAATTATTATCAAATTTTATAAATTTAATGTCATCAAAATTGCAAACTAAAAATTCTCCAGAATTCGATTCTCTTAATGCTACAAAATCATCTCCGACCGAAACTAATTTGCCAGACTTTTCTATTAGAGCGTTGTTGCCAATTAAAAACTGTATATTAACATCTTTACCAATTTGACTCCGCAAAAAGTCGTTCATATCGCTATACATATTTGAATTTTCTGAACTACCAATAGTTTCCCACAGTTCGTTGTTCTCCGGTTGAGTTATTGGCATGGTTTGTTCTTGGCGTTGTGGCAACGGAACTGCTTGCTCTAACATCTGCTGCAAATCTTGGCTAGATAAACCTTCTTGCACATTCTCAGTAATATTCTGTTTAGCCATTTCTTTATTATAGTTTAAATTTGTTCTTTGGTTATTATTAGTTAAGTTATCCATTTCTGAAGCATTTAAATTGTATCCAGCTAATTCTTCTAAACTTTGATCAGAACTGTCTTTAGAATTTTCTATATCATAAAAATTTGTTAAATTAAAGTCTTCGTTTGAAGAAAAGCCTTTATTATTAACCATACTAATATCCTCCTAAATTCAATAGATCTTACTATTCAATATATGCTTTGAGGCATATATGTGATACCTATTAAATTTATAAGGTTAAATGTCTTGAAAGCAAAAATATTAATATTTAAATTGAAAGGCTTAATTAAATATAATAAAATTAATATAAAAATAATCCTTAACAGGTGATAACATGTTAAAAGCAAAAAGGGCTAGTCTTTGTTTTTCAATCTTATTTGCAATATTTCTATTTTTGACAAATTATTTTAGCTTTTATAGCTTTTCTTTGGAGATCCCCTCTAACACCATACTTGATGGTGGTTTCGACGTGCTGCCAGACAATAACGGCAATTTCTTTATTTTAAGTTACAATAAAGATAAAACTAAGAGTTCGCTTGCTTATCTCTCTAACTCTGATGGTGAGCAGAATATTAAGCAGTTTAAATTTTTTATAAGTGGCAAACAAAAAGAAACTCTAGATTATGCTTATACTACCGCTGAATATTACAAAAATTTTATTTATTTAACAAGTATAAACGGTAACAACACAACTATTAATAAGTATCAAATTGGAACATCACAAGGTCTATGTGTTCCTTCAACTTCACTTCAACTTGCTGGAGTAAAAATTGATTCTGCAAAACAAATAGCCTTAAGTAATGATGGTAATCTATTCATATTAGATCAACCCTCATCAGATTCTATAAAAATATTCAATGATTCAGGAGACTCTGGTAACAAACTTACTCAAAGTGGACAAACATTTGACACTATTACAACCGATGTTTCTAAAAACTGTCTTTATGCTATTAACAATTCGAATAAACTATTAATATATAAATTCGATTTGGGAACCTATTCATTAAAAACTTTGTCATCTGAAGATTCTATACAAAATCTAAAATTTTTAACTGATACTACTTTTGTGACTTCGGATGGATATATTTTTTCTCTAGACGAAAATGAGTTTAAGCTAGCTTCTAAATCTAAATTATCTGAAGAGATGAAAAATTATCCAAATTGCGTTTCTGCAGGGTTGGACGATTCTTCTATTTTAGTCAAAACCGAAGACAAAATTATCTCTCGAGTCCGCTGCTCTGACGGAGCTATAACTGGTAAAATAGAGCTTGAGGATAATATTTTAGCGCTTTCTGCTTCTGGAAAAAATATCATAGCTATAACCGGCAAAACTGAGAATGCCTCTATCTTTCCTAACAATATTGCTTGTTTGACTAACGAGAATATAACCGAAATAACTCCTCCACCTACAGATCCAACTACTCCAGAAGAGCCTGAAAAACCTGAAGAGGAGAATCCTAACCCTGAAAATCCTCCTGAAGTTTTAGACGACCAAATTACAAGTGATATTCACGATGTTGATTCTAAAAATTACCTTATATCTAATATCGAAGTAGGAACTACTTTTGCTGAATTGAAAAATAATTTAATTTTTAACGGCTATAGCTTAATATTAAAAGATGTTAATGGCAATATAAAAAGTGGTAACTCGACAAAAGTTGGAACAGGTTATTCTTTAGTTTTTGTAAGGGACGGTATTGAAAAATTCTCATATAAGTTGATTGTTAAAGGAGACATAACTGGTACTGGAACTTTAACTTCTCGCGATATATCATCTGTTATAAATTATCTTCTTGGCAAGTCAAAACTCGAAGCCTCGGCTTGGCAGGCTGCTAATATAAATGATGATGGCGAAGTTGATACAATAGATTTATTCTTGATGTATAAGCTATTACAAAAATAAGTTGCAAAGGGTGGTGTTTATGGATTGTCTTGCTATTTTATACGACAAAGAGCAAGTTAACAATTTATTGCCCATCTTTGCTTTTAGACCCAAAAATGTTGTAATACTTTATGACTATAAGTACACTCTTGTTAAAAATCTTGAATACATTAAGAATGTTTGTGTCTCTAAATTTCCAAGTATTGTAATAGAATATAAAGGATACGATGGGTTGAGCATAGATAATATCGCTAAAACTTGTGCTTCAATTATTCATAGAAAAAATTCGTGTTTTTTTGATATAACTGGTGCCGGCGAATTTGGAGCTATTGGAGCTTATCAGGCATGTAGAAAAACTTTTACTCCCATTTTTAAACTGGACGTTTTAGGTCAAAAACTTATAAATGTTTTTGGATGTAAATCGTTAGAAAAAAACTTTGTTATGCCAAAACTTAATATAGAAAATATATTTGCTTTGCATGGCGCCCGTATTACTGGATATAACCACGCTAGCCCTTACAGTGAAATATTTGATCAGTTGCTGACGTTTTGTTTTGCTGTTTTTGACGACGTTGATTTGTGGAAAAAAACTTGTCTCTACTTGCAGAGTGGAAATACAAACTCTTCGCAAGGATATAATAATCTTTTTTTTAAAGCCGATAAACATATCTTAAAAGGCAATGTTAACGTAACTTTAAATAATTTTAAATTGCTCGAACTAGCGCAAAATTTAAAACTTATTTATAAATTAAATATCTCATCCAAGAAAATTTCTTTCTTTTATCGAGATAAAAAAATTAAATCATATCTTTCGGATTTTGGCATATGGCTGGAGCTTTTTTGTTATATTAAGTTAAAACAGGAAAAACTCTTTCACGATGTGCGCATGAGTGTAAAGTTTGAATGGAACAATAATAAAAATAAAATTATGGAAATAACTAATGAGATTGATCTAACTTTCTTTTATGGAATCCACCCATACTTTATCTCCTGCAAGCTTTCGGAACCTTCCGCAGATGCTCTGCGTGAACTAAGTATGTATCCATCATATTTTGGTGGCTCAAATTCAAAAAGTGCCCTTGTTATTGTAAGCAAAATTAACAAAGAACGTTCATACACATACACAAGGGCTCATGACATGGGTATCTACGTTATAGACGGTGCTGCAATTAAAAAAGGTCGATTTATTGACGAAATAAAAAGATCTCTTCATAAAAAATTATAGAATTGATTAGTAAAGATTCCCTCTCCTCCTCACACCGCCGTACATACCGTTCGACATACGGCGGTTCAACATAACTTCAAAGAATGACGCTCATTATAATAGTTAAGACAGCTTCCAAATCCTGCTTTTCCTAACACCTCTTGGGAAATCTTTCTGTTAGCACACATTAGGAATATACAGACAAACAGTAATGACCTGTTGCCTCCATGCCGATAATGCAGTTGTCCGCAGTGATGATAAATTTCTGCATTAAGGCAAGCAGCTTTTCACAACCATTTTGTTTGTTAGAGAAAGAAATTGTTTTCACAAAGAAGTTTACCGTCACTATCAATTATTGAAGCTTGGTGTTTATGTTTGCAATATTAATTCCTATGTAGAACATATTTACACCTGCTTAAATTTATTTGTGCAGATAAAGCCTATACCTCTGTTTCTTTATGGAATACAATCTCGTTAGATATTCAGCAACTTGGTGATAGCCAGCTCATTCGCATAAGCCCATAAAGATGAGGCGCAACCCTGATTTTGGAAAACGAGCTTCAATGAGGTTCCCTGCGACCTCTATCTGTATAGACTCATTATCTCATATGGTTTATGAGATAACAAGAAATTTCGATATTCCTTCTCAAAAATATCTTATCTTTATAAAAAAAATCACCTATCGCTATAAAATTGTACAAAAAAGATGCCCTGGTACATACCGAAAACAGTGAGACAAGTTGAAATTCCGAAACCAAATAGAAAAATGAGACAACTTGGTATTCCAGCAATTTGGGTTAAAATCGTGCAGCAATGCATCTTGCAGGTTCTAGAACCAATCTGTGAAACAAAATTCTACATAAGCCGTTATGGGTTTAGACCAAGCCAGTCAGCAGAGAACACGCTAGCAGGTAGCTATAAAAAGATTCATCAGCAAAATCCCCATTTTGTTGTAGAGACGTTGATATTAAGGGATTCTTTAATAATGTGAACCACACAAAATTAATAAAACAGATGTGGCACATAGGAATTTGATACAAGAAGCTAATTTGTATAATCAAAGAAATGCTGGAAGCTCCGATTATTATGCAAAACAGAAAAAAAGTCTGTCCAAAGAAAAGAACACAGCAAGGGGAATAACTGGAAATGTTCTGAACATAGAGCATAAGTGGCCTTGAGAGCTAGGTTGTGGTGGTAATTATTCTCTCATTAAATCTAAAGAAGCACATATTTTGACTCATGCAACCAAAAAATCTACAATAGAGTACTATTTGGAATGCTTAGGACTTAATAAATCTCAGGTATTAAAAATTGATAGACTTAGAAAATTAGCATAATTAGCAAAAATTTAGATTTTAAAAAAATCTGCGACTAGAAACGTGTAAATTTACTTTATTTTTACAAAACTTAAATTTGATGGAACGCCGTGTGCGGTGAAAATCGCATGCACTGTGTAAAGCTAGGGAAATCCGGAAATTGTCTCAAGGGATTACCCGTCACTATATTTAGGCGACGGCAAGAGGATCGAGGTATATTTACTAATATAAGCACTTTAATCCTAGTTTAATTTCAACATTAAAAATCATATTCGCAGTTTATAAAAATATTCTATTATAATTTTTATAATTAATTAGAATATTGATTATTAATATAAAAATATTGACCTTTATTAATAATTTTTATATAATATATCCATAGCTTTTTTATATTGTGATATTTTAAAAGGAGAGTGTTTTTTATGGAAAAACAAGTAAAGGAATTTTATGAAAAAATGAAGGATAATTTAGAATTTAATCAAAAACTTTTATCTATTAAAGAAAAATATTCAACAATAAAAAATCCTGAAGAGCAAATAAAAATAATAATCAAAGAATTTATAATCCCTTTTGCTCAAAAACATGGATATGATTTTAGCTTTCAAGAATTATTAGACTTCGAAGAAAAATCAAAAAAGCGTAACATAGTTCCTCTAGACGATGACGTTTTGGAAGATGTAAGTGGTGGCTTTAGTCCTCAATTTAACGCATTATGTTTAACTGCTTTGTTAGGAGTATTTGGCGGTTTTGCTGCAGTTACTGCTAATGCTGAGGGTGAAACTAATTCCTCTGAAGTGCCTGCTCCAGTTGTGACTATGCAAAATAGTTCTTCAACTAATGAGAATTCTGCTGATGAAAAAAGACAAACTTTTATACAATCAGAAGTTCAAAAGGTTTTAGAACGTTGCAAAACTATTGCTGACTATGACAGGGAACTAAGAGATCTCGAAAGCTTAAGTGATGCAAGGAAAACATTTGATGAGGACTTAATCTTGGCGCAAAAAAATGCACTATTAGAAAAGAAAGATCAACTTCAAAAACAGGAAGAACAAGAGAGAAAGCTTCGAGAAGAGCAACAACGCCAGGAAGAAACTCGACGCAAAGCTGAAGAACAAGCTAGAAAAGCTCAGGAAGAACGTGCCTCTAGAGTAAATAATTATGTTACAAGCCATGTAGAGAAATTAAAAAATAGTGCAGCCCTCGGCAAAGAAATAAATAATTTACAAAATGAATTAAACGATATCGACAGCAAAGTGCAACAGGCAGCTAGCACTGAAAAATTTCGTCAAGCAAATGAACAAAGAAACAAAGCTAGAAACTGGTTTAAAAATCACCAAATAAACTGGGGCGGCAATACTGACCCTAGCGCAAGAAATTTCTTAAGTGTATCAGAAGCTAAAGAAGCTTATGGACAGATAATTGGCCAACTAAATGAAATAAAAAGACTAAAAGACAATGAAGTAAAGATTCAAAAAGAAAAAGAGGAAAAAGAAAGGCGGAGAGCTAAAGCTGAGGCTGAGCAGCAAAGATTAGCTGAAGAACAACGCAAAGAAATAGAAAAACAAAAAGCCATAGATAAAGCTTATAAGCAAGTGGATTTTCACGAAAGTATAATAGACGCCAAACTAGAGCAAGGTAACTTAACAATAAACGTTAATGATTATTTAGAACAAGTTAAATTGGATAATAAAAAAATAAAATCAATATTAGATAAATTTAAATTAGACAATGAAACTCCAAAAACTATTACATTTTCTGGAACGAATATGTGGGAATTTAAAGTTAGAAGAGGCGATTATCAGGGGACATTAAGAGTATTCGATAATGAAGACAATGTATTCACGAGCATTAGCATACCGTCCTCTTTTAACAGCAAAACTAACTTAATTGTTGATTTTGAGGGAAACATACATGCCAAAGATTCTTCCGGAAAAGAGCTTTCTACTATAACTTTAGGAGTGTCTGATTTTAATTCTATAAAAGAAACTTATCCAAATATAGATTTACTAACACCGGGTGAAGGAGTTTCTAGCCTTAAAATGCAAACAAGCACAGGCGATATATTGCAAAAAAGGCAAGGTGGATACGTATATTTGTATAACACAAGCTCTAACAAAGGCGTTAACCTAAATGAAAATGATATGGAATTATTTAAATTGTTAGGTGCCAAAGACGGTAAAATTTGGCTTGTAGATAGAAGTTTAAATGTAACGGCTCCTGAGAATGTTATTGCAAAACCTAGGTTATTATCAAGCTTCTTTAGTAGTGCTTCTAAACAAAATATGGACAGAATTAAACAAGAGCTTGTTAAAGAAAGAATAAATATTACTGACTGTGCACAAGATTTTACCAGTGGATATTCTATACTAATTTCAAATAGCGCAAAGCTTGATAATATAAAAGAATATTCTAAAGAACTTCAACAAATTTTAAAAGAAGAAATGATAAAATCATTATTAAATTCTCAGGATGATTCTTTAAAAAAATATATGGACGAAATACAAGCTATTTTATATTCTAGCGATAAAACTCAAAAGGTTATAAATTATGATGCTATAAAGAATTTAGCTAAAAATGCAACTTTCAGAACTGGTATGTGGAAAAATTCTAAACCTTATGTTCTTGTTCCTATTTATACAACAGAAAAAAACTCTTCAAATAATAATGCAGCTGCATCTTTGGCTGTTAGCGCTGCAACTATGAATATCTATGCAGATAATTCTGTTGCTCAGCTTAAATGGAACAATCAAGATCCAAACCATATCGTTTTTCAAAAGCCTAAAAATTTTCCAACAGTTAGTGTTTCTAATGCATATAATCTTTTTAATAAAGAAATACAACAATCAACTAGCAATACTACTACACTTATCGAAATCGATTAATAAAGCTCACTCTTCCGCAAGCTCCAGATTTACCTTCGCCAAGTTGTGATGCCCTCCACGGCTTTTGTCCCCGAACGAATTAGGCATTTTTCGCCGATAGAACAAGCCTTAACGCTTGCCTGCTATTCGTGACCGCAAGTGCCTTTCCACCATATCAGCTTATTTGAACCATATGTAATCTTGTCCGGCGTTAAAGGCAGTTTTTTCTCCGACCATTCCAAAACAAGCTCAGGCTGGACTGTTGATAAAATGTTATTCATATCAAATTCTCTCCTTCCTCTGCGATTATTATAAGAAAGTCAAGGTATTAATGTAATTTACGAATAGTTAGAGAAAAAGTCCTTTGAGAATGGTGGCTATTCCTCTCTCAAAGGACTCGACATATCCCAATTATTTATCCTTATAAAAGATTTTATCCGGTATAAGCTTCATCAGCCGTATTTTTGAAATTTTGTTTTTCAAGCCATTCACGTTCTTCTTCGTTTTCAGGAATATCAATTCGTTCAATCTTAAAAATGACCGGCCTTGTTCCATCATTACAACAAGCAATCATCATGCGCTCGTCATTTGTCCATAATAGAGTCACCCTGTAACGCAGTATAAACATATCTGTTAATTGCGTCCCAAGCTTCACCACAAAATTTCCTATTCATCAAGTGATAAAAGTCATCTTGTTGTGGGGCTTGTATTACTTGTATCTGATTTACTCACTTGAGTTACGCTTGCCTTTAGTAGTTAGCTGCTTATAGCTAGTTCTTCTGACACATACACCTTATATCAGATTTCTGTTCAACAGTCTACGATTTAGTTACCTCTTCTTCTCGCCTGTACTCAAAATATATCTTTGAGAGTAGCTATAGGATTTCTCACCAACTGCTACCTCGTGGATTTTCATAGCAAAATAACGGCACACCCTTTATATTACAAAAGCAGGAGCAAGGAGATTATCTTGCTCCTATTGCTTATTCAATTAATTTCTTTGGTATGGCTGGGGATTATCTGTTAATCCAGCTAGATAATCCATGCTTGTGTCAAAAGCTATTGCTAATCTTTTGCATTGTTCAAAGGTAAGATGTCTGTGGCCGTTTTCTAATTTAGAATAATCGCTCTGATCTATTCCTGTAAGGTGCTGAACCTTTAACTGCGTAAAACCTCTTTCTTTTCTCAACTTTTTTAACCTGTTCATTGTCATCACCATAAATATTATGGTATATTTGACCTATTGACATTATGGTGTTTTTGACCTAAAATTAATTCGGAGTGATTTTTTTGAAAGATATAAAATGTGAAAATTATTTTTGTGTTTATTTTTATAAAGGCCTTTGCAGGTTAGAAGCTATAAATTTATCAGTAACTGGAATTTGCAACTCTTGTATTTACGTAGATGTTGATGAAGTATATTTAAACAAGCAGCGAGAAAAACTTTTGGCAATTCTAAAAGACTAGAAAAGTATTTGTTTTTAAATTCATCTATTATAAAAAATATCTGATGCAAGCCAATGAAATCAAAATTATACCGGATAAAATCATAAAAAATTTAGAATTAATCTTTTTAAATAAAGTTAGTTTTTGGCCACCAAAAAGGCCCAGACTTAAAAATAAGAATTGACATATTCCAACCATAACCGGAACAAAAAAATTGTTTATTCCAGAAACAGCACTGCTTATTCCAGCACCAAAAGAATCAATCGAAAGTGCAACCCCTAAATAAAGAGCTTCTTTTATACCAATATTTTTTGAACTTTCTTCGTCATGTTTTTTTGTTGTATTATAAATAATCTTTATGGTAATTCCAATTGGGTTTAATCTAAGAAGCCAAGTTTTAATAGGTTTTTGAGATGGAACTTTTTTTTCATTTTTTCCTATTGCCTGAATTATTACTCCTATACCAAGCAACCCCAGCATTACCACGCCAAGCAGTTTAGCCAGATATTCTGGTAAAAATAATAGAATTATACTGCCAAGCCCAATTGCAATTGCAGTAAATATTAAAGAAATCAAACTAATGATAAATTTAGGTATAAAAGATATTTTTATATTCCGTAATCCATAAGAAATACCTATTCCTAAAGCATCCATACTCAAAGAAATTGCTAGTAGGATACTCGACAAGAACCACATCTTTTTTCACCTCGAATGTATTTTTATCAATATATGCTTTTTCGACAGATTTTGTTTCTTTGCCAACTCATAACTCTATAGGTCAGTGAATATAAATTCATCATGGACAACAAATTTAGGGAGTTGAGTTGATGGATTGGCATAATTTAAATGCGAAAGATGTTCTAAAAAAATTTAAAGTTGACGAAAATATTGGGCTTAGCAATATATCTGTTCGGCAAAAGCAGGAGAGATTTGGCAAAAATATTTTAAAAGAGAAAAAGTCTAAAGGGCTTTTTGCTAAGTTTATCGAACAATTTTCAGATTTTACTGTAGTTGTGTTGATAATAGCTGCAGTAATATCATTTATAACCTCTGAGCTAGAGGGAAATAAAAATTACATAGATTCAGTAATAATTATATTTATTGTAATTATGAATGCGATTATTGGTGTTGTTCAGGAAAACAAAGCAGAAAAAGCAATAGATGCCTTAAAAAAACTATCATCGCCAAAAGCAACTGTAATTAGAGGAGAAAAAAAACTGCTTATACCATCAGAGGAATTAGTTCCTGGAGATATTATTTTGCTTCATACGGGAGATTTAGTTCCGGCCGATGCAAGGCTGCTTGAGTGTTACAATCTAAAAGTAGAAGAATCTTCCTTAACCGGCGAATCCGTAGCGGTAGAAAAGGACGCAACAAAAACTTTTTCTGTAGATTCTAACCTTGCCTCTCAGCGAAATATGGTATTCTCTACAAGCACTGTTGCCTCTGGACACGCCAAAGCCATTGTTGTCGAAACAGGAATGAATACCCAAGTAGGCAAAATTGCAGGGATGATAATAAACGAAAACTCCTTTCAGACTCCGCTTCAACTAAAATTAGAGAAAACAAGCAAAATTTTGGGTATTTGTGCGATTGCAATTTGTGCTGTAATTTTTGTGCTTGGCGTTGTCGAAAATGCACCTCCACTAGAAATGTTCATGATTGCAATAAGTTTAGCTGTGGCTGCTATTCCAGAGGGATTGCCAGCTGTTGTTACAATAGTCTTGGCCATGGGTGTGCGTAAGATGGCGGCTAACCGTGCGGTAATAAGAAAACTCCCTGCTGTAGAAACTCTTGGCAATGCAACTGTAATCTGCTCTGATAAGACAGGTACATTGACACAAAATAAAATGACGGTTACTCAAATTTGTAATGAAGAGGGAAAAATAAGCTTTTCTTCTGAACTGGGCCAAAAGATATTAACTTTGGGGGCTTTATGCAATAATTCTTCTGTTACATATTGCAAAAATGAGTTTCGTGCTGTAGGTGAACCTACCGAGAGTGCACTTGTTTTGGCTGCTGCCGAAAATGGAAAAATCAAAACCGAGCTGGATAAAAAATTCCCTAAAAAATATGAGATTCCTTTTGATTCTACAAGAAAACTCATGACAACTGTTCATAAATTAAATAATGGAAAATATAGAATCATCACAAAAGGTGCGCCAGACTTTCTTTTAGAGCGCTCATCAATGTGTAACGGGAAATATCTTTCTGAGGATCTAAAAAGAAAAATTAAAATCGAAAACGAAACAATGGCTAAAAATGCACTACGCGTTCTTGCGATAGCATATAAAGATGTAACTGAAATACCTAGCGTTCAAAGTAATATAGAAAATAAACTGAATTTTTGTGGATTAATCGGAATGATAGATCCACCACGCCCTCAAGTTAAAATGGCTGTTAATGAATGTAAAAATGCTGGAATAAAACCCGTGATGATAACTGGAGATCATATTGTTACTGCTAAAGCTATTGCTAAAAATTTGGAAATTTTATCTGAGAACGACAAAGCCATTAGTGGAAGTCAGATAGAAAAAATGACTCAATCTGAACTGGAGCAGAAGATTTTTAGCTATTCTGTGTTTGCAAGAGTTTCTCCAGAACATAAAGTTCGAATCGTAAAGGCATTTAAAAAACATGGGGAAACTGTGGCTATGACAGGAGACGGAGTAAATGATGCACCTGCGTTAAAAGCTGCAGATATTGGTTGTGCTATGGGAATCTCTGGTACAGATGTTGCTAAAAACGCTGCAGATATGATTCTTACAGATGACAACTTTTCTACAATTGTAGAGGCGGTCCGTCAAGGACGAGGTATTTTTGAAAATATAAAAAAAAGTGTACACTTTTTAATATCAACTAATATAGGCGAGATAATCACCGTCTTAACTGCTTTTATGCTAAAACTACCATCGCCATTACTTGCTATACAGCTGTTATGGGTAAATCTAGTTACCGACTCGTTTCCTGCTCTGGCTCTTGGAGTTGAACCTGTTGATGATGACATTATGAATCATAAGCCACAGGGCAAAAATGCTCCTCTTTTTTCTAGCACACGTTGGAGAAGAATTATTGTTGAGGGTTGCTTTATTGGTGCTATCTCTATTTTGGCGTTCACTATTGGCAGAGTATTTTTTGATGTTTCTAATAATCCGATAATTGGACGCACTATGTCATTTGCTGTTTTGAGCTTGTCTCAGTTAGTCCATTCTTTTAATATAAAAAGTGAAAAATCTATTTTTAAAATAAATATTTTTTCTAATATTAAGCTTATATATTCATTTTTTCTTGGCATAATCCTTCAGGTTGCAGTAATTTCTGTTCCTGCATTGGCTATTGTTTTTAAAACTGCAAATCTAAATCTTATTCAGTGGAGTATTGTGTCTTTGCTGTCTATCTCTCCACTAATTGTTGTGGAGCTCGAAAAGGCTCTTTCAAATCAAAAATAATATTTTGCTAAGTTTTAGGTCAGCGCCCTCGCGATATAGTGCGGGCATATCTAAATTATGACCGGTAACCATAAACGTAGAAAAATTATGCTTTACTTTGTGATAAAAATATGATATGCTTATCTTAATCGATTTCACGGATTAAGGATTTAGCCTTTTTATAAGGTGTTCACCAGCCTTATTCTGTGTTTTACGACAATATTTAAAAGGTGGAATAAATTTATGTTAAAAACTGAAAAAAAATCTATTATCGAAGCTTATGCAATGCATGAGGGCGATACTGGTTCTCCAGAAGTGCAAATAGCTCTGCTTACTAAAAGAATTAACGATTTAAATGAACATTTGAAGGTCCATAAAAAAGATCACCACTCTAGACGCGGCTTGCTAAAAATGGTCGGTCAGAGACGAAATTTGCTTAGCTATTTGATGAAGTCTAATATCGAAAGATATCGCACAGTTATATCAAGACTTGGTATTCGCAAATAATAATATTATTAATTTAAGCAGATGATAATTTATTCATCTGCTTAACCTCTTTTAATGTGAGGTTACAATTTTTTGTTAGTAACATCGAGGAGGATATCTGTTTTAGCAGTGAAACGTGTGTTTAAATTAAATTTTAGCATAGGTTTTATTGCTAAACCCTCCAAAAATAGATGTTAACATAGAATAATTTTGGGAGGGAACTTTATGTTCGAAAACTATAGGACTTTTAAAACTGACTTTGCTGGCCGTGATTTGATCGTAGAAACTGGGAAATTAGCGCAGCTGGCTAACGGTGCTTGCTTGATTAGATATGGGGATACGGTTGTTAATGTTGCTGTTACCGCATCTGATGAACCAAGAGATGGGATTGACTTTTTCCCTTTATCGGTTGATTTTGAGGAAAAAATGTATGCTGTGGGTAAAATTCCTGGATCTTTTTTAAAAAGAGAAGGAAGACCTAGTGAAAAGGCTATTCTTGTATCTCGAGTTATAGATAGACCGATTCGTCCATTATTTCCTAAAGACATGAGAAATGATGTTTCAGTCGTTTGTACAGCTATGTCGGTTGATCCGGATTGTTCGCCAGAAATTGCAGCGATGATTGGGACTTCTGTTGCTCTTAGTATTTCTGATATTCCTTGGAATGGCCCGATCTCTGGAGTAAGTGTTGGCTTAATTGATGGAAGCTTTATCATTAACCCTAACGCTGAACAGAAAAAACTCTCGCAAATGGCTGTTACCGTAGCTTCTACAATCAGCAAGGTGGTTATGATAGAAGCCGGTGCCAACGAAATTGATGACGAGACTATGTTTAATGCTATAATGACAGGACACAAGGCTAATCAGAAAATCATTGAGTTTATTAAAACTATAAAGAATGAAATAGGTAAAGAAAAATTTTTATATCCAACTGTAATTCCTGATGACAATATGTTTGATGAAGTGAAAAAATTTGCTTTTAAAGATTTAAAATTAATTTTGGACAATAAAAATAAAAAAATCCGCGATGAACAGTTAAAACACCTATATCAGAAAGTGTATGAAAACTTTTTAGAGGCTTATCCTGATTCTAAAAAGTTGTTAGATGAGTGTTTATATAAACTACAAAAAGGCATTGTTCGCAATTGGATATTAGATGAACAAAAACGTGTTGATGGACGCAAGTTAGATGAAATACGTCCATTGGCGGCCGAAGTCGCTATACTGCCACGTACGCATGGTTCTGGATTGTTTACACGAGGCCAAACTCAGGTTTTAACGGTGGCAACTCTAGGTCCAATTAGCGAGAAACAAATTCTTGATGGGATTGACGATGAAACCGAAAAACGTTACATGCATCATTACAATTTTCCTGCTTTTTCTGTTGGAGAAACTAAGCCTAGTCGTGGCCCGGGACGTAGAGAAATTGGTCATGGTGCTTTGGCTGAGCGCGCTTTAGTTCCGGTTATTCCTTCTGCAGAGGACTTTCCTTATGCTATTCGTGTTGTTTCTGAGGTTGTTTCTTCTAACGGTTCTACATCTCAGGGATCAGTCTGCGGTTCTACTTTGGCTTTGATGGACGCTGGGGTTCCTATAAAGGCTCCTGTTGCAGGAATTTCTTGTGGGCTTGTTACCGAGGGCGAGCGTTGGGTAACTATGGTTGATATTCAAGGGCTGGAGGACTTTTTTGGCGATATGGACTTTAAAGTTGCAGGAACTCACAAGGGAATTACAGCTATTCAGATGGATATCAAAATAGATGGGCTGACTCCTGAAATAATCAAAGAGGCTTTAATAAAAACGCACATTGCCCGAGATTATATTTTGGACGAGGTTATTCTAAAAACTATAGATAGGCCCCGTAAAGAACTCTCTCCTTATGCACCTAAAATGCTCTCCACAATTATCGATGTTGAAAAAATTCGAGATGTTATTGGAACTGGAGGAAAAATAGTTCAAAAAATTTGTGCCGACTGCGACGTAAAAGTTGATATTGAAGATGATGGACATATATTTATTTCTGGTATTGATATCAATAATTGTAAGCGCGCTTTAAGTATAATCGAATCTATTGTTAAAGATCCTAAGGTCGGGGAAATTTATACTGGACATGTAGTTAGAATTATGGATTTTGGCGCTTTTGTCGAACTTGCTCCCGGTAAGGAGGGCCTCTGCCATATATCTCAGCTGGACAACAAACGAACAGAAAAAGTGTCTGATGTTGTTAAGATTGGCGATGAAATCCTTGTTAAAATTATTGAAATTGATGATAAAGGTCGTATAAATCTATCTAGACGTGCAGCCCTCTCTGAAAACAATTGTAAAAAAATTTAGTTTCTATATTTTATGTAAAAATATTTGCCTTATAAAAATAATATCAGTGAAGAACTTTGTTACTCACTCGCTTAAAATTGTATTCAATAAACCTTTGAATAAAAAAGTAAAAGCTTGCGCCATTTTCTAAAGGCAGCAAGCTATTTTATCGATATGGTTTAAGATTAAAACCTTTACAATTTTATTTGGAATCCAGGCAAACTAGAGAAGAATTTTATTATTTTTCAAAATTTTCTTTGCGAGATTTTAGCTTTAGGATTATTCCTAATGCAAATGTCATTATAAGACCTAGAGCAACAACAATTAAATGTGATACATTATCTGAAGTTTTTACGTTTCCATCAACGACTTTTTTATTAATGCTAAATTCTTGAGGAGCATTCTCACTATTATACAAGTCATTTGAAGAGCTATCAGACTTAGATTGTTTTTCTTCAGAAGCACTATTCAAATAAGGTGCCAAAACACGAGCTGCCTTAAATGCAATGTACTGAGTACCATCAATATCTACTTGTTTTTCATTAGAGTTAGTAAGAGCATCTGAATGGGGAAGCATAGCATTTAGTTTTGATCTGCTGAGACCATTAATATTTTCAAAAAGTAATTCTACATCATCGCCAATCGGTTGATCTAAAACTCTTCCATCCGAATCAAGCAAGTTTATCTCATAATGTACTGGCGTTTCATCCTCAAAGTTTTGCTGGTCTAAGTTTTTATTATTAGGCACAATTTTCACACTTAATGTTGCTCCATCCGAAATTGATTCACGCGTACTTCTAACTAAAATTCGCTGTGGTTGGTTGTTAAGCTGAACTGTTGTTGATAAAACATTTAAATCAGAACTAAGATTTTCTTCTACATTAGCATTTTGTTTTTTGATATCATTATTAATTTTTAAATTGTTTGAACTATCAGAAACTACTGTGCCTAAAACATTGTCCTGAGCAGAAATATCTATTGCTTCAGTTGCATAGATAAGCTGGCAATTTTCTTCATCAAAATCTTTTTCTATCCAAGCTTTGCCTGCAGCAACGTTAACTGGAAAACCTTCAATAGAAGACAAATTTAATACTTCATTCTCAGTATTGGCATCGATTTTTTGGACAAATTGATATGTTTTACCTGTATTGTTTGAGCCAGTATTTAATGAAACATATGCGTTCTCATTTTCATCCCATTTCCATTTTCTCTTTTCCAACCCGCTACTGTCAATAGAATTCTCATCGGGTGTTAACGAAGTTTCTATTTTTTTCGCTTCTGCAGTATAGACTGCAGAAGCTGGATTACAAAGCTGTACAATTGACATAGTTAAAGACAATCATAACCCTGCAGAAAGCAGTCTTTTTTTTTAATTTTATGCATTACATCTCACCATTTCTTAATAATTAATTTTTTCATTTTAATCTTCGTTTTTATTTAAAAGCGCTAGTTTTTATTATATGTTATAAAACAAATTTTAGTTAAAGTCAATAATTATTGCTCGAAAATAAATATCTAGCATACTGTTCTAAATAAGTTCATAGGTAGAGTAAAACAAGCAACAGAACTAGTCTTTTTGTGTAATAAATAAAAGGCTTTTTTAATAATAAGAAGACACCAAATCCATATGTGCTAATTTACCTTTTTTATTTATACATTACATAATCAATTTATATCAAAACTTTCCCAAATTAAGTGCGTTTAATTAACTAAAATAATAAATTTAGGTTAACCATTTTTGGTTTTTCTTCGCTTATTTCTAAACCTAACCTATCGAGTCACTTTTTTTAACTAAAAATATTTTTTAGTATCAACTCTTTCTATGAAGAACATTTCAAAGTCACTTGTTTCTTAGGTTTCGTAAATTCGATGTTTTTTGAAATCTGTGTAAAAAGTATGTTTTTTCTACCATTTTCTATAAAATTTTCAAAAAAGTTTTTTTTACATTGTAAAAATGTGCTCTAAATCTTTTGCAATGAATTCTTTTCTAGATTTGCTGATGTGAGTATAGATGTTTGCTGTCGTTTGAATGTCTGAATGGCCTGGCCAGGTTTGGATATATTTTGATTCCCAGCCCTTGTCGTACAATATACTTGCACAACTGTGCCGCAGATCATGAAACCGCATTTTTGGAAAATTATTTTTTGCTAATACTTTTTGAAAAGCTGAAGTTATATAATCTGGTCGATAAAGTCGGACATCAGGCCAGGTAAAGACATAATCATTGCTTCGGTAATCTTTTCCGAGTATTTTTTTATTTTTGCGCTTCTTGTTTTAGATTTAATCGCACGGCTTTGATTTCTGGAAGCAATATATATTCTCTTCTGCTGGCTTCCGTTTTTGTTTGGTCCTTTGCAACGATTGTTGTATACGTTTTACAACTGTGTGATTGATTTTTATTTTATCATCTTAAACTCAATTGAAAGCCATTTTAAGCAGATCACTCAACCACATCATAAACGTAATATAAAGTCATATAAATTGTCGGCTGTAGCCTATGGCCTTTAAACAGCTTTTAATTCATTTACTTGCGATGTATTAATAAAAGTATTTTTCTCCTCGTCACTGTCTTTTTTTGGCAATGTAATTTTTAGTGCCAAGTTGCTTGGAATAATTTCTTCTAAAAATGCTTGATTCGCGATTAAACGTCGATTCCACAGCTTTTGAAATCTCAAATAAATTCGTGAAAAGCACCGGCACATATTTCGAAATCAGAAAATTCGCCATACATGCCGTCAAATGAGTTTTTCCAATACTCTTATCGCCGAAAATGTAGATTCCATAGCCGTTTTTCACTGTTTTTTCATAAAGTTCGCAATACTTTTCGCACCGATTAAAAGCCGCATCGAAGCTAGGATTTATGCCTGTTTGCGTCCTCTCAAAAGTGACGGCCTTGTACTTTTCTCCAAGCAGCAAAAGCGACTGTAACTTCTCAATTTTTTGCATCCTGTCGCGAGATTCTCTGGCCTTTTTCTCGGTTTCCTCTTTCTTTGCCTCGCACTCACACATGACGTGAAAAACGTACTTAACCCCGCAGATAACCGCATCACGCCTGCGATTTTTGCCGCAAGTGGGACAGATATCGGCTACTTTTTTAGAATCTTGCATAGCTTTAGACTCGGCTAGCATCTTTGTCAATACACACCGATTGTACGTGAGTCCAGCGTCATACTGGTTATTCTGGGTATTCTGTACGACGAGGTTTTGCGTTGATTTTTCCATTATTTACATATACTTCACTCCTTAAAAGTCCGACTTGTTTGTCTTTTTCTGCCCACGAGAGAATCGTCGCGTAGTGAGATTTATATCGCTTGCCGCTCGATTCAATGTAATTCGAAAGCCTATCAACATACTTTTCAGCGTCTTCTCCGAGCTTGGTTTTCAGCTTGACAATTTCTTCTTCACTCAGAAAAACATTTTCAAACTCGCCGAACTTTTAGTACCATAAAAGAGTAGATGTTAAACGAAAAACATCTACTCTTATTAATTTATAATAAGGGAGTAATTGGTGTTGCGAGCGAGCTTTTGGAATAAGAACATCCGTAAAAGAAACAGCAAGCCAGCCCTTATTGTAAACATTCGATTAAGCAGGTTGAAACTCATAAAAAGAGCTTTCGTGTAACGAACTAAAATGAAGTTAAATAAGTGAGACTGGAAACAATTACAAAAATTCTTAGGAGGTAAAAATATGATAAGCGTAGGAGTTGATGTGTCGAAAGAAAAAAGCACAGTGTGTATCATGAAACCATACGGTGAAATTATAAGCAAACCTTTTGAACTATCCCATACAGAAAAAGATTTAAGTGAATTGGTAAGTATGTTATTGCGACTTGATGGTGAAGTGCGAGTAATTATGGAAGCAACAGGTGTTTACCATTTGCCAATATTGATGTATTTAAAAGAGCATGGATTTTTCGTATCGGTCGTAAATCCATATGAAATGAAGAAATATCGCAGTCAAGGCTTAAGGCGTGTAAAGACTGATAAGAAAGATGCAATTACAATTTGCAAGTATGGGCTCGACTATTGGTATCGGCTGAAAAATTATGAAGCTAACGGTGCGATTTATGAAGAACTAAAGTTATTGGGCCGGCAGTATCGGAATTACATGAAAATGCACATAGAAAGCGTACAGAACCTTACGCATTTGCTGGATTGTGTAATGCCCGGAATCAAGCTGTTACTTGGGGGTTGGAATGAGTCAAGTGGGAAAAATAAATTAGCTGACTTTGCAAATGAATATTGGCATTTCGATAACATAACGAAAAAATCTGAAAGGCAGTTCTCTGCAAGCTACATAAAGTGGGCAAAGAAGAATGGATACCACCAGAACCAAGACAAAGCAGCAAAAATCTATCTCCTGGCCAAAAGCGGTATCCCAACGATTTCCTCCGGCAATTCAACAACTAAAATGCTGGTGCAAGAAGCGGTCAAAGTGCTAAAGGAAGTTGATAACACTCTGAAAAAAATTTTAACACAAATGCAGTTTCTTGCCAAGTCATTACCGGAATACCCGGTTGTTCGGGCTATGGGAGATGTTGGCGGAGTGCTTGCAGCAAAATTAATTGCAGAAATTGGAGATGTTATAAGATTTCATCACGGAAAATCTCTAATTGCTTATGCTGGAATCGATTCTCCACCACATCAATCGGGGCAATTTACGGCGCAAAATCGGAGGATATCTAAACATGGCTAGGCTTATTTGCGAAAAGTTTGATATGAAGTCATGCAAAGTTTAAAAACTCACGATGCTCCTACCGATGACTGTGTTTATCAGTTTATTTTGAAAAAAGAACTTGGAGGAAAATCTAAGAAAGCTGCGAAAATCGCAGGGTTAAATAAATTTTTGCGAATTTATTATGCAAGAGTTACGAAAGTTTATAGGCAAAAATCAACAAAGACTTAATAATCACCAGCACAAATTTAATTCAACAATTTTAATTTTGACTGGCTTTCTTTTGTTTATGTTTTTAGTTTTACTAATGTTCCCGGATTCCGTCCCGGGAGGCGTCCCAGAAGGTGTCCCACTTTCTGTTCCAAATAGAGCCGCGCACGAATTTATTTTGTAAATTGTGCTCTGATTCCCTGCACGTTCTTTAAATTCAATAAGTCCAAATTGTTTTAATTTATTCCGGGATCGGTAAATTTCACTTTTCGATAATTTTGACTTGAAAATCAGCGTTGAAATTGATATGGTAAATTCCTTCCAATTAAATCTGTTTGCTGCATACATCAGTGTATACCAAAGCCGAATATCAGACTTATTTATTGCGGAATTGTACTCAATCCAATTTTCAAACACCAATATTTCCTTCAAATAATTCACTTTTTTCCCTCCTAAAAGTTAAAACGGCAAATCGTCATTATCTATCAGATTTTGTACCGCATGCTCAATTTCTTCTTCGGTGATCATTTCGCGCACGATAAAGCCTTTGTAATATTTGCCATCTTGCTTTTTTGAATAATATTTTGCGATTAACCAAATTTCGTCTTTTGGCTTGTAAGCTTTTAAAATTTTCTTTGCAATCTCTCCAAACGCAGTGCAGTCGGCAAATGTTGGCTTGTTCCATTCACTTGAATTTTCTGTATCAGAATAAAATCGCGTGTTATTAAATTTTGAATTTTCACAAATCTCAGTGCGCAAATCGGTCGCGGCGCCTCGCCGCTTTCCGTTGCTTAGTTATAAAGAAAATTTCACTCCATTTCGACTGACTTCTTTAAAATTTCCACAAATTCTTCCACGGAAAATCACCGTGTTTACATAGCAAATTCCTTTGTAAACTTCTTTTTCATTACTGTAAATTTTTGTTGTTTTCATAAATCAATCTCCTCGTATAATAAAAGATACGATATTTTTGAGAAGGAATATCGAAACTTCTTGTTATATCATAAACCATATGGGATAATGAGCCTGTACAGATAGAGGTCGCAGTTCATCTCCTTGA
>CALWUI010000015.1 GCA_944384705.1 uncultured Clostridia bacterium
ATTTCCGCATTCAAACTAAAACAAAACTGACTCCGCTTGAAAAACGAAATCAGTTTGTTGCTTAAAATTTAATTATTCTACCCTAGACCTGCTTTTTTGTGCTGTCTGCATAACTTGGGACAGTTCATTTTTCTTTTTATGTTTAAATCTAATTTATAGTTCTTGTAATATAGCGGAAGAGCGGATTAATAATTAGATTTATTTTATTTCAACAACAAGTTTTAAAGCGGTACGATCTTCGCCATCGATAGTAATATTTACAAAAGCAGGAATACAAATTAATTCTACACCGGTGGGAGCAAGGTATCCTCTTGCAATTGCAATAGCTTTGATAGCCTGGTTAACAGCGCTTGCGCCAACGGCTTGAATTTCTACTGAACCGTGTTCACGAATAACGCCCGCAATAGCACCAGCAACAGAATTTGGAGCCGACTTTGACGAAACTTTTAGAATTTCCATATTAAATCCTCCGTTTTAATTAATATATAATGTTATATAATGTCTATATTTATAATAATATATATAATTTTTATATTTTGCAATAGTTTTTAAGAAAAAATTTATATTATTTTTTATTTTCGTGAATATTTTATCTAAATAGGTTTTATTTTTTGGATTTTTGTCAAAACTTTTATTAATATTGCTGAATTAAAACGCAATATTTTATATAAATTTATATATTGATTATTCATTGATTGTTAATCTTTCTATATTTTGAGTTTTTTTAGTTTTTTCATTAATATCAAAAATTACACAATCCATTTTGCACTTGCCGGCGGCATTTTCAAATCTGACCGGCAATTTAGTTCTTAATTTTTTTATAACTAGATCAAATTTAACCCCAAGAGCAGAATTTATCACGCCAGCCATGCCAACGTCTGTAATATATCCGGTTCCATTAGGAAAGATGCATTCGTCTGCTGTAGGAACATGAGTATGTGTTCCAAAGAAAGCAGAAATCTTTCCATCTAGATAAAACCCTAAAGCCCGCTTTTCTGATGTAGCTTCGGCATGAAAATCGACAATGATAATGGCATTATTATCTATTTTTTTTAAGACATTATCTATTGTTTTAAATGGGCAATCAATACTTTCCATAAATATTGTGCCCATAAGGTTTATAATAATTACTTTATTTTTAAATATATCTAAAGAACAAATTCCGCTACCTGGAGTATGTTTAGAAGGAAAGTTAGCAGGGCGGATTAACTTTGGTTCTTCTTTAAATTTTTGATAAATCTCTCTTCTTCTAAAAGAATGGTTTCCAGAGGTTATTACGTCTACGCCGCTTTTAAAAAGATAATTTGCTGAAAAAGGAGTTATCCCATTTCCATCTGCAGAATTTTCTCCATTTGCAATGACTAGATCAACTTCGTATAATTTTTTTATTTTTGTAAGATTTTCTCTCAAAAATTCACAGCCAATACTTCCGACAACATCACCTATTGCAAGTATTTTCATATTATCAATCCTCATATTGCATTATTTACAAAATTATATCATAAAAAAGACAAAAAAGCGACAAGATATCCTTTAAAATCGTAGTTATCTAAATATAGGCTGTATCTGGTACCCCATTATGGCAGCCTCCATAGCAGGAACTATAAGTTCAAAATGTGCAACTAAAGAAGTAGGCTTTTTAATTGGGTCATCTTGAGACATAGGTACAAAATAAACATTTTTTCGATTGAGCATAGTACCAATATTTTTAGCGGAGCCAGAAAGGCCATCATTTGTGGCAAGAGCTATTAAAAGAGGTTTTTGACTTCTAAGATGTGATTTTGTAGCCATAGTTACAGAAGTATCTATAGAAGAATTTGCAAGTTTACTCAAAGTATTTCCGGTACAAGGAGCAATAATCATAATATCAGTTAAGTTTTTAGGACCTATTGGTTCTGCTTTCTCTATTGTGTGCAGAATTTCTTTGCAACATATATTTTTTATTTTTTTACGGATATCTTCAGCTTTGCCGAATCTTGTATCAGTAGAGTAAGCAGTTTCAGACATAATTGGTAAAACGTCGTAGCCCGATTCAACGAGTAGTTTCATCTGAGCAATTGCATCTGCAAGCGTACAAAATGAACCACACATTGCAAATCCTACTCTTATGTCAATGTCATTCATAAATCATCCCTCCTTAATCAATCTATATATAGTCTTTTTTATGATTTCTCCGGCTGTTTTAGATGCAACTTTTCCTGGCAGAGCTAGAGCTCTTATAGCTTTAATATTGAGCTGTTCTGCAGCCTCAAAGTCTACACCACCGGGCATAGAAGCAAGATCGATTATTATTGAATTTTGACCGATTGTAGACAGTGTATGTTTGTCAAAAATTAGAGCAGGAACCGTATTAAAAATAATATCGAATTTTTTAGAAATAAGAGACAATTCTTTAATTGGAATTGCATTATAACCTAATAAATTTATCCAAGACAAATCATTTATATTTCTTGCGCTAACAGTTACTTTAGCACCAATACCATATAGCATTTTACTCAAAATCTTTCCGATTCTTCCAAATCCAGCTACTAAGCATTGTGAAGCATTTATTGTATACTCATGTTCGCGCATAGCAATTTCGATTGCTCCTTCGGCAGTTGGTACGGCATTATTAATTGCAAATTCTTCTTGCTTTGAGTAGTCGTATAGTTTTATATTATTCCAAACTTTACTAGTTGAGATTAATTTTTCTATATTTCCGCAGAAAACTTTTTTATTATACATATTTTGAGCAAAATTATCATCTAGATTTATCTGCAGATTAGAGTATGGCGCATTCAAGTAATTATTTTTTAATACTGTTGGCAATGGCAAAATTATATAATTACTTTTTTTTATTGCGTCTTTTATTGTTGTTTTTGTAATTTCTTTTTTTAGTTCTAAATTTTCAAATCCAGCTACATAAACGTTATAACCGTCGTCCAAAATACTTTCTGCAGTTGCTATTTGTCTTTTATCTCCGCCGATTATTGCAAAGGTGTTTATATCTAGCATTTTTTGTTACCTCCATTGTTCATGATTATAATATGGCAATGAAGATTTTTTGATACATTTATGGTTTTTATAAAAACTATTTATTATCAATTAAATTAGCGGTATAATATTTATGTATTAAATGTGAAAATGAATTAAGAGGTGCTTAAAATTTGAAAAACACGCCTGAAAATGTTTTAGATAAAATAAAAAATATACATTTTATCGGAATCGGTGGATCTGGAATGTGTCCTGTAGCAGAAATTTTGCATAAAAAAGGATATAATGTAACAGGTTCAGATAATTATGTGTCGGATACTTTGCAAAGGCTTATTGCCCAAGGACTAAAAGTTTATACAAAACACAATGCTAAAAATATAGAAAACGCAGAGCTTGTAGTATATTCTGCAGCAATAAAAGAGGATAATGAGGAGAGATTAGCTGCATTAAAAAATGGAATCCCATGCATTGAACGCTCAGTAATGTTGGGGCTTTTGTGTGCCAAGTATAAAAATGCAATTGCCGTTGCAGGCACACACGGCAAAACAACTACTACCGCTATGATAACTCAGATTTTAACTATGTCTAAAAAAGATCCTTCTGCAATAATTGGCGGTAAACTGCCTTTTATAAACGGAAATAGCCGCGTAGGTAAATCGGATACAATTGTTTGTGAAGCCTGTGAATATGTGGACTCTTTTTTGCAGGTAACGCCATCTATGGCTGTTGTAACAAATATCGAAGAAGACCATTTAGATTACTTTAAAAATCTTGACAATATTATAAAATCTTTTAATAAATTTGCTTTAAAAGCTACTAATGCTATATTTGTAAATGGTGATGATAAAAATTCTATTTTGGCCGTAAAAGATGCTAAGTCTCCTGTTATAACATTCGGCATGTCAAAAAATAACGATTATTATGCAGAGAATATTTATGAGAGAGACATGGCCTTTTCAAGTTTTTCTCTGATGAAGAACGGGCAAAAACTTATCGATATTAGTTTATCTGTTCCTGGCAGATATAATGTTTATAATGCAATCGCTGCTGGTGCTGTAACTCATTATTTGGATGTAACGATATCGGATATTGCGAAGGCTTTACATGTGTTTACTGGTGTACATCGACGCTTTGAGATTTTGGGTAAACCAAATGGAATAACTATTGCAGATGATTTTGCACATCATCCAACAGAAATAAAGTCGGTGCTAACTGCAGCATCAAAAATGGGTTTTAACCGAGTAATTGCAGTATTTCAGCCACATACTTATTCTCGCACGGCAGATTTTCTTGACGATTTTGCAGAAGAATTATCTATTGCAGATATAACAGTTTTATCAGAAATTTTAGCGGTTCGTGAGATAAATAAATATAATATAAAGTCTGAAGATTTGGCGGAAAAAATGAGTTCATGTATATGCTTGCGTACTTTTGAAGAGATCGCCGACTGCATAAAAAAAATAGCCAAGCCAGGAGATTTAATTTTGACTATGGGTGGCGGCAATGTATATGTCTGTGCAAATTTGATTTTAGAAAAGCTAAATGGGAAATAAATGGAAAACTAAAGAAAAAATTTCTTTTTTTAGGCAAATAGCTTTATATTATAAATATTTTAAATTTGTTCAACAATATCTGAAAAGCGACAAAGTATGTGGTAAATGAGTATATATGTTAAAATACAGACATTAACGAGTAGTATAAGTTGTTTAGTTTTTGATTGTTATTATTTATAATAAGTCAGTTATATTTTTTAGACTGGTTTTCTGATAATATTAACAATTTTGTGGTATGTTTTTTTATTAACGTTGAAAATTTTGCATTTTTATGTTAAAATATAAATAAATATTTAGGAGAGGTTTTTATGAAAAAGTTGATTTCAGTTTTGTTATCTTTATCTGTAATTTTTTCACCTTTTTATTGTTTTGCTGGAAATGAAGATATAAATGAAGGACTATCTTTGATAGACCAAGCAAAAGAACAAAAAAGTGGAACAGATAATAATTTATGTGCAGATTCTTCTCAGAATTTGGAAGAAGAACCATTTTTAGAAAAGGCGAAAATAAGTCTAAAAAATTTTTTTGAAGAAACGTTGAAGAAAACAAAAAATACAGCTAAAAATGCTTCTGATAAAGCTAAAAAAATCTCAAACATCATAATTGAAAAAACAAAAAAAATTACACAAAAAAGTTATAACACTATGGTTAGTAACAAAAAAGATTCTATGATTGTCGTACTAACAGCCTTGACAGTTTTATTTACTTTAAGAATTTTAAGTAAAATTGATTTTTTATACATAATAAATTCAGTCCAAGAAAGTTTGAAATCATTGTTTGAAAAAGTTGAGGAATCTCATGGAAATATTACCGATAAAGAAGCTAACTTTATGGAATATAATGAAAATGCATCAGATGAAAAGGCTGCGAAAAATCTCGAGCAAAAACTTTGGCCACTCTTTGTTGATCTTTTTAAGATATTATGGGGAAAAACTACAGGGTTAGTTTCTGGTGCATATATTTTGACATTAACAATTATAAAAAGCATTTTTAATTTTTATTTTTCTGTTGCAAAAGCAGGTTTTAATATGTTAAAAGTTCCTACTTATTTTTTGTGGAGTTTAATAAAAAGATTTCCTTTTTGTTTTTTTGACTTAATTACTGGGTATAAATCTGAAAAGATTGATTTTTTAGAACAAGAAATAAACCTTTGCAAAGGTGATGACCAATGTCGTAAAATACTCGAGGAGCTAAAAGGAAAGTCTAAAATTCAGGCTCAGACATAACCCCAGGCTTAGAACATAAATTTGTACTGCGCATATAATATTAAATATCTGGACGTCGCAAAATATATTTGTGATGTCTTTTTTTCGGGAGGAATAATATTATGTGCGGAATTGCTGGTTGGATTGATTACGAAACTGATGTGAGTGAAAATTTATCTATTCTGAATAGAATGTCTAAAAGTCTAGCAAGAAGGGGACCAGATGCGAAAGGATTTCATAGGGAGCGGCATGCATGCTTATTGCATAGAAGACTAATTGTTATTGACCCTGAGAACGGTAATCAGCCGATGAGAATTGCTTATAACGACGAGGATTATACATTAGTATATAATGGAGAACTATATAATACAAATGAGATAAGAGATGAGTTGATATCTTTAGGCTATACATTTAAGGGGCACTCAGATACAGAAGTTTTGCTGGTGTCGTTTATCCATTGGAGAGAGAAATGTGTAGAGAAATTTAATGGAATTTTTGCATTTGCTGTTTGGGATACTAAAGAACAAACATTATTTTTTGCAAGAGATAGAATGGGAGTAAAGCCTCTGTTTTTTTATAACTATGAAAAAGGCTTAATATTTGCATCCGAGATAAAAACCCTGCTGTGTAATCCAAAAGTAGTGCCAGTGGTTGACGAAGAAGGACTTATGGAGATATTTTTTATCGGACCGGGAAGAACTCCTGGGAACGGAATTATAAAAGGAGTAAAGGAACTTCTTCCTGGAGAGTATGCATACTTTTCAAAAAATAATGGATTGATTAGAAAGAAATATTGGTCACTTAAGGCTAAACCCTTTAACGATAATTTTAATGTTGCTGTAGAAAAAACCCGATATTTAGTGGTGGATGCAATTAAGAGACAATTAGTTTCAGATGTTCCGCTGTGTTGTTTTTTATCTGGCGGCCTTGATTCCAGTATAATTTCAAAAATTGCTGCGGATTATTATGTACGCAATGGCAAAGGACAAATATCGACATATTCTGTAGATTACGTCGATAATGCAAAGTATTTTAAAAAGAGCCTTTTTCAGCCAAATTCTGATAATGAGTATATAGAAATAATGATTAATGCAATAAAATCCAAACATAATTATGTGATTTTAGAAAACGAGGCTTTAATTAAATCATTATATGAAGCTACACTTGCACGTGATTTGCCAGGAATGGCAGATATTGATTCCTCATTGCTGTTGCTTTGTAAAGAGATAAAAAATGAATTCACTGTAGCACTTTCTGGAGAATGTTCTGATGAAATTTTTGGTGGTTATCCTTGGTATCACAAAAAAGAAATTTTATTTAGCAATACATTCCCTTGGGCACGTTCACTTGATATTAGAAAAAAAATATTAAAAAAAGGCCTTTTAAAAAATGCAGATGAATATGTTCAGCAAAAATATCTAGATACTATAAATCATACTGATAAGTTATCAAATGAAAATAAGATTAATTCTCGTATGAGAGAGATGTTTATGTTAAATATAAATTGGTTTATGCAAACTTTACTCGATAGAAAAGATCGTATGAGCATGTATAATGGGTTAGAAGTTAGGGTTCCATTTTGTGACTATAGAATAGTGGAATATGCTTATAATATGCCTTGGGAGACAAAGGCTTTTAAAGGAAGAGAAAAAGGAATTTTAAGAGAAGCTATGAAAGGCATTTTACCAGATTCAATTGTTTTTAGGAAGAAAAGCCCTTATCCTAAAACACATAATCCAATGTATTTTGCTTTGATAAAAAAAGAGATTACAAAAGTTTTAAAAAATAAAAATTCTATATTAAGCCAAATTTTAGATTATGATAATATCTATGAAATTATGGAACACCCAGAATCAATTTCATCTCCATGGTATGGACAGTTGATGGGAGCAGCACAGATCATGGCATATATTATTCAGGTAAACTATTGGCTAAATGAATATGAAATTGATATAATATGACGAAAAAAGGGCTCAAAACTGAGCTCTTAATTTGTAAAAACACTTGATTTTTGTAAAGCTATCAAGTAAAATAATAGAAGTAAGCGGGTGTGGCGGAATTGGCAGACGCGCTAGATTTAGGTTCTAGTGGCAACACCGTGCAGGTTCAAGTCCTGTCACCCGCACCATATTTGTAAGTATTTTTTGATACATGAGGCAAGTCCAGCAATACTGGATTTGCTCTGCTTTTAAAGGTGTTTTTGTTGTTGTATTTTTTGAAAATAACACCATATTTTATTGACTTTCCCTTTTGAAGTGAACCCTTTTTATTAGACAAAAATAAAAGTTTAATGAAAGGGGTAATTTTTATGTCTGGAAGAAAAATATATTCCGCCGAACTCAAGCTGGAAATTGTGGAACGGTATCTCAAAGGAGATATTGGACTCAAAAAACTGGCA
>CALWUI010000016.1 GCA_944384705.1 uncultured Clostridia bacterium
ATTTCCGCATTCAAACTAAAACAAAACTGACTCCGCTTGAAAAACGAAATCAGTTTGTTGCTTAAAATTTAATTATTCTACCCTAGACCTGCTTTTTTGTGCTGTCTGCATAACTTGGGACAGTTCAAAAAAAGTGAGGCTCTTTTTTACACCTGCAAATAAAATTAACGGAATTACGGAATTATTGAATTGAACAATCTAAATAGTGTTTTAAATCTTCGTCATCTTTTCTTTTTTTCTCAAAATAAACGATAGCCGTAGCAACAGACGCAGCTATTGTGGCTGCTGTAACAACAATTGCAATAATAACTCCAAGTTTGTTATCACGTTTCATAGGAGCACCTCCATAAGATATTGTTCTCTCGGACATTATACTAGGAAAATATCAAAATGTCAATAAAAATGAAATGCTAATAATACCATATTGAAAATTTATATGTTGCACTATAAAGCATTTTATGAATTGTTATCTTCTTAATCAATCATGTATTTAGTTAGATCCAAATGAAATCGATACAGATAAAGACTAATATGGAAATATGAAATTTATTGGAAATATAAAGAGAAAAAAACTAAATTACTAGAATTAAAATAAAAAATAATTCGTAGAAAAATTTAAAGAAGATAAATTTCTCTAACAGAAAAATAAGCATGGATAAAATTTATCAACAAGCTCAAGGAAAGCCTTGAGCTATTATTATAGCAAAAAATTGAAAACTATGGAATTAAAAAAGTGCATCTTAGAAAATAAAATTAGCTAATAAAGCTCAGGAATTCCTGGGCTTTTATTATATATAAAAATATTTTAAAAGGAGGTGCCAGACATGGAATTGACTGTGGTTTTGGCAATCGCAGTGCTAGTTTTTATCATCGTATACAAGCAAAATTACATAAGTCGAATGGAAGATAAAGTTTTTCGCGCACTAAAAATTACCTGCGAAACGCTAGACTTGATAAAGAAAGATTGCACGCTGGAAGAAATTTTAGAATTGGGCAAAAAAAGTTCAAAAACAAAATCTAAGTAAAGAGGAGACAAAAATCATGGAACTAATCTTAATTATTATCACAATTATTTTAGCAAATGTAGTAATTTATCAAGCAATAAAATTGAAAAATTTAGAACAGAAAACGTTGGATTCATTCCGAGTGATCTGCAAAAAACTAAAGACTGGTGAAAAGTAATGTTAGAACATGCCGAAGAAATATATTTAACTCTGCCAGATAACGAGGCTATTCCCGTTTTTACCTGCGATTTCTGCGATGAAAATATTTATCAGGGCGATACGTACTATCTCCTTAATGGAAAAAAGTGCTGCGAAGATTGTCTAAGGTATTGTCGAGAAATAGCAGAACCGCTGGATTTAGAAGCTGAAAAAGCTGATTTAGAGCATCATGATACAAGATGGAAATAGGTGTAAAAATGGAAGAACAACAAAAATTGGCAGAATTGATGCTTAAAAACATTTTAGCGCTTGGAAAATTTTCCTATAGCCTGCAGGAAAAAAGAGAAGAAAGCTTAATTAGTCAGTCAGACAAAATGCTTACGGCATATTCTGTCACAGCCGCTTTATTACCGTTGTTACTTTCTAAAACAGACGGTTTAGGGCCGGTTATTCTATTAACTGGACTGTTAATAAGCTTTATTTTTGCAGTGATAGCAGGTTGGCGATTTAAATCTAGCTCTATGCCAAGCATCGATGTATTTTATGATGAAGTTTACAATCGGTGGGAAGAATTCAGGGCGCAGCCCGCGTTTGATATGCAGTGGAAGTACCACCTCTCAGCAATTCACAAAAGCAAAAAAGAAAACAACGATAAGCGGGCCGCATGCATTTTAATTTCTACGATTTCATTTGTATTTTCAGTTGTGGCTGCGACATTTTTAATATTTTTTTAGGAGGGAAAAAATGGGAGAAAAATCGATCTTTGAAAAACTTTTTGAAATCAACGTCAATGAGCATATTGAGAAAAAAGACGGTCTGGTCTATCTTTCTTGGCCGTATGCGTGGGCTGAAGTGAAGAAAAAATTTCCAGATGCCACATATAAAATTCGGCTTTTTGGAGAAAGACAGCTCCCCTATGTTTTTGACGAAAACGTCGGGTACATGGTGTTTACAGAGGTCACAATCGATGGCTTGACCCACATGATGTGGCTTCCGGTGCTAAACAGCGCCAACAAGGCCTTAAAAGCCGAAGGGTACACTTACGATACAAAATTTAGAAAAGATATTCTGGTTGAGCCGGCGACGATGTTTGATATCAACAAAGCGCTCATGCGATGTCTGGTGAAAAATCTGGCAATGTTCGGTCTGGGCTTGTATATCTACAGCGGCGAGGACTTGCCAGAAATTGAGACTGAAAAAATTAGCGCAAAAGATGCAACAATTCTGAAAAACGTCGTAAAGCATTTTGATGAGCCGGACAAATTGTATGCGATGCTGCTGAAAAAGTACAATGTGAGCAGTTTTAAAGAGTTGACCGTCAAGCAAAGGGTCGAGATTTTGGAAGGCTTAAATCAGCTAGAAAGGAATCATGAGATAAAAAGTGACGATAGAATTTACGATCCCCGGGGCGCCGAGGGGCAAGCAGAGGCCGAGAGTCTGCCGAATTAACGGTCGAAGCGTAACTTACACGCCAAAACAGACGGTTGAATACGAAAGTCAAATACGCTCAGTATACTTTAAAGCTGCAAACTTTAAATTCGAACGGCATATTCCGCTTGAAATCGCGATTCTTGCCCTTTTTGAACCGCCTAAAAATGTCAGCAAAAATGTGCGAGCTCTAATGCTAAACGGCGAGATTTTGCCTACCAAGCGCCCTGATGGCGACAACATAATCAAGGTCATTTTAGATGCGCTAAATGGCTTTGTTTACCACGATGACGCACAAATCTGTAAGATTTATTTTACGAAAAAGTACGCAGAAAAACCCGAGACAAAAGTTCTAATAAAAACCATTGAAGGGACATAAATTATGAAAATTTTTAAGATTTTTGATGACGAAAAAGAAATTTATTCTGGAAATTTAAGAGTAAACACAGTGTATTTTAAAGGGAAAATATACGGAGAGTTAAAAACAAAAAGCAAAGATGTAGTTTCATTTACAATTAAGCTTAGCAATGGAAAAGATCCAGAGACTGGAGAATGGAGGAAATCTACGTTCGCAAATTGCACAGCATTTGGACATAACGCACAAATATTAGTATCAAAATATAGAAATAAAGATGATATTCAGCTGATTTGTAAGTTTTACACGAAGCAACTCGGTCTTGAAATTTACAAAGGATTTACAGTTTTAGAAGTGATTGAAAATTTCCAAAATAAAGAAGAATCTGGCAATAATCCAGACAACAAAAACGTTTTAAAATTCGAAAAATTAGAAGATGATTATTTGCCGTTTTAAAGGAGCAAGAATATGAAAATTTTAGAAAAAATTATGACAGACAAGAAAATAAATGTTTACTCAAAGCTAGTATTTGCCTATCTTTACAGCATTGCTGGCAAAAGTTGGACATGCTCAAAGCCACGAAAAGAAATTGCAAAAGAAATAAATATTAGTATCCGAACTTTGGATAAACACCTGAAAATCCTGGTAAGTTGGGGACACATCCGCATTTGTAAAAATCTTTTTCATTCAAATATTTACATTTTGGATGCAGAACAGTCAGAAAAACGGATGAACTCGTGGAGGTAAAAAGAAAATGGAGATCAAAAAATCTTATTATGCGGTGATTCCTGCAAGTGTTAGATATGACAACCAAATAATTCCACATGCGAAATTGCTGTATGGAGAAATTACGGCTTTATGCAATGAAAAAGGTTATTGCTGGGCAACAAACGACTATTTTAGTCAACTTTATTCGGTGAGTAAAAGGACGATTTCAACTTGGATAAAAGCGCTTTGCAATGCCGGATACATTTCTTCGAAATTTGTTCCAACACCAGGGAACCCGCAAATTAAGATTCGTTGCTTGAAAATAGAGGGAGATTTACAAAATCTTATGATGAAAACATCGATTCCACCCTCTCAAAAATTTAATCAACCTAACGAAGAAAATTTCTATACCCCCATGAAGAAAACTTCCATACCCCCATGAAGAAAACTTCTACCCCCCATGAAGAAAACTTCGCACAGAATAATACAATAAATACTACAATGAATACTACAATAAATAAAATTAATGAAGAATTATATAATATAATTCTTCGTCGCAGATTTTTGAAATGGGAAAAAATTCAAAAAAAGAAGAGCAAAAAATCTGCCACGGAAGAGTTAAGGAAAAGAAAATTTTTGATTCAAAAAGTGATCCGTATCTGTTAGCTAGATTTTTAGAAAAGAGCATAGCAGCGAATAATCCGAAATTTCCAAGAAGCGAACAGCAGCGACAGCGCTGGGCTCGCGACTTTGATTTGATGATTCGGCGAGACAAAATCGATGCCGACGACATTGCTGAAGTGATAGCTTGGAGCCAAAAAGACAGTTTTTGGAAAAGCAATATTCTATCTGGGAAAAAAGTGAGGGAAAAATATCAGCAGTTGCTTATGAGGATGAACAGCTGAAACCCAGCTAATCGGCGGTATTTCTGAGTTTAACAGCAATTATCGCAGTCTTATTCGCAAAAAAAATCTTGACCGAAGGGAGGCTCAAAAATGCACAACGAAACCGTAAGAATCGCAGAGCAATCGGTAATTGGAGCAATAATTTTAGACGAAAAAGTCTTGGTGCAAGTAAACAGCCTGATAACTCCTGAGGATTTCTTATTTGATGACTTAAAAGCCTGCTATAGAGCCATTTTAGAGGTCTCATCGAAAGGCAAGCCGGTAGATTTTTTAACCGTTCTAAGCCAATTGGCAGCCTCTGGAGATTATCCAGAAAAGCAGATAAAAACATTGCTTTCTGAGTGCGCTGAGTTGACGCCATCGATTCGCAACACAGAAAATTATGCAAAAATAATTCTAAATTCGAAAAAATCACGGAAGATACAAGAGATTGCCTCAAGTGTCTTAGCTGATGGAATAAACAGTGAAAACCCCGATGAAACCGCCAATCAAATGATTTCTGAGCTATTTGAAACGGTGAAAAAGCAACAACTTAAAGGCCTGCAAAATATCGGAGATGTCGGTCTTAAACTGTTTGAAAGTTACGGAAAACCCACAGCGCCTTACATAAATACCGGATTTTCGAGGCTTGACGAAAAATTAAAAGGCATGAGCGCCGGAAATTTGATAACTCTTGCCTCTCGACCGAAAATCGGAAAAACAGCATTCGCCCTCTCGATTGCGGAAAATGTGGCTAAAACCGGTAAAATTGTTGCGTTTTATAGCCTCGAAATGAGCGGGTTAGAAATATATGAGAGAATGCTCTCAAAGGCAGCAGAAATCCCGATGAATACGCTGATTGATCGGAAGTTTAAGGATAAACGGAGGCCAGAAAAAGTTCGAGTAAACGAGATCTGTAAAATCTCCGAAACCATCGATAAAAACTACGATTTGCCGATAAAAATCAGCGAAAATCCGTCCTGCACGGTCAATGATATTCGAATCGAAACGAAGCAGTTGATCGCAGAAAATCGGCTTAAAAGCCGTACAGAACTTGGCTTAATCGTGATCGATTATCTTCAGCTTATGAGCAGCAATCGAAGGTACGATACGCGCAATCTGGAAGTTGGCGCGATTTGTAGAGATCTTAAATGCCTGGCCGCTGAACTGGAAGTACCGATTCTGTGCCTTTCTCAGCTGAACCGAACAAGCGATGAAAACTCTAGGCCAAGCCCGTCAGAGCTGCGGGATAGCGGTTCAATTGAGCAGGACGCCAACAAATTGATGCTGATGTGGTGCGTTGAGAAAAATCTAAACGAGCTTGGAATGGTTGAATCAAAAACGGTTGGCGTGGATGTGGCCTTGAATCGGCGCGGAAACAATGGAGTGACGCTTTTTAATTTTAACGGCAACTACATGGAATTTTCCGAATTAGATCGGGTCTATGAAGAATCGAAAACTACTGAGAAAAACGCTTGGAGGGCTTGAAAATGGAGTTAGCACAGGTGAAAAAATATATGAATAAACCGGTATACTACGATACCGGGCAGATAAATTTTGATGGCTGCAGCATAAAAGAATACATAATGACTGGCTGCATGCTGCGAAAAAGACGAAAAGATGGACACTTTTATTATCAAGCCGAACTGAGGGAGGGCAGCAGAAACTCGATTATAATCGTGGATCTGGCTAAAGTTCTCACAGAAAACGACGTGTAAAGGAGATATTGAAAATGGAGTTTGAAGAACTTAAAAATAGCACAAACGAATGGCTTTGGGACGGCGAATTGGGCACATATTTTTGGATACTCGGAGTTGATCCTGACACCAAAATAATCCAGGCAAGAGGGCTTTCTGGTCGGCAAACGACTCTTGTTTTCTCAAAAGATAGATTTTTTAAAAACATGAAAGCTTCTAGAAAATAGAAAAAACAACGGAGGACATTTATGACGAAAAAGGAATTATCTCAGTTGAGGCATTTAAAGTACGAAGTGCGAGAGTTGATGGACAGAATAAAAGAGCTAGAAGGCTCGGCGACAAGCTGTGCAGTGAGGATCGATGACCTTCCAAAATCTAGAGAGTTGACGGACAAAGTGGGAAATTATGCAATACAAATAGCCGAATTGAGAAAAGAACTAGACGCCAGATTATACCAATTGTACCGAGAATATGTACGATTGAGCCGATACATAGCAAACGTAAAAGACAGCCAAATGCGAGTAATCCTGGCTTTGCGGTACATCAAGGGCTTCACCTGGCAAAAAATAGCATATACAATCGGCGAGCACGATGAGCAGTACCCACGCAAAAAGCATAATGCTTTTTTGGAAAATACTGCCGAGTTTGGAGTAGAAAAATGAGCAGAATATTAAATCAAGCAACGCATCTAAATGCCGATGAAATACGGCAGCAGGGCGCTTATTATACCAATGAGGAAAACATTTTAAAAGTGATTAACCCACTCTTTCTTGAGGACCTAAAAGACGAGTTTGAAGCTGCGAAAGATGATTTAGAAAAATTGCACAAATTACATGACAAAATCTCCAGCCTGAAGTTTTTAGATCCGGCCTGTGGTGGAGGAAATTTTCTTCTGGTTACCTATATTTGCCTTTTGGAGCTGGAGAATAAAATCATGATGCGGTTAAAAGATCAAAACGAAAAAATCTACTCGAAAGTAAGTGCTAGGCAATTCTACGGCATTGAAATCGACAAAAGTGCTGTGTGTCAAGCTTTAAGAAGCTTTGAGAAATTGACGGCCGGCAAGAGTATGCCCCGAATATTGGCAGCAAATGCTTTGCAGACAGATTGGAATCAGGTAGTTTCTAAAAAAGAATTAAATTTTATCATCGGCAATCCACCGTTCATCGGAGCTTATAGCAAAACTGCAGAGCAGAAGCAGGATATGGAGCGAGTTTTTGGTAAAAAGACGAAACATGGACTTCTCGATTATGCTTGTGCATGGATGAAAAAGTCTGCTGAATTTATGGAAAACACAAAAATAGAGACAGCATTTATCATAACAAATTCTGTCACGCAAGGGCAGCAACCGGCGATTTTATGGCAAAGCCTTGCAGAACACGGCGCTGAAATAAATTTTGCATATATGAGTTTTAAGTGGACGGATTGAAAAAGGTTAAGAAATCAAATGTACAGTGCGTAATTATTGGCTTTAGTGATTATAAGAATAACAAAGAAAAGAAAATTTTTGATGATAATAGTTTAAGCATTGCAAATAATATAAATCTATATCTAGTGGATGCACCAGATATAATGGTTGAAAGAAGAAGTAACCCAATATGCGACATTCCAAACATGGTTTGTGGGAGCCGCCCAACTGACGGAGGTTTTTTGCTGCTAAACGAGAAAGAAAAAAACGAGCTAGTTAAAGATAATCCATTAGCGCAAAAATGGATAAAACCATTTATGGGTGCAGAAGAATTCTTAAATGATAAGCCAAGATGGTGTTTGTGGTTAGTTGATGCAAGACCACACGAGTTAAGAAAATGTAAATTAATAATGGAAAGAATTGATAACGTAAGGAAATTTAGATTGAAAAGTAAAAAAGCAATTACACAAAAATTCGCATCTGTACCTACCTCATTTGGAGAAATTAGGCAGCCAAGCAGTGAATATCTAATTATTCCTGAAATATCATCAGAAAAAAGAAAATACATCCCGATGGATTTTGCTGAAAAAAACATAATATCAAGTAATAAATTGCAACTTGTTTCTAAGGCAGCAATATATGAGTTTGGTGTGTTGGAATCAATTGTCCACATGGCATGGATGAGAGCAACCTGTGGCAGATTTGGTACCGGATATATATACTCTTGCAGTATATTGTACAACAATTTCATATGGCCCAACCCAACACCAACGCAAATAGAAAAAATAGAACAAGCCGCACAAGAAGTGCTGGATGCAAGAAAGCTTTACCCAGATAGCATCCTTGCCGATTTATATGCCCCAAACACCATGCCTCCTGAACTTGCTAAAGCTCACGAAAATCTCGATAAAGTCGTTAAGGCCGCCTACGGCAACAAAGGCTTCGAAACCGAAAAAGAAATCATAGCCAGCCTAATGAAACTCTACAAAGAAGTCGTTGGCAGAGAAAAACCGATTGTTGAATAAGTAAAAGAAAGGGTGACTTAACAATGGTCAGGCATTTCATAATAATGAGCGATTCATACTCGGAGCATACGAGAATCGCATTAGATATTCTTGAAAAAACGCAAGATGACGTAAATTATATCACAGATATAGTTTTAAAGCTTGCAAGGACGAAGCACCGTTTTCAACGCATTCAATCTGTGCTGACACAGAAGAATGGGAGTCAGTCGTAAAGGTTGATCCGTATTTTAAGGATGTTAAGGTTATCGACAGCGTTGAAGAATTTATTGCAAAAATCATGAAAGACCGCGTTATAAGGGGATTTGACGTTGCAAGATATATTTTAACAAAGATATCTTGTTCACATTTAAAATTGGAAAAACTCTGCTATTTGTGCTATGCCGATTACCTTTGCAAAACGGGAAACAGATTGTTTGAAGACAAAATCTATGCTTTCCGGTACGGTCCAGTAGTTGAAACTGTATATGAAAAATACAAAAAGTATGGAGACCTAAGAATAGGTGAGCGAGAAGAAATTATTGAAAAGCAGGAACGACTTGAATTACCGCGGGAGAGCCGAATATTATTTTCTGAAAAAGGAATAGAAAAGGTTCACTCTATCAATGAAACGTTGGGCAAATACGGAGACCTTTCTGCATGGAAACTTGTGGAGATAACGCACAAAGAGAATACCCCGTGGGCACATTCTTATAGTGGAGAAAACTATGACGAAATTTCTGATAAAGAAATTTTAAAATGGCATTGTAACAAATAAAAAAAGTTTTCAAAAGTAGACCTTGAAAACTTGTCGAAAAATCTGTAGCGAGAGCAAGTCCGGACAAAGGGCGGTTTGTCACTCCTTAATATGGGGGTGATAACATTATGACAATAGATTTGTTAATAACTTTACTAATTTTTATAGTAATTTTTTTAACTTTAAAAATTGACATAAAAAAATAATCGCCCTTTCTCTTCCAAAAAAAGTTTAGCGATTATTTTTTCACTATTCTTATTGGACAGACCGCCTTTTAAGCGGCCGCCTCTTGCTACTTTTTATTATAACACCAAAGATATAAAATATCAATAAAAATTAAAAAAAATTATTATATAAAGCCAGAAGCATTTTCTGCTATCAATAAGAAAACCGGAATAAAATCGAGAAATCTTCCGGCATTATGCTGTCTGAATTTGGAATGTGAGGATTATAAAATTATTTAAGAGCATTATGTAGGAGGGGGCATATTTTGTGAACAAAGAAGGAATCGGCAGGAGTTGGGAAGAACTCGAGAGAGAAATTTTTACTGAAGAAGAAATAATCGAAAGTAACCTTCGTGTAGCGCTTATAAGCGAATCGATAAAAAGCACGCAAAGAAAAAAGTATCTAAATAAAAAGTTTTACGAAAAATACGAATAAAAAGTGGTAAAATAAAGAAGCTGTCAAATTTTTAATTTTTTCATTGTCTCCTAAGTTTTTAAATTTTGCAGAGATGCATGCTCAGTAAACGAGTGTGCATCTTTTTTGTATTCCAAATTAAATCTTATTGTTATATTTTTTTAAAAAAGCTTGCTAGGCAAACGAAAGTTGTTCGCCTTGGGGCTTTTCTAGTCTGAATGCACTTTTAATTACCCCAGCAACAGGAATATTCATTCGTTTGCCGTCTAGAATCTCTTGAATTGTAACTATCTCTATTTTATTATGCTTTTCAGCACTGAACAAATTATTAATGCGCCCAGCTTTAATGGCTTCTTGCTTCATATCCTTTGTTGGCTCTTCTAGAGTTATTAAAATTCCGCCAGCAGCATTTTCACGATCAATTGTTCCTCTTAAATCTCGAATTTGCGAGGAAGTTACACGTCCAGATTTAACAGAAAATAAAAGCTTTTTAGGTGTCGCCCCATCAAATGCGTATGCTGTGCCATCTATGCCTAGGTCTTTTCCTTTTTTCTCGTTAATCATTGCGTGATTATTAGAATAAGGTTAGGATTGCCCATTTTTCAAACTCTTTTCTAATTTTGTCATCTTTTTTATGTGCAAGAGCCAAAGCACTTTCTATATCTTGAGGGATACCCATAGTTTCAACGTTTTTTAGCACTTCTGACCCATATGTATCTTCAAGGCGCTTTAAGATTAACGAAATAGCCTGATATGTTATATCGATCCTAAATCCAATTACGATGCATCCGTTCTGCAACCGAAACAGTGGTTCCACAGCCACAATATGCATCTAAAATTGTATCGCCATCTTTTGAGCTTGCGGATATTATGTATTCTAATAGTTTTTCTGGCTTTTGAGTAGTATAGCCAAGTCTCTCTCTAGAATTTGGATTAACTGCTTTTAAATTCCAGACAGTATCCACTGTTTCACCTTCGAGTTTCAATATAACGTCATTATCTCTAGGAATTCTACCGTTTTTCTCTACAAATTTTTTATAATATCCATTAAATCTACTGTCTGTTTTGGGATAAAATTTTCCTTTTATTTCCTGATTATGACTTAAATATTTATTCCACCTCTTAAAATCTACCATATTTTTAAAGTTTCCGTCTTTTAGCATTTTAAAGTAATAATTTTGGATTTTTGTATAGAAAAAGATCGTGTCGTGTTTTCTTGGAAAGTGATTCTTGCAATTCCCCTGATAAGTTTTATAGTGCCAGATGATTTCATTTTGAAATTCTCCACCACGCGGGCAAAATACAGAATCTAAAATTATTTTTAGATAATGGCTCATAGTTGGGTCACAATGCAGATAAAAGCTTCCAGTTGGCTTTAAAATACGGTGGATCTCGTTTATTCTTTGGATCATCGAAACAATGTACGCGAGCATAGAGCCTTGGCCTAATGCTTGCAAAAGGCCATTAGTTAATGCGATTGTTTGCAATGTGTATGATTTGTCATCATTTTTGAAAATCTTTTCAAGTCCGCTTTGAGCTTCATCATCCCACAGCCAGGTGTCAATAAAGGCTTGAGACTGCGCTTTATCCTCAACACCAATTCTATTATAGATTTGGTTATAGTTGCGTTTCGAATTAAACGGTGGATCTATATAGCATAAATCAATCGAATTATCTGCTATATACTTTTTCATTATTTCTAAGTTATCTCCATAGTATAATTGATTTTTTCTCATATTTTCCCCTTCTAGATTGCAAATATATGTTAAATCATAACATAATTATTAAAAAAAGTAAATATAAAATATAAAAGTTAAACAGTTGAATATAAAAAAACAGCTGCTCCACAATGAGCAGCTGTTATAACAAGAGTAAATATTTAAATAAACCGTCTTTAGGCGATTAACTCAAGTACAATACTTTAAAATTAGATTGTCAAGATAGGATGAAGTGATTTTTGTGCTGCGAACTTTTAAATGGGGCAACGAAGCAAAAGGGAAAAAAGCTCAAGTACACTGCGTAATTATTGGCTTTAGCGATTATAAAAACAATAAGGAAAAGAAAATTTTTGATTTAAAAGGATCTAAAAAAGCTGAAAATATAAACCCATATTTAGTTTATGCACCAAACATAATAGTAGCGCGAAGAAATAAACCAATATGTAACGTATCTCCAATAGGAATAAGTAACAAGCCGATTGACGGAGGTAACTATCTCTTTACAAAAGAAGAAAGAGACGAATTTATAAAAAAAGAACCAAAATCAAAGGAGCTTTTTAAACCGTGGATGGGTGCCGAAGAACTGCTAAATGGACATACGAAGTATTTCCTATACGCAAAAAAATGTCATCCTAGAGAACTGCAAAAAATGCCAGAAATCTTAAAAAGAATAAAATTAGTTAGAAAATATCGTTTAAATAGCAAGAGTACACCTACAAGAAAACTGGCAGACTACCCTCTTGAATTTCATGTTACCAACATTCCTGATTCAAATTACCTCGCAATCCCCAAAATCAATTCTGAAAATAGAAAATACATACCTATAGATTTTATGAAAAAAAATGTTATTTCAAGCGACTTGTTACAAATACTGCCAAAGCCAACTTTATACCATTTTGGTGTCTTGTCTTCAAATATACATATGGCATGGGTAAAAGCAGTGTGCGGAAGATTGGGAAATGGTTACAGGTACTCAGGAACGGTAGTCTACAACAACTTTATATGGCCCAACCCCACACCAAAGCAAAAAGAAAAAATAGAAGAAGCCGCACAAGGTGTATTGAATGCAAGAAAGCTTTACCCAGATAGCAATCTTGCCGATTTATATGACCCAAATACCATGCCTCCTGAACTTACCAAAGCTCACGAAAATCTAGATAAGGCCGTTAAGGTTGCATACGGTAATAAAGATTTCGAAAACGAAGAAGAAATCGTTGCCAGCCTGATGAAACTGTATAAAGAAGCATTGGACAAAGAAAAAATCACATTGGAACTCGATAATAAGCACGAAAAAAGAGCTATTTAGCAAAATGTCTATAAAAAACAGCCGCTCAGTAACGAGCAGCTGCTGTAGTAAGAAAAACTATTTTAATAAACCGTTTTTCGGTGGTTAATTATAAGTATAATGCTTAAAAATTAGATTTTCAAGATAGAATGAGGTGATTTTGTGTTGCACGAAATTTTAGTTGTAGCTGCGGGAGTTTTGTTAGCAGAGCTGCTTAAAACAATCAGTCAGAAAGCAAAAATTTTCTGGGAAAAATAAATTTTACGAAAAGTACGAAAATAGTAAAATAAAAATGTGAGCAATAAGCTCACATTTTGCCTTAAGAAACGAGGACATCTGAATTGATGCCCTCGTTTTTATTAAAAAAAAGTTTTACGAAAAGTACGAAAATAAAATGATAAAATATAAAATGGAAAATATACCAAAATAAAGGTTGAAAATTTGTCGAAAATTCTGTATAATAAAAGTCTGTAACAAGGGAAAGTCCGAGCAAAGGGCGGCTTGTCACTCCTTATATAGGGGGTGATAATTTTTATGACTATAGATTTATTATTAATTTATCTAATTTTAGTTGTAACATTCTTTACAATAAAAACTGGCATAAAAAAATAAACTGCCCTGGCTATGAAGCAGTTTATTAAATTAAACTCTTTTAGGACGAGCCGTCTTTTGAACGGCTAACTCTTGTTACTTTTATTTATTATAACACTATGTATGGGAAAAATCAACATAAATTTTCAAATAAGTTATGAACTGACCCCAAGAACAAGGACAGAATAAGGTGAACCCAGGAAGTCAGATAAAAGAGACTAACTATTAAAAGTCAAGCCCCCCACCCAAAAAAAATCCGTCTGCTGACCGCTGCCCCTGACAAACAGCATTCAAATGCTGCTGTCAGGACAGCGAGGGCGACGGAGAGAACAGCAAAGCAAGCCCAGCCAGCCCTCGCTCAAACAGGATAGCAA
>CALWUI010000017.1 GCA_944384705.1 uncultured Clostridia bacterium
TGCGATTTTTATCTATTTTCTTAATCAAAAACCAGGGGGGATACTATTTTAAAGCAAAGTAAAATTTTGTCGAAAAAAGTTTGCATGTTACAAAAATATATGGTATAATATATAACATATAAACAAAAATCTCTTGTTTATATGAGAAAAATAAAAAAGGAGAAGTTGAAATTATGAAATTTAAAAGAATTGTTGCCGTTATACTGTCTGTGGCAAATCTGCTCAGCAATATTACACAATCATCTTTTGCTGACGAAATTACTGAAGTTGAGCAAGATAAAATTGAAAGCATTAGACATGACAGTGTTGCAAATCAAACCACTGCGCTAAATGAAACCACAAGTCTTAACCAAGACTACGTTACAAACCAAAATACTGAGTCAAATAAAACCGAGAGCCTTAACCAAGACTATATTGCAAACCAAAATACTGAGTCAAATGAAATCGCGAACTTTAGCCAAAACTACATTACAAGCCAAAAGGCTGAATCAAACGAAGCTACGAGTCTTAACCAAGACTACATTGCAAATCAAAACACTGGAACAACGGAGGCCGAAGGCATTGGTTCGAACATTAATGAAAATGAAGCTCCTGAAAAGAATAAAGTTGAAATCACGATGCCGCTCAATTTTACAGCCGAGTTTGAGAAACTAGAAAAAAATACAAAGGTGGATATCTAGATTATATTAAGGCCACACGACTAGCTGTAAATTCTATTGAGTCAGGTGCAAAAGACCATGTAATTTTAGAGGACATGGGACCGTATGGAGACAAAAATTATTATTGGTTCAGTTACAAAGCATTAGATCGAGTGCTTCCAAATATAAAAAGGAAATACTTTGACTCTGAATCAGCAAAGCCGATAATAAACAAAATAGAAGATTTTATTTCACAAAATGGCCAAAATATGACCGAGAAAAAAATAAACGAGCTAATTTCTCAAAGCGATTCTTTAAAACAGGGCAATCTTGCACTTGTTCGCCCTTTGTTTGCTTCTATAGGTGCTGCTGCTGGCTATGCACTATGTTCGCTTTTTAATTTTGTTAAAAACAAATGTACGGCGGTAAATGTCTCTTCTGATACTAACAAAGAACAAAAAGAAAAAGATAGCGCTAAGAAATCTTCTGGTCTTTTCAAGGCCATTGTAGCGGCATTCGGAGCGCTGTCAGGTTTAATAATTTATCCATGGGCGATAAGAAAAAATGTAGAAAATAAAGTAAACAATGATAAAAAAGCTGAATTTGAAAAACTGTATAAAGAGTTATTTGATAATGATCTAAAAAATGCTGATTTCTATGACATGTTAATTAAGATACTAGATTCAGTGGATGGTCCTGGCAATTTTAACAAATACTATTATCCAAAATCCTTCCAAGGAAATGCGCACAGTTGCATGGGAATAAAATTCGATGGAGCGAGTAGAGATGTAAGCTTCCAAGGAAACCCAATAAAGTTAGATAGCATAGAAAAAGATGCGGTAAACCAGAATTTTGACAGATTAGTTAAAGAGATTAAACAATTTCGGGCTAACAATCCATTAAATAAAAAAAATAGCTGGGAAAAAAGTTTAGGAATAATTTAATAAGTCTAATAGAAAAGAAACCTCTTTCTATCATTTAGAACGAGGTTTTCTTAGTTCATATGTTTTACAGCTCTTCATAGTGATTATTAAGTTTTGCCATTGTTTTGCACAAATCTTCAAACAAATCTTTGAATTTGTTCGCAATAGTTTTGTTATTGTACTCGAATCCTTCTTTTCTAAACTCTGTAAATGCATAATGATATTTTGGGTCGTGATTTAACTTGACCAACAAAGCATCATTTCCTATCCATGTGCCTTTGTGTATTTTGTATAAAACTTGTTCTATTGCGCCTGTATAAACTTTCATTTTCACCATATTCTTTTTTACTTTTTCTAAACTTTTTAAAAGCATCTGTTCTGCTTTTTCACCTTCTTGCAGACGGCATGCATTTTTTGTTAACTCATTTATCAATGAATTTATTGCTTCTGGACTTAATGCGTACTTTGCTTTATCTACCCTTCTATTAAAAGGTGAAAGCTCTAGCCATCTTTCAAGAATAGAATCCTTTTCTTTTTCAGGCAAATGAAGAAACAAATCCTTTAAAACTTTTGGTTCTTTAAAAGCGTTACTTAATATTTTATTAACATATAATCTTTGGATACTACTATTTAGAAGCTGTTCCATTAGCTTTGCAAAATCTTCTATATTATTGTAATTCCATAAGTGTATATCAAACTCCTTTTTGGGCCCAACTTTAAATAAACTTTTTTGTGAAATTTCCAAGTCTTTCATGTCTAGTATTGACGCCCTTGTTGCACAATCAACGTCAGATATATTATCTGGGTAGCCCTCGCACACAGAAAGATGCGTCTTCAATTTATTGAAATTTTCAGCGGACACTGTAAATCCGATACATGAGCCAGTGATTAGCTGCATAAATAATAGGATTAGTGTAAATAATTTTTTGAACATAAATATCACCTTTGCTCTAATTTAAAATATCATCCAATAATTATATGATATAACTATTTTTTACCAAATTCAATATATAATAACAAATTTTATTTACATACTGAACTCAAAATAAAATATTAGTTTGTTCCTGTTCAGTAATTATCTTTTTGATTTCATCATAAGGTATCTCGCCACGATCGCACATCGCATGATGCATTGTACAAAGTGTGATGAGATTGTTGTTTTCAAGCCGAAGTTCTTCACTTGCATCAATCGGCACAGCGTGGTGGACCTGCAAGTCTTGATGGTTGTACCTTCTCCAGGTGTTGTACAAATCCCTTATGCAAACCTGGCAGAGATAATTATCGCGCTCCTTGATTTGTCGGCGTTTCTCCTGCCATGCAGAAGTATTTCTAAATCTCGACACCTCATCTGTTTTATTTCTGTTTTTACGAGGCTTTTTATTACATATATAGCCCTCATCGTGGATTCGCCCGCAATATTGGCATGAATGTTGAATTAACACCACCTCCGTTTTTTTATAAAAAATAGAGCGCCTGTATTCAGACGCTCGTCGTGAGCCTTTGCCAAGCAAATTGTTGTACGCAAGGGCTCAAAATATTTATTAAGAGATGTTATGAAAAAATTATCACAATATTATTTTATTATAAGCAAAGCGAACAAAACGAACAATTTTTAAAAAATTTTAATTTATTGATATTTTAGCTAAAATATCATATAATTATATTAGC
>CALWUI010000018.1 GCA_944384705.1 uncultured Clostridia bacterium
GCGTGCGCGTGAATTGAAAATTTTGGCTTAACTTTTTACGCGACTTGTCCTGCGCGGTCACGCACCGCTTCGCATTGCTCGTTATTTCTTCCTGTTCGTCGATTTTGCTTCATCTGCCACCGGCAGCGCAAACCCGAGAACCATATTTTTTATCACTTTGTAAAAATAAGCTAGTTCATCTTTTACATTACAACGACGTTTTTTCATGTTACTTCCTCCGAATTGTTTTATTTCCTAACAGTTCGGAAGTTTTTATGGATATCTGATGTAATAAAAGAAAAACTGCTGCATAGCTCTACCTAAAAAATTAAAAGCAACACCTTGATTTATCTCAAAATCTTGCTTTTATTCCGTTTTTAGTAAACCGCAAATTTTCAAAATATTGCTATAAATGCTTTAAATTTGATTTTTCTTTAATCATTTAGGATTAATCAATATTTTTTTAACTTTTTGCGACTTTGAATTAAACATTTTCTTATTTACATCTAATTTTATCCGAGTTTTTCCAATTAAAGTGTCATCTATTGAATGACATTTATTGTTGATATAAAGCGTTGTCTGATTAAAAAAGACGAAAAAATACACACAAAGGGTACCACAATGGGCATTATTATGGGAAAAAAGAAGGGATAAAGAAAGCAGAATCAGACGAAATGGAAAATTTCTACAGAGGATATTCAGTAGGTTTGCGAGAGGGTAAAAAAGAAGGTTTTTATCAAGGCGAAGCAAAGGCGCGCGCTGAATGCGATAAATTAGCACGGACCAAGTGCAATAACGTTTCACCCAAAATTAAAAAGCTTGTTATAAACGCTTTAGCAGCTCTTCACCCAGACCATTTCCCCAAAAAATTCGACGATGTCAAAGAATTATATTATAACTTAACTAATTTTTATGATACATCTTTAAAATAACACACCACAAAGAGCTCTAGGTTATCTAGAGATTAAAAAAATGCTTCACATAGAAATTTTTCTTTTGATATATGTGAAGCATTAGTTTGAACAATTATAAAGAAAGGAAAGAAGATTTTTATGAAAAGAATTATTGCGAGTTTACTATCATTAATATTTTTATCGGGGATATTTGTAACCCCTTCCTTTGCGGAAGGTGCGAAGCTTGCTGAAACAAAGCAAGAAAATGGTTCCAATATGCCTAATTCTCCCTGTGCAAAGGAAAATAATGATATCAAAAAATCAGAACAAAAGAAATACGCAAATAAAATAGAAGAAAATGAAAAGAAATATAGTGATCTGGTGAATAAAGAGATAGAAAAAATAAAAAACATGTCTGAGAAAGACTTCAAAAAATATTTAAGTAAGTCATATTTAATCCTAGCGTGCTCGTATATTCGTCCTGCTATTGGAGTAATCTGCTGGTGTATTTTTGAGTACTTGTTTAATATACATTTTCTTGCTCCGTATTGGGTAGAAACTTATAAGAAGGGCTATGAAAAAGGATTTTATGCAGGACAAAATATAAAAAAAGGTTCGAATTATACTCCTGTAGATCTACATTTAATAGAGGATATGAGGAAAGGATTACGCACATTTATAAGTAATTTTCATCCGGATGTTCTTTCTAAAAAAGCTAAAGATCCAAATTTCTTTGATAAAATTTATTCTGAATTCGAACTATTGTTTAATAAAACGAAATATTTTTGTAATGAAGGATTCTTTAAAGGAAAAGCATATGATATGAAAAGTATTAGCACAGAAATCTCTGGTGCTATTGGAAAGGAATAGAGAATATGAAAAAATTACTATCAAGCATATTAATCTTAACTCTAGGTTTTTACTCTTTTAATTTAGAGTGTTTAGCCATAGAGCCTAATAACCAAGGAAACCCGGAACAAACTCTATCTGATCTCTAGATGCAGGGTTTTCTATTGCAAGCGAAAATAAACAAGATAAACAAAATGCTATTGAAGAAATTAAAAATAGCTCTAGTAGTGAAAACGATAGAAGAACAATTATGGAGAAAACTGCAGATGTTATGAAAGAAAATCTGAAAAAGCATAATGAGCAAGTCAAAAATGAAATTCAAAAGATTGAAAATATGTCTGGCTGGAGATTTAGACTTTATTTAATTAAAGCCAATATTAGAACTATTATTCTGGCCTCATATCTAATTTATTTTTTTTGAGTGAGCCTCCAATACTTTATTATAAATTACAATTTAGGATTTTTGGCTGGCCATGCAGAAGGTGTAAACAGAGTTAGCGGGCACAACGATGGAAGTCGTTGCCACCTGTTCACATTGGCGAATAGTGTCCAAGAAATTTTAGAGAAAGTTTTGGCTGCAATTAAATCAGGTGATGCAAAGAATTTTAATAGCATTAAAGAACTTTACTATAATGCCAGTAGTCTTTACGATACATATTTAAAAAATAAAAAAATTTTTAATAACCTAGCAAACGTTCCATTTTTCTATGTTGGTGAGCATTTCTTCTAACTTCCCAAACATGCTTTCGTATATTTCTTTAGTATTTTTATCGTAGTATATGTCTTGCTTTATAAAATTAACGTGCTCACCATAGTCTTTAGTAGGAGGCTGAGCGTAGTTACTTTTTAAAAAGACTGTGTCTTTGTTTACCCAGTCAAGGCTCATAATGCCCATTAAAATCTTATCAAAAGCCATTGAGTAGCGAGGAACATCTTCGTTCATCATGCACCTGTGTATAGCACCAAAAGGCTTTACAAAGCAACACTTACAAAAATCAGAAAAATCTTTAGCTAAGTAGCTGAAAAAACTTTTTGGTCTAGAATTATTTATAATTAGGCTATGGTTTAACCAATATTTTGAAGTCTCTTTGGCCATTTCAAAATCCGTTTTAAATAGAGCCTTAATAGTATCCGCAACGTTTAAGACAATTTCATCAACTATTGTGCTTTCCATGTTTAAAGAGCATTTTCTTAGATTTGATAGCGCCTCTTTGATTTGCACATAATCCCAAAACCACAAATCAGTTTCACATTTTGGCCCAACCTTAAGCTGACTGCAAAACACTTTTCCGTCCTTCAGCTCTTTTAAACACAGATTTTTTGAATACTCTACGTCTTCAAAATTTCCACATTTATTTCTTTTATTGGCGAAATTTTGCTGATTTCTTGTCTGTGACCAAGGCCAATTAAATGCACAGGAATCAACGTATCCCATTTGGCATAGTGTAAGTATACACAAAATCATACTGGCTAATTTCTTTATCATAACTGCATTTCTCCTTTACTACAAGGTCATCCTTTAATCTAATAATACAACGCGTTACTATTAACTTCGTGTAGCCAAAGAGAAAACGCAGAGTATCAGCTGCAAAAGGTCAAAGACGCCGGTTTTGCAGATGCATTTATAAAAGAAATTTGACAAATCAAAAAATCGGTGGTAAAATAAAACCATAGAAGGGCTTTCTGTAATTAGTCCTTGTGTATGGTTACAATTACTACGGAATTAGCAGCTTCAACATTTACTGTTAGAAGGTGCTTTTTCTTTTTATGTAATCGCTTTTTTAACCATTTTACAAGTCTAAAAACCAGTTCCTTGATAAATATCACCTCAAACCTCAAAAATCAAAAAAAGTGAGGGTTGGGGTATATCACAAGGACTTAAGCCCAACTATGGTGACAATATTTTACCATAACTCCGATTTTTCGTCAAGAAAGGAGTTTTATGAAAAATAAAGTTTTTGGAATCGTAACCTTCGCGGTTTTAATCGAGGGAATAATCAGCTATATTCGGCAGTTTTTCGTGCACGGGAGCTTTGCTGGGAAATGTTTTTGAGCCCGATTCTGGGCGTAACAGTGGCAATTGCGTATAAGTTAGATCTTCCTGCGCAATTTAAGTTGGAATCTAGAATTCCCTATTTTGGCTGCGTGCTGACGGGAATTTTGCTGTCACGTGGCAGTAATTATCTATCTGACCTCTTAAGTAAATTGATGAATTTGTAAAAAGGAGCCTCACTTTTTTGGTGAGTGCTCTTTTTCTTTGGTTAAATAGAATATTTTAAAGAAAATTTTTTGATCATTCTGTAAAATTATATATCATTTAAAATCGAAATTCCAGATATTTTTGGGTTAAT